>DXMG01000013.1 GCA_019414325.1 Collinsella sp. | reverse complement strand
GTCCACAGGTGCTCAACCTTACCGCGCTCAATGGTCTTGTGGCATTCCTGCTGCCCGTGGCGTTGCTGTTGGCGCCGGGCGAGACGGACTTCGCGCATTTTATGACCAACTTCACGTTTTACGCGATATTTTCGGCCGTGGTGCCGACGGCCATGACCAAGCTCATGTTTGTGGGCGAGGCCTCTCAGATGAGTGCCGATTCGCTGGCTCGCATCCGAAGCGTCATGGATTCCAAGCGGCTCTCCGTGCCCGTGCAACCCAAGCACCCTGCCGGCGGCGACGTGCGATTTGAGGACGTGAGTTTTACCTACGAGGGTGCCGAAGCACCTGCTGTCAGTCATGTGAGTTTTAGCGTTTCTGCGGGTAGCACCCTCGCCCTGGTGGGTCCCTCGGGTGGCGGTAAGTCAACCTGCGCAAGCCTGATTCCGCGTTTTTGGGATGTTTCCTCGGGTCGAGTGCTCGTAGGCGGTGTGGATGTTCGCGATATGGATCCGCACGAGCTTATGGACCAGGTCGCCTTCGTGTTCCAGACCAACCAGCTGTTCCGACAAACACTTGCCGATAACGTGCGCGCCTCCAAGCCTGCGGCCACTGACGACGAAGTGCGTGCTGCCCTCTCCGCAGCTCAGTGCGACGACATTGTGGCCAAGCTCCCGCAGGGCATCAATACCATGCTCGGTGCCGGCGGAGCATATCTTTCGGGCGGCGAGGTCCAGCGCGTGGCACTCGCCCGCGCAATTCTTAAGGATGCGCCTATCGTGGTGCTCGATGAGGCCACGGCGTTTGCCGATCCCGAGAACGAGGCGCTTATCCAGCGCGCCTTTAGTAAGCTGGCGGCGGGTCGCACGGTCATTATGATTGCGCACCGACTCTCGACTGTAGTGGGCGCAGACCAAATCGTGGTGCTCAACCAGGGCAGCGTGCAGGAGGCTGGCACCCATGCCGAGCTGCTGTCCCAAGAGAGTCTGTATGCCAAGATGTGGGCCGAATACGAACAGGCCGCGAGCTGGAAAATCACTGCAGCGACCGCGGATGCCGCCGTCACGAAGGGAGGCGAGGCCTAAATGTTCGCCTCATTCCAAAAGAAGTATTTCCTATCCGATAAAGGCGTCGCCGGCGTAAAACGCGGCATTTTCTGGACCACGCTCACCAATCTCATTACCATGGCCGGCATGGGCTTTTTATTCCTGGTTATGGCCGGTTTTGTCGAGCATCTCGCCACTGGCGCCGACCTGCCGGATGCCCTGCCGATCGTGGGCGGCCTTCTGGTCTTTTTCGTGTTGCTCTTTGCCTCTAACTGGCAGCAGTATTACTACACCTACTGCATCTTTTACGAGGAGTGCGGCAAGCAGCGTATGGAGATTGCCGAGCGCTTGCGCAAACTGCCGCTGTCGTTTTTTGGTCGTCGTGATCTGGCCGATTTAACCGAGACCATCATGGGCGACGTTCAGGCCATGGAGCACGCCTACAGCCACGTGCTGGGAGAGCTTTGGGGTGCCATCATCGCAAGCGCCATTGTGTTCGTGGCGTCGCTGTTCTTTTGCTGGCAGCTGGCGATCGCGGCGTTTTGGAGCGTTCCCGTGGCCTTTGCCGTGCTGTATCTAACACGCGGCCCCATGACCCCGGTGTTCGATCGCGTACGCGCCGAGAAGGTCAAGGTTACCGAGGCGATTCAAGAGACGCTCGACTGCGTTCGCGAGATTCGCGCCACCAACCAGGAGGCCCATTATCTTGAGGGGCTCAACGCCGTAATCGATGCCGAGGAGCGCGAGACCACCAAGGGCGAGCTCGCTAACGGGCTTTTGGTCAACTCCGCCTTTGCCATCCTGCGTCTGGGCATTGCCACCACGCTGGTCGCGGGTGCCGCGATGGTCGCCTCCGGGCAGGTCGACTTTTTGGTGATGTTTGCCTTCCTGCTTATGGTGAGCCGTATCTATGCGCCCTTTGACCAGGCGTTGATGCTGGTGTCCGAGCTGTTTGCCGCCGAGTCGTCTGCCAAGCGCATGCGTTCCATCATGGAAGAGCCTGTGGCGCGGGGCAGCGAGAAATTTGAGCCCGTGGGCCACGATGTGGTGTTCGATCATGTGGCATTTGGCTATGGTGCGGGCGAGGACGGACGCGCCGGCGAGAAAGTTCTTACCGATGTGAGCTTTACCGCCAAGGAAGGCGAGGTCACGGCGCTGGTCGGTCCTTCGGGTTCCGGTAAGTCTACGGTGAGCCGCCTGGCCGCGCGCTTTTGGGATGCTACCGAAGGCACGGTCACCGTGGGCGGCGTGGATGTTGCGGGCGTTGATCCCGAGGTGCTGCTGCGAGACTACGCCATTGTGTTCCAAGACGTGCTGCTCTTTGACGACACGGTGATGGGAAACATCCGCCTCGGGCGTCGTGATGCCACCGATGAGGAAGTGCTTGCGGCCGCGCGTGCCGCTAACTGCGACGAGTTTGTGAGCCGTATGCCGCAGGGCTACGACACCATGATCGGTGAGAACGGCTCCAAGCTGTCCGGCGGCGAGCGCCAGCGCATCTCTATCGCCCGTGCGCTGCTCAAAGACGCGCCTATCGTGCTGTTGGACGAGGCGACGGCGAGCTTGGATGTGGAGAACGAGACCGTGGTACAGCAGGCGCTCTCCCGTCTGCTTGCAGGCAAGACGGTTATCGTGATTGCGCATCGCATGCGTACGGTGGAAAATGCCGACAAGATCGTTGTGCTCAAGGATGGCGTGGTTGCTGAACAGGGCACCCCGGCGCAGCTCAAGGCAGCAGGCGGAGAATTCGCCCGCATGGTTGCGCTGCAAAAGGAAGCGGCTGCCTGGCAGCTGTAGGAATATGACAAAGGGACTGTCCCTTGTCATATTGAGTTCACCCCCATAGTTTCCAAAAAGTTAGCCATTGTTGACCAAATAGTTATACTAAACTGTTCTCAAAAGCGTGCTCGAGCAAACTAATGAACTCGGGTGCTAAGGCACCATGCCGCGCTTGTGCGGCAAAAGGGAGAAGCAACATGAAGAAGTCGACGTTTAACACCCTGCTTGTCGGTGGCGGTTTTCTGCTTGGTACGGCCGGCATCAAGCTGCTCACCAGCGCTCCGGTAAAGAACGCCTGTGTGCAGGGCATCGCGTGCGGTATGCGCGTCAAGAACTGCTACCAGGACATGGTCGAGCAGGCCAAGGCCAATGTCGATGACATGGTTGCCGAGGCTGCCTACATCACCCAGAGCGAGGCCGCTGCTGACGAGGCAGCCGAGTAACGCTCTCAGGCACAAACTATGAGATTCTCGATTATTAGCGAGATCCCCGGCAGGACCCGTCTTCAATTGGCGGGTCCTGTGCCAGAGAGCGATCTCGATGCACTTCTTAAGCTTGGCGGCGACATCGATGGCGTGCACAAGGTGCGCGTGTATGGCCGCATTGGCCAGATGGCGCTGGAGTACGATGAGCCGCGCCGCGCAAGCGTGCTCGACGCCCTAGGCGCACTCGATGCTCAAGCTATCGCCGATGCCAAGTCGGGCTACGTGATGCAACTCGAGCCACGCAAGCACAAGCTCGTCATGGATCTTGCCACACTTATCGGCGCCCACTACGCGCGCCGCTGGTTCTTGCCGACGCCTCTGCGTGCGGTGTTTGTCGTGGCCGGTTACATGGCCTTTTTGCGCGCCGCCCTCCGTGAGCTCGCGCAGCCGCGCCTGACCGTTCCCGTGCTCGACGCTTCGGCCATCGGCATTTCGTTCGTCAAGCGTGATGTCGACACCGCGGGGCAGACGATGTTCCTGCTCAACGTGGGCGAGCTGCTCGAGGACTACACGCGCGCCATGAGCGAAAACGAGCTCATCAACTCGCTGCTCGATGTGCCCGACAAGGCGCAAAAAGTCGTCGGCGACACCGAGGTAAGCGTTGCCGCCACCGAGCTTGAGCCCGGCGACTTGGTAGCCGTGCGCACCGGCATGTCCATCTGCATTGACGGCGTGGTCGAGCAGGGGAGCGCCATGGTTAACCAGGCGACCCTGACCGGGGAACCGCTTGCCGTTGAGCGCAGCGCGGGCGACGACGTGTTCGCCGGAACCGTCGTGGAAGACGGCAGCATCTTGGTGCGCGTGCGCGCCAATACGGCTCAGACCAAGCTCCGCTCGATCGTCTCGCTCGTGCAGACGGCCGACTCGCTCAAGTCCGAGGGCCAGTCGCACATGGAAGACCTCGCCAACAAGATTGTTCCGTGGAACTTCCTGCTCGCGGGTCTGGTCGCACTCACCACCCGCAGCCTCATCAAGACCTCAGCGGCACTGATGGTTGACTACTCGTGTGCACTTAAGCTCACGGGCTCCGTCGCCGTCATGACCGCTATGAGCGATGCTGCCAAGATGGGCGTCATGGTCAAGGGTGCGAAGTACTTTGAGTCGTTTGCCAAGGCCGACACTATTGTGTTTGATAAGACCGGCACGCTCACCGAGGCCCAGCCGCGTCTTGCCTGCGTACTCACCACCGATGGTTGGAGCGAGGACGAGATCCTGCGCCTTTCCGCTTGCTTGGAGGAGCATTTCCCGCATCCGGTGGCGCGTGCCGTGGTCAACGCTGCTCACGAGCGTGGGCTCGAGCACCGCGAGCGCCATGCTGCCGTCGAGTACATCGTGGCGCATGGTATTGCTTCGTCCATTGAGGGGCGTCGCGCAATTATTGGCTCGGCACACTTTGTGTTTGAGGACGAGGGCGCGCAGCTCGAGTCCGACATTAAGGAGCAAATCGAGTCCCAGATGCAGGGCCTGTCGCCGCTGTATCTGGCAGTCGACGGCGCTGTCGTGGGCGTGCTCGGTATCGAGGACCCGCTTAAGCCCGGGGTCCGCGAGGCCATCGCCGACTTGCACGCGTTGGGCGTTAAGCACGTGGTCATGCTCACGGGCGACTCGGAGCGTACGGCCGAGCGCATTGCTCGCGAGGCAGGCGTCGACGAGTTTAAGGCCGAGCTGCTGCCCGAGGACAAGTACGCCTATGTGGAGCGCATTAAGGGCGAGGGGCGCCACGTTGCCATGGTGGGCGACGGCGTCAACGATTCGCCGGCGCTCGGTTTGGCCGACGTGGGTCTGGCCATGGGCGGTGGAAGCGACATCGCCAAGGAGGTCGCCGACATCATCCTGACCGACACGGATCTCGCCGCGATCGTGCGCCTACGCCGCATGAGCCAGGGGCTTATCGACCGTCTGACGAGTTCGTATTCCAAGGTGATGCTCACCAACTCGGCGCTGTTGGCATTGGGTATTACCGGCATGATCACTCCGCAGACTTCGTCACTGCTGCACAACGGCTCAACGATCGCCTACAGCCTGAGCAACGCAAAGGCGTACCTGCGTTAGCGTTTTCGATTGAGTATATGGCCTGCATTCGGGCGGCACCGCAGCCGCCAGGGTGCAGGCCTTCTTTTGTTTGACGAGATGTTAGCTCGGATATATGTTTGTACTAGCACTGCTAGCAAATGCTGAAGGTGAGGTTGAGATGGCTACCGTTGGCAGCATGGCGCAGGTGAATGTTCGCGTAGATCGCTCGGTTAAAGAGCGCGCCGAGGAAGCGTTGCGGCTTTCGGGTGGAACGCTGCCCGACCTTATTAAAAAAGTCGTGGCCAAGGTTGCGCAGGGCGGCGGTTCGTGTGAGGAAATCCTTGAGGCCGTTAACGACCGGCAACGGGGTGCCGCACTGGATTCTCCGTTCGCCGCGTCGTGGGCAGCGGCCGACCGGCTTTATGCGGATTTGGGCATCGCTGCGTCGCACGTATCCGACGATCGCGGTTGGAACACAATCTATTTCGAAGCCATAGATGAGCATTATCGCCAAAAGGGGATGATCCAGTGAGTGGGGCACCTCTCAAAATCATGGTAGACGCCAACGTATGGGTTGATTCGTTTTGCGTCGACCATGCCGAGTCGCTTGCCGCGCGTGCGTTTATTGGGCAGGCGACGGAGAGGGGGGCGTTGCTGTTCTTCCCGGTGCATATCGCTAAGGACGTGCTGTACGTTGTCCAACACGAGCTGAAGTGTAGCGTTCTTGCCAGCGGGGGAGCGATTGACGAGGCGTCTGCCCGTGCAATTGGCGATGCGGCGTTGGCGTTTGTTCGGAACATGACCGAAAACGCCACGGCCGTGGGTGCAGATGCGTCGGACCTTTGGCTGGCCGACAAATACTTAGCGCTCCATCGCGATTACGAAGACAACTTGGTGCTCGCCGCGTGCAAGCGCGCGCAGGTTGATTACTTGGTAACTAACGATCGCAAGCTGCTCGAACATGCCGATCTTGCAGCAAAGACACCTCGTCAAATGATGCCAATTCTTGCTTTGGCGGAACGTGGCGGCGCGGCTATCGGTTGATGCGAACTGTTTGCGGGCCTCTTGGACGACGATGCGCCAGGGGCCCGCGTCTGCTATTTACAAAAGCTCGGCCTTAATGGCGGGACTTTCTGCGAGCCGCTCGGCTGCCTTTTCGTCGGAGTTGTCGAGTGCTGCCAGACTGCGGTAGACCCACTCGTTGACCTGGGTGTTCTTGACGCCTGCGGTCTGCATAAGGGCGCCTACCTCGCGGATTGCTGCGAACAGATCGACTTTGGGACCCGCGAGCTCGACCTCGATGCCGTGGTAGGCGGCCACGCCGCGGTTCTCACTCACGTGGTCGATAAAGCCCTCGACGGTCTCAAGCTGCTGGGCGAGAGCCGCATCATCGTCAGCGTCCAGCGCGACGAGTGCGTTCGATACCGTGAGGGCGGGATGTCCGCAGGGGACAAAGCCCTCGATGACGTCCATAGCTTCGGTAATGGTTGAGCCCAGGCCTGCGAGGGCATTGACGAGTTGCTGTTTGGTATCCATAACGGTCCTTTCGACGGGTCAGTTGTGCTTGGCGAAAATATACGTGACGAGATCGGTAGCAAAAGTGCGAAGTGCGGCGCACATTGGGGTCTTCACAGCTCGTGCATAGAACAGCTGTCCGCTTTCAGAACGTGGTAAGATAACACTCCACAAGCGGGGCTCGCCCCGTATGTTCCTTGAAAAGTCGACGGGTGTTGGGTACTCGTGCCCAATGCTATCCAGACTTTCCCGACATTCGGGGGCGACTGGTTTCGACACGATAGCTCTGAGAGAGGAAGCAAGCCGAGGTCTCCTCGCCTCGTTAAACAGGGGTACCGTCAAATTGAATTGACAACAACTCTTCTTTTGAGCCTATGGCTCTCGCTGCTTAGTTTATAGCGGCGCGTCAACCCGGTGATTTCCCCGACACCGGCGCGACGTCATTTTAGGGGAATGCTCCTGCGCACGTAATCGGTATGGCGCAGGCTAAGACCGAACCGGTTAGGACGCCGCGAGCGTGTCGCTGCGCGCAAAGCGTCCGAGACAAAATCAGCGACTGAGCTTGGAGATGCCAATCAGGGGGCTTTCGTGGACCGGAGTTCGATTCTCCGCGCCTCCACCAATAGTTACAAGCAGGTAGAGAAGTGTCTCTACCTGCTTTTTTATTACTTACAGATACCGCGGAGAATCGAACTCTATGCAGGGCGCGAGCGTTAAACAAACGCGGAGCGTTTGTAGCGAGCGGGCGAGGACGCCGGCAGGCGGCCGAAGCCGGTGCGTATTTGCGAAGCAAATACGCGGATTCTCCGCGCAAAGCCTCGACCCGATATGGATGCGATGTTATCGAATCCCAGCCTGCCATGCGCCGCATCAACGGATCCCCTCCCGCACCGCGGAGAATCGAACTCTGTGCAGGGCGCGGACGTAAAGAAAATGCCGCAGCAACGCAGGGTGGGATGCGCTTTCCCGATGGCAGCCCAGGCGGAAAGCGCGTCCCGGAATCCGCGCTCAGACTGGGATGTAGTTTCCGGATGATGCCTCAAGCGGAAACTGCGACCCGGAATCGAGCCGTAGAGTGGGATATGCTTTCCCAATGGCAGCTCAAGCGGAAAGTACATCCCGGAATCCTCGTTCGGAATGGGATGCAGTTTCCAAATGAATGGCTAGCGGAAAGTTCATCCCGGAATCCGCGCTCAGAACGGGACGCGCTGTCCCAATGGCGGTCCAAGCGGAAAGCGCATCCCGGAATCTCGCCTCAAACTGGGATACACTTTTCGCTTCACCTGCCGCCTCAAAAAAACCCATGCGCTCGCCATCTCAAAACTGGGTAGAAGAAAGCCAAAACGAAACAGCAGGAGGTCAACATGACTGCAGAAGATAAGGCAAAGAACGCTGGCAAAGTCGCGCTCGTTTTGGAGGGCGGTAGTTTTCGCGGGCAGTTTACCGCGGGCGTGCTTGACGTCCTCATGGAGGCCGGCGTCGAGATTCCGGCTGTCTACGGCGTATCGGCCGGCGCCCTCAACGGCGTGAACTACAAGTCGCACCAGATCGGTCGTGCCAACCGCATCAACCTGGCTTTCTGCAACGACAACCGCTTCATGGGTGCCGCATCGTTTGCGTCCACGGGCTCCATTGTGGGTTACGACTTTATCTTCAACGATGTCCAGGACCGCCTGGATCCCTTTGACAACGAGACGTTCGACGCGAGCACCATCGGGATGTACGCCGTCGCGACGGACATGCTCTTTGGAACCGCCGCGTACCTGCCGGTCAAAAGCGCCGTACTTGACCTCGACGCCGTGCGCGCATCGACCTCGTTGCCGCTGGTGACGCCGCCGGTCGAGATTGACGGGCACAAATACGTCGACGGCGGCGTGGCCGATTCGGTTCCTATCGAGCATGTGCTCGAGGAGGCGGGCTTCGACCGTGCGGTCGTCATCGTCACGCAGGACCGTTCGTATGAGAAAAAGCCCTACGAGTTTTTGCCGGCCGCGCGTGCGCGTTATGCCGACTACCCCTATCTGCTCGAGGCTATCGAGACGCGCCACGACCGCTACAACATACAGCGCATGCACCTGTGGAAGTATGAGCGCGAGGGCCGTGCGTTGGTCGTCGCTCCGCAAAAGCCGGTCGAGGTCGGCCATGTCGAGCACGATCCGGCAAAACTATTGGACCTGTATATCCAGGGCCGTCAGGAGGCAAAGCGCCTGCTCGCGGAAATCCAAGAGTTCGTTGAACGCTAGCGACGGCGAACCCTCAAAAAATGACAACAGCTAATGAGCTGGAAAATCACGGCTCGTGGACGACATGTGCAGAAACTCTGGTCGGAGTCAAAATACCTGTTGACTCGGGCGACGAGCGGGGTAATATGGACGGGTTACTTGCAGAGCCCCGTGAATCTCTGTAACAACACGTACTGTACATGGAGGAGTCTAAGTGATTTCGAAATCGACTCACTACGCCAAGCAGGGCGAGGTCCAGCGCAACTGGGTTCTCGTCGACGCCGATGGTGCTGTCCTGGGCCGTCTTGCCACCCAGATCGCAATGATCCTGCGCGGTAAGAACAAGCCCCAGTTCACGCCCAACAGCGACTGCGGCGACTTCGTTGTCGTCATCAACGCCGATAAGGTCCAGCTTACCGGTAACAAGGCCGACACGAAGACCTATTATCGCCACAGCGGCTACAACGGCGGCCTCAAGGCTGAGAGCTTCCGCCAGGCTATGGAGAAGCACCCGGAGAAGGTCATCGAGCGCGCCGTTCGCGGCATGCTGCCCAAGACCACCCTCGGCCGTGCCCAGATGACCAAGCTTAAGGTCTACGCTGGTGCCGAGCATCCGCACGCTGCCCAGAACCCCACGAAGATTGAGCTGGAGGCTTAAAGATGGCTGAGAACACCGTTGTCTACCAGGGTACCGGCCGTCGTAAGAACGCCGTCGCCCGCGTCCGTCTCGTCCCCGGCACCGGCAAGGTGACCATCAACAAGCGTGACGCCGAGCAGTATTTCGGCCGTCATCAGCTCGTTGAGAACGCCCTTGCTCCCTTCAAGGTGACCGACACCGCCGGTCAGTTCGACGTTATCGCTCTGTGCGATGGCGGCGGCATCTCCGGTCAGTCCGGCGCTCTGCGCCTGGGCATCGCTCGCGCTCTTCTGAACGCCGGCGACTACCGTGCTGACCTCAAGAAGGCCGGTTTCCTTACGCGCGATGCTCGCGTGGTCGAGCGCAAGAAGTACGGCCTCAAGAAGGCCCGCCGCGCTCCCCAGTTCTCCAAGCGCTAAGGTTTTATCTCCTTTCGAGATACAATGTACAAGCGGGGCCTACCGATTGCTCGGTGGGTCCCGCTTTTCTTTTCGACTAGGGTGGGCGGCTTCATTTTGCCCACTTGGGAAGGAGCGATCCTATGCCCCAGAACATTTTCGGTACCGATGGCGTCCGTGGCGTCGCCAACGCCGATCTAACTTGCGAACTCGCCTTTCGTTTAGGTCGCGCTGCGACAAGGTTCCTAGGACCCGATATTTGCGTTGGACGCGACACGCGCCTTTCGGGCACCATGCTCGAGAGTGCTCTGACCGCCGGCATTATGGCCGAGGGCGGCCGTCCGCATTGCTGTGGCGTGATTCCCACGCCTGCTGTGGCGTTGCTCACCGTCCAAAACGAGCTCGACGGCGGCATCGTCATCTCTGCATCTCACAATCCGCCCGAGTTCAACGGTATCAAGTTCTTTAGCCGCAAGGGTATGAAGCTCCCCGACGCCGTCGAAGAAGAGATCAGCGCTTGGGTTATGTCCGAGGAGTCCATGGCTGCCGATACGCTGCCGACCGGTGCCGGTGTGGGTCATATCGTAAAGATGAAGGATGCCCGCAAGGCATATGTCGACCATGCCATCAATACGCTCGACGGCCTTAAGCTCGACGGCCTCGTCGTCGCCGTCGACTGCGGACATGGTGCATCCTGCCAGACCACGCCCGCCGCGCTTCAGCGCTTGGGTGCAACGGTCCATGCCATCAACACCGATTACTGCGGCACCGACATCAATGTCGAGTGCGGCTCCACTCACCTTGAGCCCCTGCGCGAGCTCGTGCTGCGTACCCATGCTGACATCGGCCTGGCCCACGACGGCGACGCCGACCGCGTACTGTTCGTGGACAGTGAGGGCAATGAGATCGACGGTGACTACATCCTGGCTATCTGCGGTTCTGACCTCGCCGCTCGCGGCAAGCTCGTCAACTCCGAGATCGTCTCGACCGTCATGTGCAACCTGGGCTTCTCCATCGCTATGAAGGAGCAGGGCTTCGAGATGGTTCAGACCGCCGTGGGCGACCGCTACGTTCTGGAGCGCATGCTCGCGGACGGCGCCGTCATCGGCGGCGAGCAGTCCGGCCACATCATCTTCCTGGAGCACAACACCACCGGTGACGGCCTGGTGACGGCCCTGCAGCTTCTGGCCGTGCTCAAGCGCACCGGTCGTACCCTCACTGATCTTGCCGGCATCATGAAGAAGTACCCGCAGGTACTCGTCAACGTGCATTCCGACAACAAGGCTGGTCTGGACGATTGCCAGCCCATTTGGGACGCCGTCGCTGCTGCCGAGAAGGAGCTTGACGGCCGTGGCCGCATTCTGGTGCGCCCGAGCGGTACCGAGCCGCTGGTCCGCGTGATGGCCGAGGCCGAGACGCACGAGCTGACCCAGCGCGTTGTCGACGACATCGTCGAGGTTGTCAAGCGCGAACTTCCCTAATGGTCAAAAACCGTTGCCAAGTGGTAAACTGATAAGATTATTTTGATTGATTGGTATGTCCGAGGGGGAGCATGTTCACTAAAGTCCTAAGGTCTTTTGGTATGCGTGGTCGAGTCCTTACGCTGGATGCTCCCATCTCGGGCGACGTCATTCCGCTTTCCGAGGTAAACGACCAGACGTTTGCCACCGGCCTTTTGGGCCAGGGCGTGGCGATTCAGCCCACCGGAACGCGTGTGATTGCACCGGCTGACGCCAAGGTCGAGGCCATTTTTCCCACGGGACACGCCGTTGCGCTTAACACGGTCGATGGCTTGGACGTGCTCATCCACGTTGGTTTGGACACTGTTCAGCTCGAGGGCAAGCACTTTACCGTGCATGCGCAAGTGGGTGACATCGTCCATAAGGGCGATGTGCTCATTGAGTTCGATCGCGAGGCAATTGCTGCCGAGGGCTACGATGTGACGGTTCCCATCTTGGTGTGTAACTCCGTTGAGTTCTCAAGCATCAAGGGCTCCGTTGGCGTGCATGTCGAGGAGATGGACCAGCTCATCGTTGCTCGCGAGCGCTAGCAAGTGCACGTGGCCATTAGCCTACAATTCAAACACGTTTACGGAGGGCGCCCTTGAAAGAGGACGCCCTCCGTGGCAAGATGGAATTGTCCGAAGCTAAACAGCTTTGGGTCACCGTGGACGGGCAGGGGCCTCGACGCGGCTAGACACGAGACACATACATTACGCGACCTCGCCCTGGTGGCCGCACACGTTGGTTGCGGCCGACGCGGGCCGCGGGCAAGTGCTTGTAAGGGGAGCCTTGCCTCTCTTGTACGAGAAAGGACGCGTAATGAAGATCATTAAAGCTAAAGACTACGAGGATATGAGCCGCAAGGCCGCCAATATTATCTCGGCGCAGGTTATCCTCAAGCCCGACTGTGTGCTGGGCCTTGCCACCGGCTCCACCCCGATCGGTGCCTACAAGCAGCTCGCTGCTTGGTACAAGAAGGGCGACGTCGACTTTGCCGAGGTCAGCACCTACAACCTGGACGAGTATCGCGGCCTTTCGCACGACGATCCCCAGAGCTATCACTACTTCATGCGTGAGAACTTCTTCGATCACATCAACATCGACCTGAACAACACGCATGTGCCCGACGGTTCCAACCCCGACGCCGCCGCTGCCTGCTCTGAGTACGACAAGATCGTCGCCGCCGCCGGTTACCCGGATCTGCAGCTGCTCGGCATTGGCAACAACGGCCACATCGGCTTCAACGAGCCCGATGACCACTTCTCCAAGGGCACGCACTGCGTCGACCTTACCGAGAGCACCATTCAGGCCAACAGCCGCCTGTTCGACAGCATCGACGATGTTCCCCGTCAGGCCTACACCATGGGTACCCAGACCATCATGTATGCCCGCATGATCTTGGTCGTCGCCAACGGCGAGGCCAAGGCTCAGGCCGTGCATGACATGTGCTATGGTCCGGTTACGCCCGAGTGCCCGGCTTCGATCCTGCAGCTGCACACCAACTGCGTTGTCGTTGCCGACGAGGCCGCCCTTTCGCTCTGCGAGTAGCGCGAATCCTGCACCTCGACATAGCCTTGCCTAAGGCCTCCGCTTTGCGGGGGCCTTTTTGCTATCCCTTCCCGCCCACTTGACCAAAAACTTGCCGCAAGCTTGACGAATGCCGGATGTCCAACAGCTTGATTCATTCTATACCAGATTCTATGCAAAAATGCCACTAGAAGGTCGTAGACGGTAGCGGGTGCTAGGCGAGTTGAATGACATGGCTGAACCTTGTTCATCTGCGTTACACTGCCGCTTAGATGGGACAAGCTGACAAGCTCATTTACCTGCTTAAAGACCGATTAGTCGGGGGATTAATAACAATCGGCCCTCGCTGTACAAAAACTTGCCGCTTGCGTACCAAAAGACAACCTAAAACACAAGGTCGCTCTATTCATAGCGCGGCTTGTATGGTCTTGCGGCTACAGTGTCCATACGGTCGAGTTGAGGAGCGGGCATGGTAAACGATTTGAGCGGTATAGACGAGCTCGAGCTGATGCCTCTGGGCGGAGGCTATATGGTGCGACGCGAACGCTTGATGAATGAGCTTATCGCCAAGGGTCGAAAGGCCGGCATCGTGGTTCTTTATGCACCCGACGGGTTTGGGAAGACCTCGGTGCTGCTGCAGTACACCCATGAGGTTAAATGCGACCCGACGCGAGGCCCCGTGCGGATTATCGAGGCCGATCGCGCCACTGGGCGCGAGGTGTTTATGCAGCTCGAGGTGGTTACCGAAGAACTCAAAGACAAACCGCATTCCCTTATCGCGATTGATAATGTGCCAAACCTCGATCAGCACGATACCGAAGACCTCATCGACAGGATTCGCGGCCTGCGCGCTATGGGGGTAGGGGTCTTTATCTCCTGCCGTCCTTCAAATCGTCAGCTGATTCATGGGCTGGGCGATTCGGTTAAGATCAATGCGCAGATGCTCAAGGTGCATGCCTATGAGTATTCGGCGTGGGCGTCGGCGTTTTCGATCAGCACATCGCTCGACTTTTATCAGCTCACGCAGGGCGTGCCCGAGCTCGTTTCGGCATTGCAGACAGGTCTGTATGGCCAAGGCGACGTAGCCGGTCTGCTCGAAAACGAGATTGTCAACGTATATGGCGCGGCACTTGTCGATCTAGCTTCGCTCGACAATAATGCGTTGTTTTGCGTGGCATGTCTCATGGTTTTGATGGGCGAGGGCAATATCGCAGAACTCGAGGCCTGTGGGGTGAGGCTGTCGATGGTCGACCAGTCCTACTTTGTGCGCGACTACCCGATCTTTGGCTTGGATCCCGCCGAGCGGAGTTTTACGTGTCTGGGTACGGAGGATAACGGACGCTTGCGTTTGCGTAAGTTGGTGGCCGAGGTTCGCCCCGAACTGGTTTCGAGGGCGGCCCGGATTTTGCTTAAGGCGGGCCGATGCGATGCGGCGATGGGCCTGGCGGACGCCTTTTTGGACCGTGAAGCGGTCCTTGAACTTGCTGGGCAGTATGGGGTCGATCTTGCTCTGACGGGGCACGGGGCCGATATCTGCCGAGCGGCGCTGGGCACGATCGATGCCGACGATTCGGCTCCAGAGCCAACGCCTGCCGAGGCACTCGGCGTATATCTGGCAGCGGTCAGCGTGTCCAATACAAAGCTCGCTCGCTATATGGCATCGGTCATCGAGCGCGAGGGCGAACGGGCGGCCTGCGAAATAGACCCTGTTTCATGGAGGGTGGCCCAGACACTGACGGCTGTTTGCTATGGGGACAACGGGCTTGGGCTCCCTACGAATCTGGCCGTGCCAGAAATCGAGACATCCCATACCGCACTCGATATGTTGTCTGCGCATATCGAGGTCAAGCGCTGTCTGACAGAGCGGGGAGATGACGGCGGAGTTCTACAGCAGCTCAAAACGAGCAAGGCCTACGACTGCGAGCTCGACATCGCGGGGATTGTTATACGAGCCGATAGCATGCTGGTGGAGCTCTTTGACGGGTCGTTTGCGGGAACCGACGAGCGCGACGACGAGATGACGGTGGTGCGGGAGGCGCTCGACGTACGTGGGCTTAAGGCGATGGCTATCTGGGTGCGCATGGTGTTGGCGGCACGGCGGCTCCTTTCCGGCTTGCCGGTAACCGACGACGCGGCGTTCAACGAGCTCGATCGTTTTGCCGTGCGCATGCGCGACAACCAGATTCAGCTGTTTGGGCTGTTGCTAGAAGGCTGGCAGTCGCTGGCAGAGGGACGGCCGGTTAATGCAAAGTTCCGTGCGGTCCAAGTGCTCAAACTTGCCGAGGAGTCGATTGCGTACATGCGCGATAACGCATTGCTGCTGGAGCGCGCGGCATATCTGCGTAACACCTCGATGGTTTCGGTGCGCGAGGAAGCGGAGCTACTCGATATAAGCCAGACGCAGGTTGGTGGCGCAGAAGCCTGGATGGTGGCACTGCATTTGGCCTGTGCGGGCCGAGACAGCGACCTTGCGGCCTGGATGTCCATGAATCGTGCGGGGATTCTAGAGCCATCGTATCGGCTCTTTGCGCGCCTTGCCATGCATTGTCTGGGCGAGCCGGCGGGCAGGATACGCAAGAAGCTTCCCGTGCGCGAGCTGTCGCGGTACTCGCTGCGCGACGATTTGGAAGGAGAGGGCGAGCGCCTGTTCCAGGCCGGCGAGGTTGAAGCCGTTGATACCATCGACCATATCGAGATTCGCATGTTTGGTGCGTTTCGCGCCGAGCGCAATGGGTTTCCCATCACGGACAAAATGTGGCGTCGCAAGAAGGCGGCGACGCTTGCCGAGCGGCTTGCGCTGGGCATGGATGCGCTCGTCGATCGTGAGACGCTGGCCATGGAGCTGTGGCCCCATGCCGAGTTCAATAGCGCCCGCAACAACCTGTACTCGACGATATCGCGCTTGCGGTCGGCTTTGGGACCGACGCCGGATGGCAAGTCGTGTGTGCTCATCCAAAATGAATGCATCGGGCTCAACGGTGACTACGTCAAGACCGATGTACGGCTGTTTGATCAGATAAGCCGCGAGGTTTTGGGAAATCGCACGGGTGCGCGCGGGCCCCATTTAGTTGAGCTGTGCCTTAAGATTGAGCAGCTTTATGCCGGACCGCTGTATGTTCCCAATGGCTGTAATCCCACCTACTTTTTGCGTATGCGACGCATTATGCAGTCAAAGTACATCGATTGCATGATTAAGGGAGCAAATGCCGCTCTAGAAGAAAACGATCTGCAGTCGGCGATTTGGCTGGCGGAGTCGGGGCTTCGGCAGGAAACGGCGCGTGAGGATATGGTGCGCTGCGCCATGCGCGTCTACAGTGCGGCGGGGCGGCGGCGCGATATCGTCGAGCTATACAGCGGGCATATGCACCATCTGAGGGAGCAGGTCAATGGCGTGCCCGAGCCCGAGACGCGGCGTCTATACGAGCGCTTGGTGGAGGGGCGGCTCAATCGCGTGCTGGTCGAGCGATAAAAAACGGGCGCCCGAAGTACTTGGGCACCCGTAAGCTTGCTATGTGTTGGCTCGCCGGTTTATTGGCTCTTAGACGAGCTTGATCTTCTCGATGTCCTTGCGCGAGGACTCGCGATACAGCGAGAACTTGCGGCCGATGACCTGGACGACCTCGGCGTGGCAGCGCTCAGCGAGCTCTTCGGCGGCTTCGCGGGCGGAAAGGCTGGAGCCATCGAGCACGGAGCACTTAACGAGCTCGTGCTTCTCCAGGTAGGCGACCGTCTGCTCGACGGTGCCCTCGTTGACGTCGGACTTGCCGATGATGATGGCGGGGTTGAGGTGATGGGCCATGCTGCGAAGCTGCTTGACCTGTGCTCCTGTCAGTGCCATGGGTTCTCGCTTTCTATGTATGGGGCGCCCCGCGACGGGGCCTTAATCTACGTGAGCTGTCCCACGATAGCGCAGGAACGGCGCGGTGTGGAGCGCGTTCGCCCAGTTCGCAAAGAATGCGGATGCCGAGTGAGTGGGCGGTGCGGGCTGCGAACAGGCTATGAGCTGGGCGCAGAGACCGGCTCCCATGCAATAAACGCCCAACGGACCTTACGGACGTGGTCGAGCATATAGCGCCCCTGCGGCACGCCCTTGGAGCCCGGCTCACCGGCATGGGGGTTCTCGATCATGTGCTGGGCGATGTAATCGCGCAGGCGGTCGATCTTATCCTCGTTGCCATGCTCGAGCATACGAGAAAAGTCCGCCACGCCTGCCTCAAGGCTATCGAAGGTGTCGCGACGAGGCGATTCAAAATACGTGACCTGCGGCAGCGCACCCATCTGAATAAGGATGTTAAAGGCATACACAAAGCCATTGCTGCAGGTAACGGAGGCGCCGATAGCGTTCATCAGGTGCAGATCATAGCGCGGGCTGGAGTTGGCGACCATCGTGACAGCACAACGCCGACGAGCCGTACGATCAAGCTTGGCAAGCGCGCCTTTTAGATTGGTCGTCGTAACTGACCGACTGGCAAAGGCGACATCTACCGCTTTCGCGACCGGTCCAACCAAATCCCAATCATCATCCCAAGCAAGCTCAAGCGGCGTAATGAGATCCTCGAGTCCATAGTACTCAATGCCGGCATCAAGCGTGCCCAACATGGCAGGAGAGAAGTCGGCAGCAATCACGGAATGCCCAGCCTGAGCAAGCGGAATAGCAATCGACCCAGCCCCACACCCCATATCCAGCACGGACTCGCCGGGCTCAAGCGCCAACAACTTTATAAAATCCCGGGCATAAGGAGCAGTCTCCAACGGCCGAAAATGCCGAGCCCGCTTATCCCACTCAAAAGAATCATCAGCCCGATGCCGACCAGCTTGCAGGCGCATCCATTCGCCATTCCAATCCGCAGAAAGAAGCTCAGAGCGAGCATCCCCTTCAACCACGGGCTAACCTCCTAGCAACAAAAAAGCGACTCCTCCCAAAAGAAGAGCCGCAACCAGCATATATCAGAAAAAGAACCGTTCCAACGCCAAATCGCCGCACCAGCCAAGTGGTGCAGGAGCGAAGCAACTGCAACCGGGATAGAACCCAACTGAGGTCCCGTTGTGCGGGAGCCCCGGGGAGGGCAAATATATAAGGTCGATCGCGAGTTCCGCACGAGCCGGAGAGCACTTAATGTGCTCTCCGTGCGAGTCAGGACTGTTCGAGCAGGCGACCTTATATATTTGCCCTCCCCGGGGCTCCTCGCCAGTCCCCCTCAGCTAGTTCTTGAGCGAGTTCAGCGGCGCCGGGAAGCGTCCACCGCGGTGGGCAAGCACGGTGCCGGCGTTGGGGTTTACCGGCATGATGGGCGCACGGCCAAACAGGCCGCCGTACTCGACGCAGTCGCCCACGCCCTTGCCGATGGCGGGAATCACGCGCACGGCCGTGGTCTTGTTGTTGATGACGCCGATGGCCATCTCGTCGGCGATGATGCCGGCGATGGTCTCGACCGGGGTGTCGCCGGGGATGGCAATCATGTCCAGGCCAACGGAGCACACGCAGGTCATGGCCTCGAGCTTCTCGAGCGAAAGCGCACCGGCCTCGACGGCGGCGATCATGCCGGCATCCTCGGACACGGGGATAAAGGCGCCGGAGAGACCGCCCACGCTGGAGCTGGCCATGACGCCGCCCTTCTTGACGGCATCGTTGAGCATGGCGAGCGCGCAGGTCGTGCCGGGGCCACCGCAGGTGCCCACGCCGATGATCTCGAGGATGCGGGCAACGGAGTCGCCGATGGCAGGCGTGGGAGCCAGCGACAGGTCGACAATGCCTTTCTCGACACCCAGACGGCGGGCTGCCTCACGGCTCATGAGCTCGCCGGCGCGGGTGATCTTAAAGGCGGTCTGCTTAATCTTCTCGGCGACCTCCATCATCGATGCGGAATCGGGCAGTGTCTCCAGGGCTGCGGCCATAACGCCGGGGCCCGAGACGCCTACGTTAATGACGGCGTCGGCCTCGCCACCGCCGTGGACGGCGCCCGCCATAAACGGGGAGTCCTCGACCATGTTGGCAAAGCAGACAAACTTGGAAGCGCCGACGGAATCCTGGTCGGCCGTGAGTTTGGCGGCATCGATGATGGTCTGGGCGGCCATGAGCACGGCATCCATGTTGATACCGGCGCGCAGGCTGGCAACGTTGACGCTGGAGCAGACGCGGCTCGTGGTGGCGAGCGCCTGGGGGATGGACTGGATGACACGGCGGTCGGCGTCGCCGATGCCCTTCTGGACGAGTGCGGAGAAGCCGCCCAGGTAATCGATGCCGAGCGTCTCTGCCGCGCGGTCGAGGGCATGCGCGATGGGGGTGAGGTCCTCATCCTTGCAGCACGCGGCGATCTGCGCCACTGGGGTGACGGAAACGCGCTTGTTGACGATGGGGATACCGTACTCGCGCTCGAGGTTCTCGGCGGTCTCGACCAGGTGCTCAGCCGTGTGCGTCACGTGGTCGTAGATCTTCGTGCACATGCGGTCGAGGTTCTCGTCGCCGCAACCCATGAGCGAAACACCCATGGTGATGGTCCTGATGTCGAGGTTCTGCTCCTCAACCATGCCGCGGGTTTCCGCGATTTCTGCGGGCGTGATCGCCATCCTTGCGCTCCTATCTGCCAAAACGAGCATAGTCTTATCTATTCTAACGTGCCGCACGTGCCAAGTGGCGCATGCGGCACGTTTTGATGCTCGGTTGTTTCCGTTGTGTTACTGCCCAAAGACCTCTTCGGCGATACGAGCGCTTTCGGCGGCGTCTTTGGCGTAGTAGTCCGCGCCGATCTGCTTGGCGTATTCGGGGGTGAGCACGGCGCCGCCCACGATGATCTTGACGCCCGGAACCTCGGCATGGAGCAACTTGATGGTCTCTTCCATGGCGACGACCGTGGTAGTCATAAGCGCCGAGAGGCCGACGAGTTTGATATCGCGCTCCTTGACGGTCTTGAGTACCTCCTGCGGATCGACGTCGCGGCCCAGGTCAAAGACGGTGTAGCCGTAGTTGTCGAGCAGCATTTTGACGATGTTCTTGCCAATATCGTGGATGTCGCCCTTGACGGTGGCCACGCAGATCTTGCCCTTGTCGGCAATCTCGCCGGCGGGCATCAGGCGCTTGATGGTGTCGAAGCCCACGCGTGCGGCTTCGGCCGAGGCCATAAGCTGCGGCAAGAAGAACTTGCCCTGGTCAAAGAGGACGCCAACCTCGTCGAGGGCGGGGATAAAGTGATTGTTGATGAGGTCCATGGCGTCGTGGTCTGCCAGCAGACGCTCGGTCTCGGCAGCGATCTCGCCTTTGCGGCCCGAGACGACCATGCGACGAATCGGGTCGTCGTTGCCGTCGGTGCCGGCGGTGCCAGCAGCGGGCACGGTGTCGGTCGATGCGGCCTGAGCTGCTGCCGGGTTTGCGGCGATCTTGTACGGATCGGTCCAACCGGCGTAGCGCTCGATGTATCCGGTCGAGCCCTCGTCTTCAACGCTCAAGACGCGATAGCTGTAGACGGTATCCATAAAGCGCTTGGAGCCCGGGTTCATGATGGGGGCGTCCAGGCCCGCGCCAAAGGCGGCGGCCAAAAAGACCGAGCCCAGCAGCGGGCGGGCAGGCAGGCCAAAGCTGATGTTCGACACGCCGAGCGCGCATTTGACGCCCAGGCGCTCCTTGCACAGGGACATGGCGCGCAGGATCTGCTCGGCCTGGCGTTGATTGGTCGAGGCGGTCATGACCAGGCAGTCGATGAGGATGCGGTCCGGTCCGATGCCGTAGCGGGCAGCCTCGGCCACGATGCGCTCGGCGATGGCGAAGCGAGCCTCGGCGGTATCGGGGATGCCGCCTTCGTCGAGCGTAAGGCCGACAACGTTGGTGCCGTAGTGGGCGACCAGCGGAAAGATCTCATCCATGATCTGCTGCTTGCCATTGACCGAGTTGATGATGGGCTTGCCGGCGTAGCGGCGCACGGCGGCCTCGACAGCGGCGGGATCGGTGGAGTCGATCTGCAGCGGCAGCAGCGTGGAGCCCTGGAGCTGTTCGGTCGCCTGTTGGATGATCTTGACCTCGTCGATCTCGGGCAGGCCGACGTTGACGTCCAGGATATCGGCGCCCTGTTCCTGCTGGCTGATGCCCTGGCTCACAACGTAGTCCAGGTCGCCGTCGCGCAGGGCCTGCTGCAGGCGCTTTTTGCCGGTGGGGTTGATGCGCTCGCCGATGACGGCGATCTTGTGGCCGTCGCAGGGAAGGTCCACGACCGTTTGGGCGCTCGTGACCGACATGCTGGGCTTGCGGCGGCGCGGGCTGGGCGTGTGGTTGTCGATAAGCGTGCGCAGGGCCGCCATGTGCGCCGGCGTGGTGCCGCAGCAGCCGCCCACGACGCTCACGCCGTCGGCGATCATGCCGGCGACGGCCTCGGCGTATTCGGGGGCTTGGATATCAAAGACGGTGTTGCCGTCGTCGTCCACATGGGGGAGTCCCGCGTTGGCCTGCACCATAATGGGCTTATCGGTAACGGTGAGCATACGTGCGGCGAGTCCTCGTAGCTCGGCCGGTCCCTGGCTGCAGTTGATGCCCAAAACGTCGGCGCCGATGGCATCGAGCGTGATGGCGGCCACCTCGGGACTCGTGCCCAGGAAGGTGCGACCGTCTTCCTCGAAGGTCATGGTGGCAAAGACGGGCAGGTCGGAGTTTTCGCGACAGGCGAGGACGGCCGCCTTGATCTCGGCCAGGTCGGTCATAGTCTCGATAATAAAGAGGTCCACACCCGCGGCGACGCCAGCGCGCACTTCCTCGGCAAAGAGGTCGTAGGCCTCGTCGAAGCTCAGGGTACCCAGGGGGCGAAGCAGCGCGCCGATGGGGCCGATATCGCCGGCGACGTAGCGGGCGCCGGCCTCGCGGGCACAGGCGACGGCCGCGGCAAAGACGTCTGCCACGGTGGCGGCACCGTCGAGCTTGTGGGCGTTGGCGCCAAAGGTGTTGGCGGTGATCACGTCGCAGCCGGCCTCGACATATTGACGTTGGATATCAGTGATAACCTGGGGCTCCTCAAAGTTGAGCAGCTCGGGCAGGGCGCCCGCCTTCATGCCAGCGGCCTGCAGCATGGTGCCCATGCCGCCGTCGAACAGCAGGTGCCCCGTGCCCTCGATGGCCGCACGCAGGCGATCGTCCTTAATGCGAAGGTCGTCGATTGTGCGCGTCTTGTATGCAGCGCCATTACGGCGTGCAGCATCAACGGGTGCCGCCAATGCAGTGCCGTCAGAATCATGAGTGATAAGCGGAGTAAACATCGAGGGCTCCTAATGGCTGGAATAGCAGGTGGTGTGGGCGGCGCGGAAGCGGCAGTGTTCGCGCATGCGGCAGATATTGCAGGTGGGGCGGCTCTGGGCGTCGTGGACCTCGCCGTCAAACAGACCGATCACCGCTGTCACGCTCTTGGTGGGCATGAGCAGGTTGGTAGGTGTGACGGTAAGCCCGATGAGCCGCGTGGCGTTGAGCGCAGCTACGACCGAGCGCTGGGCCGAGAGCGGGCAGTCGCCGTAGCCGGGACTAAAGCGCCAGTTGCCGGCGAGCCCATGAACGGCGGCGTCCGTCTTGACCCGCTGGTCCATTTGCTCAACGGCGGCTTCCACGTAAGCGGAGCACGCGGCGTCGAGCACGGCGCCCTCCAGGGGATGTTGGGCTCCCGTGGTGCGCAAACGGCGCTCAGCATCCATGCCGAGGGTGCATGCCATGAGCGCAGCCATACGGGCGTCCTTAAGATGTCGATAGATATCGCGACCGCGCAGCTCAACATTGGTGCCGACCAGACGGATGCAAGGCTTGCCCTGCTCGTCCACGCTCGTGGCATCGACGGCAAATACGCGGCGCACGCCACGGGGCTCAATGTCTAACTCTAGGCGCTCGACCACAAGCTCAATACGCTGCGACAGCTCGGGCTCAATCTGCTGGCCGCCGTAACCCAGATACCGCAGCATCTCGGTACGGTCGACACGGGGATGGTGCGCAGCATCGACACGGTAAAGCGCCGGCGACGCAAGGTCGGCCGGCACTTCGACAGCGGTTGTATCGATGTGCGGTTTTTCCATTACCCCAGGCGCTCCATAATGGTCGCGGCGATCGCAGGACGGTTCATAGTGTACAAGTGCAGGCCGTCAGCGCCGTGCTCCTTGAGGTCGCAAAGCTGGCGGGCTGCATAATCTACACCAGCTGCCTGCAGGCTCTCGGAGTCATTCTCGTACTTGGCGAGAATCTTGATGACGGGGGAGGGCAGCGACGCGCCGCACATAAAGACCATGCGGCTGATCTGTGACTTGCCCATAAACGGCATGATGCCCGCGGTAATGGGCACGGTGATGCCGGCCTTGTCGGCAAGCTCGCGAAAACGGTAGAAGCACTCGTTATCAAAGAAGAGCTGCGTCACAAAGAAGCTCGCGCCAGCGTCCTGTTTTTGCTTGAGGTGTTCGACCGAGAGGTTGAGATCCTCACAGGCAATGTGGCCCTCGGGGTAGGCTGCGGCGCCCACGCAAAAGCCGGCGTCGACGAGCTCGGGGATGAGGTCGCGGGCGTAGGCGTAGTCCGAGGCGGGCTTGTCGTCCTCGGTCGCGCCGGCAGGGAGATCGCCACGCAGGGCCAGGATGTTTTCCACGCCGGCGGTGCGATACTCGTCGATCTTGGCGGCGATATCGGCGTGCGACCGGCCCACGCAGGTAAGGTGTGCCACCGAGGGCGTGTCGAATTCGCTCGTAATCATATGCGCGATGGGGGCGGTGGCGGCACCGTTGCCCGAGCCGCCGGCCGAGCAGGTGACCGAGACAAAGCTCGGCGAAAGCTTGCACAGATTGCCTGCCACTTCGCGAGCCGTGTCGAGGGTCAGCTCGCCCTTGGGCGGGAACATCTCAAACGAAATGGGCACGGTGCCCTGGGATGCTGCCTGCTTAAAAACCTCGTCGACGCGCATATCGTGCTCCTCTAGATACGTAATAGTGTGATGTGTTGTAAGGATTCTACAGCACCACTGTGCCACGGTGGAGTTTCACTCGCTATTTGAGGATACCAATCAAAGATGCCTTGCTATCGGCTTTCTCTATAACAGAGCGGCTAATCTAGGCACGGACTATAAAGACTGGTATCTGATGCAAAATACCAGTTAATAGAGCTCCATCCCAAATTGACTACCCTTAAACCATGGAGAGAGGTCTGCAATTTATGCAGTTGATTGGCTGTTGAGGGTGGCAACGCCGCCTCGATAGGGTAACCTCATTGATTGGTTTCGCGACAGCAACATAACGGTAATGTCGCGGAAACACGGCGAGTCTAAGCTATGACTCGTTCGTTAGTAATCAACACCGCTTCTCACGCGGTGCCGATACGAAGGGAGTTCCGTATGGCCGAACTTACTGACCGCTTCGGGACCATGGTGTTCTCTGAGGAAGTCATGAAGGACTACCTCCCCAAGGACATTTGGAAGCGCCTTGCTGCAACCCTCGAGGACGGTGAGCCGCTCGACCTGGATGTGGCCAACGCCGTTGCCCACGCCATGAAGGTCTGGGCCATCTCCAAGGGCGCGACGCACTACGCGCACTGGTTCCAGCCGCTTTCGGGCATTACTTCCGAGAAGCACGACAGCTTCCTCGAACCCAACCATGACGGCACCGCCATTACCAAGTTTACGGGCAAGAACCTCATCCAGGGCGAGCCGGACGCCTCCAGCTTCCCCAACGGCGGCCTGCGTGCCACCTTCGAGGCCCGTGGCTACACCGCTTGGGATCCCACTAGCCCCGCCTTCATTAAGGACGATGTCCTGTGCATCCCCACGGCTTTCTGCTCCTACACGGGCGAGGCCCTAGACAAGAAGACCCCGCTGCTGCGCTCCATGACCGCGCTCTCGCGTGAGTCCAAGCGCGTTCTGGCGCTGTTTGGCAAAACCCCCAAGAAGGTCGTTCCTTCCGTGGGCGATGAGCAGGAGTACTTCCTGATCAAGAAGGACGCTTACCGCAAGCGCAGGGACCTGGTCATCACCGGCCGCACCCTCTTTGGCGCCGCTCCCTGCAAGGGCCAGGAGCTCGAGGAGCACTACTTTGGCGCTATCCGCCCCACCGTCTCGGCCTATATGAAGGACCTGGACGATGAACTGTGGGCGCTTGGCATTCCTGCCAAGACCAAGCACAACGAGGTCGCTCCTTGCCAGCATGAGCTCGCCCCCGTCTATGGCGAGGTCAACGAGGCCATCGACCAGAATCTGGTCATGATGGAGAAGATGAAGCTCATCGCCTCCCGCCACGACTTGGTCTGCCTGCTGCACGAGAAGCCCTTCGAGGGCATCAACGGTTCGGGCAAGCACAACAACTGGTCGCTTGGCACCGAGTCCGAGAACCTGCTCGACCCGGGCGACACCCCGCTCGACAACCTGCAGTTCATCGTCTTCCTCACCGCGGTGATCGAGGCCGTCGATAACTATCAGGAGCTCCTGCGTGCCTCCGTTGCCTCGGCCGGCAACGACCATCGTCTGGGCGCCAACGAGGCTCCTCCGGCGATTATGTCCATCTTCCTGGGCGACCAGCTTACCGAGGTCGTCGAGAAGATCATCGATGGCAAGGCTTCTGTCCATGCTACGCGCGGCGTGCTCGACCTGGGCGCCGATACCCTGCCCAAGCTGATGCAGGATAACACCGACCGCAACCGCACCTCCCCGTTCGCCTTCACCGGCAACAAGTTCGAGTTCCGTGCCTGCGGCTCCGAGCAGAACGTCTCCGACTCCAACCTGGTGCTCGATGCCGCCGTGGCCAAGTCGCTCAAGTCCTTTGCCGACGCACTTGAGGGTACGCCCGAGGATAAGTTCCAGGACGCCGCGCTCGAGTACTGCAAGAAGGTGCTGACCGATCACCAGCGCATCCTCTTTTCCGGCGATGGTTACTCCGACGAGTGGCCCGTCGAGGCCGAGAAGCGCGGCCTTGCCAACAACAAGACCACGGCCGACGCCCTGCCCGCCTTTGTTTCCGATAAGGCCATCGCGCTCTTTGAGGAGACGGGTGTCCTGACCAAGGCCGAGGCCCAGTGCCGCTACGACTGCAAGCTCGAGAAGTACAACAAGCTCATGAACATCGAGGCCACCACGATGGTTCGCGAGGCGCGTCGTACCTATCGCCCGGTCATTACCGCCTATGCCACCAAGGTCGCTAAGGGCCTTGAGACTATTCGTGCCGCCGGTGCTGAGGCCGCCATGCAGTGCGAGCAGAACACGCTCAACAAGCTTTGCAACGGCATCACCACCATCAACGACTCCATCAAGGCGCTCGACGCCGTGCATCAGAAGGCCGAGGGCCTCGATGGTCAGGAGCAGGCCAACGTCTACGCGCACGAGGTCGTTCCCGCTATGGATGCGCTGCGTGCTGCCGTGGATGCCATGGAGGAGATCGTGGCCGCCGACTACTGGCCGGTCCCGACCTACGACGACATCCTGTTCTACGTGTAGAGCGTAACTGACATATCGTCACGGTATTGAGCCGGGGTCCGCATTACGCGGGCCCCGGTTTTTGTTTGCGAAGAGCGCTTAGGAGTCCGTTTTGCAACTGATTCGCCCACGTAATAAGGGGGCGAGGGCAAAAAACGTCAAATATGAGTACTGTCACAAGTCCTGTAGCATTATCTTTTTGCAAAATATGCAGTATTACGCAACATATGTCCAAGTACTTAGCTGATAAACGCCTGCAATTCTTTCGCCGTAGGACACCTGACGTCTAAATCGATTTCTGAAGGCATGAAATCGCTGTTACTAAATCGGTAACAGTACTCATATTTGCCATTTTTTGCCCATGGTCCATCGGAAGATGCCGGGATCCGCACCCTGCCGGGTCCGAATCCCGGCATATCGGTAGCAAAAAGCCCGCTACCGAATTGGTAACGGGCTTCACATTTCAAATGGTGCCCCCAGCGGGATTCGAACCCGCGATATCCACCTTGAAAGGGTGGCGTCCTTGGCCGCTAGACGATGGGGACAGCGGGAAAGAGTATAGCAGACTTTTTTAGTCGTTCACATATCGTTGGCAAACTGAAAAACCACCACAAAGGTGCCTGTCCCCTTTGTGGTGGTGGGGCGCTAGGGGAGGAGCTTCATGGCGGCGTCGTGGGCGGCGTGCTCGTAGGTGCCGTCGAGGGGCTTGAGCGGCAGCAGGGCGGCGGCCTGTGCATCGCCACGGCGCTCGAGGGCATGGGCGATCAGCCAGTCGGCGAGCTCGGGGTTCTTGGGCAGTGCCGGTCCGTGCAGGTACGTGCCGATGACGCCCTTGTAGATCAGGCCCTCAAAGCCATCGTCGCCGTTGTTGCCGGTGCCCGCGACGACGGACGTTCCGAGCGGCGTGGCATCGGCGTCCAAAAGCGTGCGGCCGCCATGGTTCTCGAATCCCACAAAGGGCTCAGGTGCCAGATCGGTTTTGACGGCTACGTTGCCGATCAGGCGATCGGATCCACGTACGGTTTCGGCGGCAATGACGCCCAGGCCCTCAATGCGATCGTCGCCCATGTAGTACGAACGGCCGAGCAGCTGATAGCTGCCACAGATGGCAAGCAGCGAGCCGCTATCCTCAACATAGGCCGCGACCTTGTCTTTTTGGGCGAGCAGCTCGTGTGCCACGGCTAGCTGGTCGCGGTCGGAGCCGCCACCCATCATGACGATATCGGCATCGATGAGATCGAGTGACTCGCCCATACGGACCTCGTCCACGCGCACGGGAATGCCGCGCCAGGCGCAACGGCGCTCGAGCGCGATAACGTTGCCGCCGTCGCCGTAGAGGTTAAGGGCATCGGGATACAGGTAGACGATGCGCAGCGGGCGCGAAAGCTCGACCGGCGCAATATCCGTGGGGACAGCGCTGCCGTCGGCACGGGCTACGGCGCGCCCGGCAACAGCGTCGGCGGTGGCGCCTTTCAGCCCGTCGAGTTCTTTGACCAGCGGCGGGAAGGCCGTGTAGTTGGCGACGGCATAGAAAGTGTCGCCTGCGGCTTCATCCGCAACGGCGCCAATTGCCTGCGCGACGTCCGAGATAATCGCGGCATCGATGCCGGCGTACTTGAGGCGTACCTGCATGTCGTGCGCGCGCGTGCCTCCGGCAAAGGCGACAAGACCCGGCGTGTCGGCGATGCGCTCAAAGTCGACGTCGTAGATCCACGATACATCGTGGCCGTCGGCATCGTTGTCGTTGAGGAAGAAAGCGCAGAGCCTGCCGCCCGCCGTCTTAATGGACTGGATCTGGCGATCGAAGCCCACGGGATTCTTAGCCAGGTTGGCCTCGACGGTGCGGCCGGCGATATCCCAGCGCCCCATACGACCACCGGCGGGCACATAGGCATCGAGCGTGGGCTGCAGGTGCGCCGCATCCACGCCTAACTCATGTGCGGCAAAGAATGCGGCGGCAACGTTGTAGACCATGTACAGACCGTTGTAGCGTGTGGCGATGTGTACGGCAGCCGCGTCGGGCGCAGATCCAAAGACCAGGTCGAAACCATAGCCGTCGCAGCCGAGCTCCACGCCCGTCACGCGACGGACAAGCGCAGGGCGGGCCCAGCCGCACGAGGGGCAATGGTAGGCGCCGAGCTGGCCGTATTGCACGTAGTCATACTCCAGCGGCGCGTTGCACTGTGAGCAAAAGCGCGAATCGCTAATACGGTCGGACTCGGTGTTGGTGGCGCCGTCGATGCCAAAGGCGATGTTTGCATTGGGAACGCGTGCGGCGATCGCGGCACACAGCGGGTCGTCTGCGTTGTAGATGAGCGTTGTTGCCGGAGAGAGCTCCAACGCATGGGCGATGACCTCCTGGGTGTGATCGATCTCGCCATAGCGATCCAGCTGGTCGCGGAACAGGTTGAGCAGCACAAAGTACGTCGGCTTGAGCTTGGGCAGAACGCGTACGGTGTAGAGCTCGTCACACTCAAAAACGCCCACGCGCTTACCGCTGCTGGTGTGCTTAAGGCCGCCGCGGGCCTCGAGCAGAGCACCCACCACACCAGGCTCCATATTGTTGCCGGCGCGGTTGCATACCACGGTGGCGCCGCTGGCGGCAACGGCGTCGGCGATGAGGTTGGAGGTGGTGGTCTTACCGTTGGTGCCGGTGATCACCACGCTGCGGTCGACAAGGCCGGCGAGGTCGCTCAGCAGCTCGGGGTCGATCTTCATGGCGATGCGGCCGGGGAGTACGCCGCCCTGGCGCT
This sequence comes from Collinsella sp., assembly GCA_019414325.1. GTDB lineage: Bacteria > Actinomycetota > Coriobacteriia > Coriobacteriales > Coriobacteriaceae > Collinsella. Next base: position 21,647 of record DXMG01000013.1, on the reverse strand, counting down.
TAAGGACGGAGCGCAGCCCCCAGCGGGCGATATCGCTCGAGGTGCAGGCAAGAGATGAGCGGAGGTTCATGAAGCCGTTCCTAACATAGATGACATGGTCGGGGCGATCGCGTCGCTAAAAACCGTAGCGGCGCGCAAATTCCTGGGCAAGCTGCGACACATCTTCGCAGGCATTGGCCCAGGGGGCAAAGTCGGGAGTGTCCGAGATAATACCGTCCGCTTCCCAAACGGCCTGATGCGAAAGATCCCAGGGATCGCGTGGCTCGGGCCGGCAGGGAAGGTACGGTGTCTGGTACATGGGGTTCAGTAAGAAGAATGCACCGCCCTCGCAACGGTTGGCAAACTCACGCAGCGCGCGTGTCGCCGGGCGCATCTTGTTTGTTTTGAACAGCAGAATCGTGCGGGCGAGCAGATACCAAGGAGAGTTCTCGAGCGCGTCAGCCCCGATCTCTTCCTCGAGCTGGTGGGCCAGGGCAAAAAAGCCGTCCTGGTCTTCCAGACGAGCGAGAGCGAGCAACACGGTGCCTGCGGCTCGGGTGGGGTAGCCTTCCGCCTTAAGGACGCGGCGGGCGTAGTTGGCGGCAGCACGGTAACGGGCGCTCGCCATGCACAGCTGCGAGATGGCCTCGAGTGTGTGAAGCCACCCGATAAGAGCCGGCTCGCTCACGGTAAGGTCTGCTGCGGTGACACCGTCGGCCAAAACATTATTGGCCCAGTAGTGCGGGGCCTCCATGTCGAACCCGGGCACGCTTTGCTGCAGGTAATCGGCCGTGGTCGCCTCGAGCTTCATCAGGTCACCCAGGCAGGCGTCAACGGGCGTGTCGGCCAGGATGATGGCGAGCAGCTGCGCGTCGACGGCCAGTGCATCGACGCGGACAATTTTGAGCAGCTCATCGCGCATGTCGTCGAACAGGCGATTACGCGTCTGTTCGAACTCCTCGTCACTGCCCATGTCCTCGATGCGATGGAGCTCGTCGAGCAGGTGGCGATGAACACCGGCGTAGGACAGCAGTGCCTGAGCATGCTCGGTCTGCGCATACTTATGAGGGTTGACGCTCACGTCGTTATGGACAAGCTCGCGTGCTGCATCGGTGAGTTCGGGGTGCGACGCCAGATAGGTGCGCTCCAGGTAGGCGGGGATGTAGACGCTCGGATCCATTAGAGGTCTCCTCCCTTAAACGGCAAACCCTGCTCGGCCGCCCGCAGTATGCGCTCATCGATTTGGGAACGCACGATATCGTTGGTGGCGACCCAGGCGGCAAAACTGGCGTTGTCGGGGGCGCCCAGGCCCTCCTGCAGTACCGGCGTCGCCTCGGACAGCGCAAGGACAAGTTCGTCGGTGGAGCCCACACCCACGTTGACGCGGGCATAGACGCCATCGGGAAACTCGGTTTGGAAGTAGAGTGCCTCGGCTGCGTGCGGACACGAGCGCGCAAGGATGCGCAAATAGTGCTCGGCGCCCTCGTAGTCCAGCTCGCGCCAGGCAGCGCTCATCAGCGCGATGAGCGTCCACGGGTCCAAGTCGCGCTCCGCATCCTTGGGACGACGGCGCAGCGGCGTGTTGGCGAGATAGGGGACGGAGTGGGCAGAGCGAAAGCGCTTGAGCTCCTCGGCGGGGTATTCGAGCTTTGCCATGGCGAGCATCGCGGTGTGGCGGACACCGGCGGGGTCGTTGGGGGCAAAGTCGAGGCTGCGGTTTGCGGCTTCGAGCGACATGCGATAGCGGCCGCTAATGAGCGCGCGTGACGCAAGGGCGGCAAGCCAGCGCAGATAGGGGCGGCGCGTAAGGTCGCCTGCGGCCTCACGCTCGTAGGGGTCCTGCGCCGAGGCGATTTTGAGCGCCAGGTCATGCTCCACCTCGTCGCACTTGGACACCAGATACTGCACGTATTCCTCGTTGGATTCGGCGGTGAGGGCGGTCAGCATGCGCTGAGCGTCCCAGTTGGTGGGGTCGAGCGCGGCTGCCTCGCGGAGCATGTTCTCGGCAGCTGCCTCTTCTTGCTCTGCCTGGGTATCGTCAGGGATAAAGGGAATGCGGTAGTCGACAGCCTCGACCACCTTGGCAATGAGGTGCCCGGCGCGGTCGCGGTCGTGCACGATGAGCGGTGCGGGGTTGCGGGTGAATTGTTCCATCAGACGCTCTACGGCGGCAGCGTCGGTGAGCGGGATATTGTCGCGGCGCAAGGCCTCAAGAACGAGGCGATGGCAATCCTCTTGAATGGGATCGAATGCCATGGGGCCTCCTTTGCTGCGGTTAGGGTTCAAATGTTTCTATATAAGGTTCTAGTTTACCCGCATGTGGCACACCGGGGGTGCCGCACTTGGACTTGCACCTTTGCACCACGAAGACGGATGTCGCACAAATGTCGGCACCTTGGACGACCGAGTGGTATCACGGTGCCGCAAACGGTCGATTTTTGGCGGCGAACGGTGCATATTTTGGAGGGGCACCGTCCTGCCCGGGATATGTAGTCAACCTTGATAAAACGTTTGCCCAGCTTGGGAGTATGAATGCCGCACAAGGGTCTTCAGGGATAGAAAAAACGTTTCATCATTGGCGGCTTTAGGTGAATAACTGACCAACCAGAACGGTAAAATAGTGTTTGTCTGAGCGTTGAGACGTTTAGACATCGCGCATTGTCATCGCCGGCAACGCGCAAACCGGTCCTAACGGAGCCAATTGGGTGCTCCGTTATATACGCAAGTCTAAGAGGGGCTTGTTTAGGAGGCACAGTATGGGACGTTTTACCAATCCTCGCGATCTGTACTTTGGTGAGGGCGCTCGCCACGAGGTGAAGAACCTCAAGGGCAAGAAGGCCATCATCGTTTCTGGCGGCAGCTCTATGCGCCGCGGCGGGTTCCTGCAGGACGTCGAGAACGACCTTAAGGAAGGCGGTTTCGAGGTCAAGCTGTTCGAGGGCGTCGAGTCCGACCCGTCCATCGAGACGGTCATGAAGGGCGCCGAGGCCATGCGCGAGTTCGAGCCCGACTGGATTATCGCCATCGGTGGCGGCTCGCCCATCGATGCCGCTAAGGCCATGTGGGTCTTCTACGAGTATCCCGAGGAGTCCTTCGATAACATCATCCAGCCGTTCAGCTTCCCCGAGCTGCGTCAGAAGGCTCATTTCTGCGCCATTTCCTCTACCTCAGGCACCGCTACCGAGGTCACCGCGTTCTCCGTCATTACCGACTACGCCAAGGGCATCAAGTACCCGCTGGCCGACTTCAACATCACCCCTGATGTCGCCATCGTCGACCCCGAGCTCACCTATACCATGCCCGCCAAGCTGTGCGCTCACACCGGCATGGATGCTCTGACCCACTGCATGGAGGCCTACGTTTCCACCTGCGCCTCTATGTTCACCGACGCCAACGCCCTGCACGGCATCCGCGAGATCGTCGAGTGGCTGCCCAAGTCCTATGCTGGCGACCATGAGGCCCGTCAGCACATGCACGAGGCTCAGTGCATCGCCGGTATCGCCTTCTCTTCGGGCCTGCTCGGCATCGTTCACTCCATGGCTCACAAGACCGGTGCTGCCTTCGAGAACGGCCACATCATCCACGGTGCCGCCAACGCCATGTACCTGGGCAAGGTCATCCAGTGGAACTCCAAGGACCCGCGTGCTGCCGAGCGTTACGCTTACGTGGCCAAGGAGATCCTGCACCTTCCCGGCGAGACCAACGAGGAGCTCATCGCCGCGCTCGTCCAGAAGATTCGCGACCTCAACGACCAGCTCAACATTCCGCAGTCCATCAAGGATTACGCGAATGGTGGCGTGAAGGTCGACGCCGAGAACCCGCAGATGGTTTCCGAGGAGGAGTTCCTCGCCAAGCTGCCCGAGATCGCCGCGAACGCCGAGCAGGACGCCTGCACGCCCGAGAACCCGCGTGAGACCAAGGCTGCCGACTTCGAGAAGATTCTCAAGGCCTGCTACTACGACACCGACATCGATTTCTAATCGACTCTTGTTATCGTAACGAGGGGCTCCGCACGTATCTGTACGGAGCCCCTTTCTTTTTTAGAGAATGGGATAGTTATGGCTGCAATCTTCAATAGCCCCAGCAAGTACATCCAGGGTCCGGACGAGCTAGCCAAGCTCGGCTCCTATGTCGAGCCGCTCGGCGCTAAGGCCCTCGTCATCGTGACGCCTTCGGGCAAGAAGCGCGTCGGTGCCAAGATCGAGGGCGGTTTTGCCGAGGCCAAGGCCGAGCTGCTGTTTGAGGACTTTAACGGCGAGTGCTCCAAGGGCGAGGTCGATCGCCTGGTTGCGCTCGCTCGCGACAACGGTTGCGACATCATCGTCGGCGTCGGTGGCGGCAAGATCCTCGACACCGCGAAGGCCGTCGCCTATTACCTGGAGTCTCCGGTTATCATTTGCCCCACCATTGCTTCGACCGATGCCCCGTGTTCGGCGCTTTCGGTGCTCTATACCGATGACGGCCAGTTCGACAAGTACCTCTTCCTTAAGGCAAACCCCAATATCGTCCTTATGGATACGACGGTTATCGCGGCGAGCCCGGTGCGCCTGACGGTTTCCGGTATGGGCGATGCGCTCGCAACCTATTTCGAGGCTCAGGCGACGCACGATGCCGACGGCGGCACCTGCGCTGGCGGCAAGGGCGGCATGGCTGGTCTGGCGCTCGCCAAGCTCTGCTACGAGACGCTTATGGCTGACGGTGTCAAGGCCAAGGTTGCGCTAGAGAAGGGTGCGCTCACGCCTGCCGTCGAGCACATCATCGAGGCCAATACGCTGCTTTCGGGCATTGGCTTTGAGAGCTCGGGCCTTGCTGCCGCTCATGCCATCCACAATGGCCTGACGATGCTGCCCGAGTGCCACAGCATGTATCACGGCGAGAAGGTCGCCTTCGGCACCATCGTCCAGCTGGTACTCGAGGATGCCCCGACCGAGAAGCTCGAGGAAGTCTTGGGCTTCTGCATTGAGCTGGGTCTGCCCGTTACGCTCAAGGAGCTAGGCGTTGCCGAGGTTACGCGCGAGAAGGCCATGATTGTTGCCGAGGCCGCGTGCGCGCCCGAGGACACCATGTGCAACATGCCGTTTGAGGTGACGCCCGAGATGGTCGCAAACGCCATCCTGGGTGCTGACGCGCTGGGTCACTACTATCTCATGGATGAGTAAATCAAGCTAAGGAAGGGGCAAAGCCAACAGATGGCTTTGCCCCTTTTTTGCTATGGTGCAAAGGGGCAAGGTTAGTTGAACTAAAGAAGGCGGGGTAGGCCTGCGATGAGGTTTTGCCTCGCCCTCGTTTGACTATAGCTCGCAAACGTTTTGCGCGCGACCCTCGACGTAGGCGACGACGTTGTCGAACTCAATCTTGGCGCGGCGCTGCATAGCCTCGTGCGTAAGGAAGCCTACATGTGGCGTGAAGGTGCAGTTCTTGGCGTTGACGAGCGCGTAGTCGGCGGGGATGGGCGGCTCCATATCAAAGACGTCGATGCCGGCACCGGCGAGCTTATCGTCGTTGAGTGCCTGGGCAAGGGCATCGTTATCCACGATGGCACCGCGGGCGCAGTTGATAAAGACGGCACCGTCCTTCATCTGGGCGAACTGCTCGGTGCCAAAGCTCTTGCGCGTGGTGTCATTGTTAGGCAGGTGCAGGCTTACGATATCGGACTCGGCGAGCAACTGCTCGAGCGAAACCTGCTCAATGCCGGCCTCGGCTGCCTCGGGATGCTCGTGGCGGGCATAGCCCAGCACGTGGGCGCCAAAGGCCTTAAAGAGACGACCCGTGGCGCAGCCGATCTTACCGCAGCCCACGATACCCACGGTCTTGTTGCGGATCTCGGCGCCCATTAGGCCGGCGCTCGTCTTGCCGCTGCGGACGGCGGCATCGGCGGCGACCACCTTGCGCAACACGTCGATGGTCAGGCCAAGGGTGAGCTCGGCGACCGAAACGTCGGAGTAGCCGGCGCAGTTGCGAACCTCAACACCGCGCTCACGGCAGGCGGAAAGCCCCACGTGGTCGATGCCCGTAAAGGCAACGGCGATCATCTTGAGCGCATCGGCGCCGGCGACGACCTCGGCAGGGTAGGGGTTGTTGGCGATCATGACGACCTCGGCGCCCTCGCTGCGCTGTGCAAGCTCGGCCGTATCGGTGGTCTTGGTGTCGAAGTAGACAAACTCATGGCCGGCGTCCTTAAGGGGTGCGGAGAGCCTGTCGATGATCTGCTCGGGTACTCCCAACGGTTCGATCAGGGCAATCTTCATCTTGTGACTCCTCAATAAACCTAGGCGATTAGGTTGGCAATAGATTGTAGGTCTATTTGCCGCAAAGGTGCTCCGCGTGTAATTTGCCCGAGGCGCGGGCCGATAGCGTATCATTATCTCTTGCTTGTTTGCACTGCTCAGGGAGGGGCCGCGCATGGCGCAGGAACACGATCTGTTTGATGACATTATCGAGATCAGCAAGGGTTTCGACTTTCTTAAAAACCCGCTTGGCGGTGTGACCGATGCACTCAATCCGTCGGCGCCGCAGTGGAATCCTGCTGACTACAAAGAGCGTCCGCGCGGCAACACCATTCCGTGCCTGACCTGCAAAAACGAAAAGAGCGGCTGCACCGTGTGCATGGACGTGTGCCCGGTCAACGCTATCGAGGTCGAGGAAGACGCCATCGAGATCCTCGACTCCTGTCGCAAGTGCGGCCTGTGCGCCGCTACTTGCCCGACGGAGGCGATCATCTCTCCGCGCCTTGCACCCAAAAACGTCTACGACGACATTGTCTCTGCTGCTACGAGCCACGAGACCGCCTACGTCACCTGCACGCGCGCCCTCAAGCGCATGCCGCGCGAAAACGAGGTCGTCGTCGCCTGCGTGGGCGATATTACGGCCGAGACCTGGTTCTCGGTACTGGCGGACTATCCAAACGTGAGTGTGTACCTGCCGTTGGGTGTGTGCGATAAATGCCGCAACACCGGCGGTGAGGACATTCTGGGCGAGGCGATTGCGAAGGCCGAGGAGTGGTCTGGCACGGGGATGGGCCTGGAAGTCGACCCCAAGAGCCTCAAATGCCATAAGCGCCGCGAGTACGAGCGCAAGGAGTACATGGAAAAGATTGCCCGCACCACGGGCCTAACGGTGACCAAGCTCAACCCGGCGACGGCGGCGCTGGCCTCGGTGACGCAAAAGCTCAAGGCCCATCGCCATCAGATTACCCAGCTGGAGCGCACGCTCAACACCATGTGTGGCACCACGACGACCAAGCGTCGCCGTTCGCTCACGCACGGGCGGCAGCTGGTGCTCTCGACGCTGCAAAACCACCCCGAGCTTGCCCAGAACATGCAGGTGAGCACGCCGGAATGCGATTTTGACAAGTGCACGTCGTGCGGCGAGTGTGTCAACGTGTGTCCCACGTTTGCCTGCGATTTGGTGGGAAGCGGCCGCTTTGCGTTGGAGTCCACGTATTGTTTGGGCTGCGGCGCCTGTGTCAAGGTGTGTCCCGAACATGCGCTCAAGCTTGTTGAGCATGACGCGTCCAATCTGGTCGTCGTCGATCCCGAAGCCGAGGAAAAGGCCGCTCAGAAGGCGAAGGCTCACGAAGAGGCTGAGAAGGTCAAGGCTGAGGCAAAGGCCAAGCTCGACAAGATGCTCGATCAGGTGGAGAAGCTTGCGGACTAGCTAAAAGAGCGTAAATGATGGCCGGTGGGACAGGTGCTGCCCCGCCGGCCAAAAAAGTTGCGGTGGAATAGTTCCTGTTTTGCCCTTAAGCTGGCCATTCTAGGAACTATCCCACCGCAACTAATAGATGGTTAGTTCATGCTGCTTTGGTGGCCGGTTCGACCGGTACCGTTGCGCGTCACGGTTTCATGGAGCAAAAAGAACCCGGGGACCTGTTTTGTCTCGGTGTATTCCATAAGGATGCCGTCGGCGTTGTAGGTCTGCCCGCGTATAACGGCGAGTGCGTTAAAGTCGTCGAGATCGAGCACGCGCGTATCCTCGGGCGTGGGATGCTCGATCGTCACATCGCGTTTGCCCGTGGCAATCTTAATGCCAAGATCTTCTTCGAGGTAACGATAGATCGAGTCGTTGACAATCTCGGGTGTCAGCCCCGGTACCTGTGAGCTTAGGTAATAGGAGTCGTCGGAGCACACGGCTTGTCCGTCTGCATAACGGATGCGTTTGGCGCGTGTGAGCTCACAGCCTTCGGGAAACCCGGTAATCTTGGAGAGCGCCTTGCTACAGATGAGGAGCTCAAAGACGGTGGTGACAGTCTTGAGCTCAAAGCCTCGGTTGACCGCGATTTCCTTAAAGGTCTCGAGTCCGCCGCCACCACGACTCTTCTCGTCACTGATGTTGCGAATGACGCGCATGCCTTTGCCTTGCTGGGGGAGCACGTAACCATCTGCCGCAAGCATCGAGATGGCGCGACGGACCGTCATGCGCGAACAGTCAAACAGCTGCGTGAGCTCAGTCTCCGAAGGCAGATAGCTCTGATAGGCGTATGTGCCGTCGTCAATCGACTGCTTCACGTTGTCATAAATAGTTTGGAAGATGGCTCGCGCCATGACGGTCTCCTAGAGCTGGGTGCGCGAGTGGTGGATGAGGACCGCTCGCGCGGGTGTCGATCGATTTACTTGCTGGGGTCGATTATATATTTACCCATGGCACGCAGGGCCGGGTCTGACAGGATGGCGCCGAGTTCGTCGAGGGAGGCTACCTTTGCGACCATCGAGGATACGTCGAGCCTGCCAGAGTCGATGAGCTCGAGCGCACGACGCTGCGTATAAGGGTTAATGTAGGACGAAGTAAGCACAAGCTCCTTCTGGAAGACCTCGAAGGGCTTGACGGTGATTGTCTCATCGGGCTTGGTGAGGCCGAACATCATGACCGTAGCCTTGTGGCCGGCGATCTGGATGGCCTGCTCGATGGTGACGGGCTTGCCAACACACTCGATAACGACATCGACGTTGCCGACGCCCTCCTGCTTCAGGCGGGCCGGGACGTCCTCGTGGATGGAATCAATTGCCAGGTCGGCGCCGAGTTTGAGCGCAACCTCGCGCTTGCCTTCGACAGGCTCGAGCAAGACAACCTTGGTGGCGCCGGCGTTTTTAGCAAGCTGCATCATGAGCAGACCGATCATGCCACCGCCGATAACGACAACTGTGCTGCCGGGCTTGATGTTGCACATATCGATGCCGTGCAGGCAGCAGGCGACGGGCTCGGTCATGGCGCCCTGCTCGAAGCTGGTGTGATCGCCCAACTTGTAGACTTGCTGCATATCGACGGAGCAGTACTCGGCAAAGCCGCCGTTAACGGTGGTGCCGTAACCGGTCATATGCTCGCAGTAGTGGTTGATTCCGTCGCGGCAGGGTTCGCAGCAGCCGCAGGGATGGTTTGGGTCGATGCACACGCGATCGCCCGGTTTAAAGCCGGTGACATCGCTGCCCACGGCCTCGACAACGCCCGCAAACTCATGACCAAGGATCGTGGGCGGGGTAACGTCGGCCGCACCCTTGTCGCCTTCATAGATATGCACGTCGGTGCCGCAGACGCCGCAAGCTTTGACGTTGATCAGAACGTCGCGCCTGCCCACGGCCGGCTTTGCCGATTCCTCGACTCTGAGGTCGTGCTTTCCATAGAAGACCGCGCTTTTCATGGTGACTCCTTAACGTAGCGGTTAATGTTGTAATGAAGTATAGGTATGTCTATAGATATAGACAAGCACATCTAGACAAGTAGAAAAGAAATTTATAATGCAGCCATCAGCTATGTCAGATTTAGCAGGCGAAATACTGGACATATACCGTTTACGGCAAATAACCAACCGTTTACCGACCATAGTATTTATACTAACTTGTCTAGATAAGTGATATGATAAAAATGGAAGCGCAAGAAGTCAGGGAAGCGGGCCCACCCGTCCTATTGCACGAGGTACACGCAAACGGCGCGTCTGCGGTCTCGAGTGAAGCCAAAACCGCAGCCGCTCCGAATGAAGAGAGGGGGATTCCCCGTCATGATGCAAAAGATACAACGTTTCGGCGGTGCAATGTACACGCCTGCAATTCTTTTCGCATTTTCCGGAATCGTTGTCGGCCTGGGTACGTTGTTTACCACCGAGGCGATCTTTGGCGAGATGGCCACAGCGGGTCATCTTTGGTTTGATTGCTGGAATGTGCTGCTCCAGGGTGGTTGGACGCTCTTTAACCAGATGCCGTTGCTGTTTTGCGTAGCGTTGCCAATCTCGCTCGCGAACAAGCAGAACGCTCGCTGCTGCATGGAGGCTTTGGCCATCTACCTTACCTTCAACTACTTTGTAAGCACAATCTTGGGGCAGTGGGGCCCTGTCTTTGGGGTCGACTACTCTGTCGAGGCGGGCAGCGGTACTGGTCTTGCCACTATCGCAAGCATCAAAACGCTTGATATGGGCATCATGGGCGCGCTTATCATTTCTGGTATCGCCACGATGCTGCATAATAAGTTCTTCGACACCGAGCTCCCCGAGTAGTTGGGCGTGTTCTCGGGTTCCGTGTTCATCTATATGATCGGTTTCTTCGTTATGGTTCCGGTCGCTCTTATCGCCTGCCTGGTGTGGCCGCATGTTCAGGCTGCCATCTCTGCCTTCCAGGGATTCATCCTTTCCGCCGGTACGTTTGGCGTGGGTGTCTTTGCTTTCTTCGAGCGCGTGCTGATCCCTACAGGCCTGCACCACTTTATCTATACGCCGTTCTATTACGACAACGCGGCGGTCAACGGCGGCATCTTTGCTGCTTGGGCCAACATCCTGCCCCAACTGGCTGCCGATCCGAGCATTGCTCTTAAGGATGCCGCACCCTGGGCTGCCTATACCTGCCCTGGTTGGACTAAGGTCTTCGGCTCGCTTGGCGTCGCCATTGCGTTTTATATGACCGCCAAACCCGAGCGCAAGCAGCGCGTCAAGGCTCTGCTGATCCCGGTCACCCTTACCGCAATGCTTTGCGGTATCACCGAGCCGCTTGACTTCACCTTCCTGTTCATTGCGCCCGGCCTGTTCGTCGTCCACTGCGTGCTCGGAGCGCTCGGCTGCATGGCTCAAAACCTCCTTGGCGTCGTGGGCATCTTCGACGGCGGCATCATCTCGATGCTCTCGTGGGACTGGCTGCCCCTTTGGGCCGCACACGGTCTGCAGTACGCCATCTCCATCCTTGTCGGTCTGTGCTTTACCGCTCTTTGGGTCGTGGTCTTCCGTTTCCTGATCGTCAAGTTCGACTTTAAGACCCCCGGTCGCGAGGATGACGATGTTGAGGTCGAGCTCAAGTCCAAGGCCGACTACAAGCAAAAGCAGGGCGGTGCTGCTGCTGGCAAATCGGTCGCCCAGAGTAAAGATGATGAGCGCTTGGTGCTTGCCGAGAACATCCTCGATCTGCTCGGTGGCACGGATAACATCATCGATGTAACTAACTGCGCTACCCGTCTGCGCGTTAACGTCAAGGACAAGAGCGTCGTTGCACCCGAGGCTTCCTTCAAGGCGATCGGTACGCATGGCTTGGTGGTCCAAGGTCAGTCAATCCAGGTCATCATCGGCCTTACCGTCCCGCAGGTTCGCGAGAAGTTCGAGAGTCTTCTGAAGTTCGAGAGTCTTCTGTAAACCATCGTCCATCGAAACAATCGGCCTTGCAGAGCCAGTATGCACCGCAAGGCCGATTCTAGAGATAAAAAACTCCACTTCTAGGTAACAATTCCAAACCGCGCAAGGCCGCGTGCGGGGACGGATTGAGCAAGCGGCCAGAATGAGGAGGACATCATGTCCAAGAAGAACTATGCCGTGACCATTGCCGGCGGTGGCTCCACCTTCACCCCGGGCATTGCCCTGATGCTGCTCGAGGAGCGCGACCGCTTCCCGGTCAACAAGGTGACCTTCTATGACAACAACGCCGAGCGCCAGGAGATCGTTGCCAAGGCGTGCGAGATCTACTTCCACGAGAACGCTCCCGAGGTTGAGTTCAACTACACCACCGACCCCGAAACCGCTTTTACCGGCACTGACTTCGTCCTTGCTCACATCCGCGTGGGTCTGTACGCCATGCGCGAGCTCGACGAGAAGATCCCCCTCAAGTACGGCTGCGTTGGTCAGGAGACCTGCGGTGCCGGCGGCATCGCCTACGGTATGCGCTCCATCGGCGGTGTCATCGAGATCCTGGACTACATGGAGAAGTACAGCCCCAACGCCTGGATGCTCAACTACTCCAACCCCGCGGCTATCGTCGCAGAGGCCTGCCGCGTGCTGCGCCCCAACAGCCGCATCATCAACATCTGTGACATGCCGATCGACCTCATGGATAAGATGAGCCGTATGTGCGGCATCAAGGATCGTCGCGAGCTGCAGTACAGCTACTACGGCCTCAACCACTTTGGTTGGTGGAGCAAGATCTACGACAAGGAGGGTAACGACCTCATGCCGCAGATCAAGGAGCACATGGCAAAGAACGGCTACTTGGACGGCATTGAGCACGAGGCCGGTAAGGAGCAGCACGTCGAGGAGAGCTGGATTCACACCTTCGGCAAGGCCAAGGATGTCTATGCTGTCGATCCCGAGACGATTCCCAATACCTACCTCAAGTATTACCTGTACCCGGACTATGTCGTCGAGACGTCTGACCCCAACTACACTCGCGCCAATGAGGTTATGGACGGCCGCGAGAAGAAGGTCTTTGGCGCTTGCCGCGACATCATCGCCAAGGGTACGGCCAAGGACGGCGGCTTTGAGCCCGACGTACACGCCAACTACATCGTCGACCTTGCCTGCGCGCTGGCCGAGAACACGCTTGAGCGCTTCCTGCTGATTGTCCCCAACGATGGCGCTGTGCCCAACTTCGACCCGACGGCCATGGTCGAGGTGCCTTGCATCGTCGGTTCCAACGGCTTTGAGAAGATCTGCCAGGGCCCGATTCCGCAGTTCCAGAAGGGCCTGATGGAGCAGCAGGTTTCCGTCGAGAAGCTCGTTGTCCAGGCTTGGGTCGAGGGCAGCTACCAGAAGCTCTGGCAGGCACTCACGCTCTCCAAGACCATTCCTTCGGCGAGCGTTGCCAAGCAGATCCTGGACGAGCTCATCGAGGCCAACAAGGATTTCTGGCCCGAGCTTAAGTAAGGACTGCTGTCTCGAACTCTCACGCATCTCTGCATCATTTGCGCCGCCGCGGTGTCCGGATTCGCCCGGATGCTGCGGCGGCGCTATACTTATGCAGTTTGAAGTACCTGTATCAAAAGGAGCTGTCGTGTCCCTTTCCATCGGTATCGTGGGCCTGCCCAACGTGGGCAAGTCGACGCTGTTCACCGCGCTTACCAAAAAGACCGGCCTTGCCGCCAACTACCCGTTTGCCACGATCGACCCCAACGTGGGTATCGTCGACGTGCCCGATAGCCGCCTGCAAAAGCTCGCCGACATCGTCAACCCGGGTCGCATTGTGCCGGCTACGGTCGAGTTCGTCGACATCGCAGGCCTGGTGAAGGGCGCCAACGAGGGCGAGGGCCTGGGCAACCAGTTCTTGGCAAACATCCGCGAGACCGATGCTATCTGCGAGGTCGTGCGCTACTTTAAGGACCCCAACGTCATGCGTGAGGTGGGCCGCACGGGCGAGTTCGTCGATCCCGCCGGCGATGCCGACACCATCATGACCGAGCTCATCCTGGCCGATATGGGAACGCTCGAGAAGCAGCTGCCCAAGCTCGAGAAGGAGGCCAAGCGCGACAAGGAGCTCATGCCCAAGTTCGAGGTGGCCAAGCGCCTGCTTGCCTGGCTCAACGAGGGCAAGCGCGCCGCATCCATGGAGATGACCGACGAGGAGCGTGCCGCCGCCAAGGGCCTGTTCCTGCTCACCATGAAGCCCATCCTGTATGTGGCCAACGTGGACGAGGATATGCTCAACGACGACCTGGCGCCCATCGACGGCGTCAAGCCGCTGCCTATCTGCGCCAAGATCGAGGCCGAGCTTTCCGAGCTCGATCCCGAGGACGCTGCCGACTACCTGGAAAGCCTGGGCCTGGAGCAGCCCGGCCTGGACGTGCTCGCGCAGGCCGCTTACAAGCTGCTCGGCCTGCAGTCGTTCTTTACGGCCGGCGAGATGGAGGTCAAGGCCTGGACGGTTCGTCAGGGCGCGACCGCCCCGCAGGCCGCCGGTGTCATCCACACCGACTTTGAGCGCGGCTTTATTAAGGCCGAGGTCATTGGCTACGACGACTACATCGAGCTCGGCGGCGAGCAGGGCGCCAAGGCCGCCGGCAAGCTGCGTATTGAGGGCAAGGACTATGTCATGGCCGATGGCGACGTCGTGCACTTCCGCTTTAACGTGTAAGGACGACGCATATGTTTAAATATGGCAAAAAAGCTGGCTACATGGGTATTGCGCTGCTCGTGCTTACGGTGATTCCGCTGGTGGTAGCGGCGTTTGTGATCCCCAACATTGGTCCCGAGGTGGCAACAAAGTTTAATGCCGCCGGCGAGGTGACGCGCTGGGGCAAGAGCTACGAGTTGCTGGCACTGCCGGTGCTCAACCTGCTGCTGGGCGTGGCGACGTACTTTACGGCGGGACGCCAGGCAAAGAACAACGAGGACTCCGCTGTGATGGCACGTCTTGCGTGCGAGCGCTACCTGCGTAACGGCTGCATCACGGGCGTGTTCCTCAACGTAATCAACGTCTACTTTATGTATTCGGCGATTACCGGAACGGGCTTTGGCTTTGGTTTCTAGCTTGTCCTTTTAGGCAACGAGCCTGCACGCATATTCAATGGCTGCTGCGAGGCCGCCGCTCGATCGTGGTTTAAAGACCATGTCGGCGGCGGCCTCGTTTTCGCATCCGGCGCCACGAAGGGCGAGTGCGATGCCGGCTTCTAGAAGGAGCGGCAGGCCGCGTTGGCTGGTTGCGATTACGGCAGCCTGATTGAGCGGGCAGCTGTGCGTTTGGCATTGGATGGCAAGTTCACCTTGCGCCGGGCAAGGGATCAGAACGGCGGCGACGCGACTTGATAGCAATGCAAATGCTGTGCGCTCATCGGGCGAAAGGCATTCTGCTTCAACGACGACGAGCTTGGGCGGTGCGCTGTTTGTGCGAAGCGTGGCTCGGTACATGCGGACCGAAGAACCCGACATAGAAAACTCCTGTGTATTCGGCAAAACGTAAACTATAGTTTACGTTTATGTTCGGCTCCATTTCAAACTCGGCTGCATGGACGAACGTGCGAAACAGATTCTTGGCAGGCGGGTCGAAGAGACACGCAGGGACCTTGGTATCTCCAAGGTTGATTTTTGTGTGGCGACAGGAATCAGCCGACCCTACCTCGACCGAATCGAAGATGGGACGGCAAATTTCACGCTCAAGGTTCTATTTAAGATCGCGCCCGCACTCGGCATGACGGTGTCAGAACTTCTCGAGGGTATCGAATAGGGCGTTCCTCGCTGCTAATTGACGCTCTTTGGGCGGGTCCCCCTGGTTTCGATGTGCAAAATCGCGAGTATTCAGCACCAGTTCGGCCGTAGATGGTAGCTCGAGCGGCTGGCTTTGCCTTTTTGACAGTAGTTAATCCACACGCTTAATAAAAATGTGGAATAAATATTTACTAGACGGCCTCTTCGCCCTAAAAGTTCGTCTAACAATCGACCGATTCTATGTCTCCGACGGAGAAATTGCAGAATACTCCGATTTTTGCACGGCCCGAGGGGGACCACCTGTCGTTTGAGGCTGCGATAAGTGGAACTGCCTTAGGGATTACGCCATCGGGATGCGGTCGTGGTTGACTTGGCTGTAGAACAGGCGCTGGATTTCGGCGGCATCGCGTGACTGGCCGAGTGCCCACATGGTTTTGGCCACGAGCGTCTCGGTGGTCATATCGTCGCCGCGCAAAATACCCGGATGATTGGCGTAGGCACGGCCGACCTCATAAACGCCCAGATCGAGGCCCTCTTCGGGGACCTGCGTGGTCATAACGACGGTGCGGCCCGAATCGACCCAGCGGAAAATCGCCTCCTGGAATGATTCGCCGGACTCGCCAAACTCGGGAATACCGCCAATGCCAAAGGTCTCAAGGATTACAGCATCGTAGCTATCGGCAAGGGCGTCGAGGATGCCCGGGTTTACGCCGGGCGTAAGCTTGAGTACAAATACGCGCGGATCGATGCTGTCGTAGAAACGCACCGGGTTTTCGCCCTGATGCGTGCCGTGAAGCCCGTTGCGCACGATGCGGTCGTTGCGGATATAGGCGATGGGCGGATAGTTGACGCTAATGAACGCGTTAAAGCTCATGGTGCGCTGCTTACGGGCGCGCGTGCCGGCAATGGCGACGCCACCAAACACGATCGACACATCGTGCGAGTGCTCGTCGAGCGCATAGAGCAGGCTCTGGTACAGATTAAGTTTGGCATCAGTAAAAGGGTTGCCCATGGGCTTTTGCGAGCCGGTGAGCACGATGGGCTTGGGGCTGTCCTGAATCAGGTAGGAAAGCGCTGCCGCGGTGTAGCTCATGGTGTCGGTGCCGTGTAGAATCACGAAGCCGTCGTGGTCGGCATAGCCCTCGACGATGACGTCGCGGATGCGCATCCAGTCACTGGGTCGCATATTGGTGCTGTCGATGTTCATGGGCTGCACGACGTCAAGCTCGCAGAGGCCCGAGATCTCGGGGACGCTATGGGCGAGCTCCTCACCGGTCAGGGCGGGGGAGAGGCCGTTGCCGTCCTCGGTCGATGCGATGGTGCCGCCCGTGGCGATGAGAAGGATGCGCTTCATGCTGGTATTCCTATCGTATTTGCCGCCGCAGAGGCGGAGTCGTTCGGCAGTATTGTGGCACAGGGCGTCCAATGTTCAAACGTATTACATCATCTGCAACGTTTGGTAACACTTCAATTGCCGTCAAATAGGGGCCCTGGTCGTGCGTTTGCCGTGCGCTGATGGCTGCGAGGGACGAGAAACCCCATATAACGTGTACACTATGGAGGTTATTTTCGTTCATTCACGCGGGTGGGCACCGGCTCCCCGCCAACAGGAGGGGGAACCATGGATCAAAAGGCTTCCGCAAAGGTCCTCGTACTCGACTTTGGTGCGCAGTACGGTCAGCTCATTGCCCGTCGCGTCCGCGACCTCAACGTGTATTCCGAGATTGTCCCCTGCGACATCTCGGCCGACGAGATTCGCGAGATGAACGCCTCTGCGCTCATCCTTTCCGGCGGCCCGGCTTCTGTGTATGCCGAGGACGCTCCGTCCATCGATCCTGCCATCTTTGACCTGGGTCTTCCCGTCCTGGGCTTTTGCTACGGCCATCAGATCACGGCCGTGACGCTCGGCGGCAAGGTCGGTCACTCCGAGGTGGGCGAGTACGGTCGCGCTACCATCACACGCACGGCCGGCGCCAAGCTCTTTAACTCCACGCCTATGGAGCAGACCGTGTGGATGAGCCACCGCGACGCCGTTTCCGAGGTGCCCGAGGGCTTTACCGTTACCGCCAGCACCGACGCGTGCCCGGTTGCTGCCATGGAGTGCGTCGAGCGCAAGATTTTCACCACGCAGTTCCACCCCGAGGTCAAGCACTCCGAGTACGGTCAGCAGCTGCTGAGCAACTTCCTGTTTGAGATCTGCGGCCTGGAGCCCAACTGGAGCATGGACAACCTGGTCGAGACCATGACGGCCGAGTTCCGCGAGAAGGTCGGCGACGACCGCGTGATTCTGGCCCTGTCCGGTGGCGTCGACTCCTCCGTCGTGGCTGCGCTGGGCGCTCGCGCCGTGGGCAAGCAGATGACCTGCGTGTTCATCAACCACGGCCTGCTGCGCAAGGGCGAGCCCGAGCAGGTGGAGGAGGTCTTCACCAAGCAGTTTGACGTCGACTTTATCCACGTCCACGCCGAGGACCGTTATGCCGAGCTTTTGGCCGGCGTGACCGAGCCCGAGGAGAAGCGCCGCATCATCGGTACGCAGTTCTGGAAAGAGTTCTTCGCCGTGGCGCAGCAGCTCGAGACCGATGGCAAGCCGGTCAAGTACCTGGCTCAGGGCACCATCTACCCCGACATCATCGAGTCCGGCGCTCGCAAGACGGGCGGCAAGACGGCCACCATCAAGAGCCATCACAACCTGATCCCGTTCCCCGAGGGCGTGCACTTCGACCTTATCGAGCCGCTCGACCACTTCTTTAAGGACGAGGTCCGCGCGCTTGGCCTGGCACTGGGCCTGCCGGCTCACATCGTGTTCCGTCAGCCTTTCCCGGGCCCGGGTCTGGCCATCCGCGTCATCGGTGCGGTCGACAAGGAGAAGCTCGAGATCCTCAAGAACGCCGACGCTATCGTGCGCGAGGAGCTCGACGCCTACAACCAGCGTCTGTTTGAGCAGACCGGCGAGCGCAACTCCGAGCACAGCTGCTGGCAGTACTTTGCGGTCCTGCCCGACATTAAGTCCGTCGGCGTTATGGGCGATGAGCGCACCTACCAGCGCCCGATCATCCTGCGCGCCGTCGAGTCCAGCGATGCCATGACCGCCGACTGGGCCAAGCTGCCCTACGACGTGCTGGCCCGCATCTCCGGCCGCATCGTTGCCGAGGTTCCCGGCGCCAACCGCGTATGCTATGACATCACGTCCAAGCCGCCCGCGACCATCGAGTGGGAGTAAGCCGATAGGGCTTTGACCTGCACTTTTTAGTGCTGCACTGTGCCTCTGAGTTTCGTTTCGTACGAGGGTCACGGCAAAGCCACCAGCGACATTGGTGAGTAAAACCGATTATCGAGCCTCCGTTCCCGCGTTGGAACGGAGGCTTTTTCTTTGGCTTTTTACTCCCTTTCACCTGCGATTTCGCCATTTACTCCCCGTATTTCAAGATGGCAAAGCACTGGGCGGTATTCGGAGGAATGGGAGTAAGGATTCATCCCAGGTGAGTAGACGCGCGGTTTTTGTCCCCGAGGACGAAACGGGGCCGTTTCGGGGTCCGTGAAACTCAAATCGAACTCAATGGGCGTTTTTGCGGCCTCCGCACGGCGTTTCCCCAGGTGGTTAATGGGGAGTAAAGAATCTCACCGTCTCAATGAAAACGGGAGTAATCAGGGGAAATGCCGCGGCGTACTGCCGTGTACCGCCATATAAGCCACCGCGTCGTTTACTCCCCAGGTGCGCTGAAAATGCCCGCGTATGCAATGGGGAGTAAAAACTCAGCAGACGCAGGAATGAGCGGCGCTCGCCGCCTAGCTTGGCGTCCTTATTCGATTGCGTTGATTGAGAAATGCGGGGAGCCGCTACAGCGAGGCTTTCCAGTCCTCGTACTCTGCGGCGTCGATCTCGCCGTTCTCGAGCTGCGCGCGTTTCTCCGCCCACAGCTCGATCGCCATCGCGGCTTTGGGCGCGTGCGGCGCCTTGGGGTTCAGGGAGAGGCCCGATCCGTCGGCTGCGGGCACGATGCCGAAGGAGTCCTCCAGACGCACGAGCAGCGACATGAGGTCGCCCGCCGTCTCGACGCCGTAATCCTTGAGGGCGTTGACGGAAACGCCGAGCGCCGCTGCGATGGACTCGAGCAGCTCGGGCTTGACGGCGCGGATGCCGCTCTCGTAATGGCGCACGGCCCCCTCGGTCAGCCCGACGGCCTCGGCGAGCTGCGCCTGCGTCATGCCGCGCAACTTGCGGTACCGCCTTATGTTCTCGCCTACGGACATGCGCCCTCCTCCCGGAAATACGTACCCGCACATCTTATCAGCGTACGCAAATGTACGCAATTCTATTGACAGTACAGATATGTACGTTTACTCTGAATCTGTAAACCGTACGTATATGTACGCTATTGATTGGAGGAGCCGTGGACGAGAAGGTGGCGAAGACGCCGAGGCCGCACATGCTGGACGCCGACGAGGTCGCGGAGCTGCTGAGGATCAAGAAAGGCAGCGCCTACGAGGTGATCAGGAAGATAAACGCCGAGCAGGAGGCTCGCGGGCGCGTGGTTATCCGCGGGCGCGTTCGAAGCGACGTCTTCGACGCCCTGTACTTCCCGGAGGTGGACTGACATGCCCGTGTACAAGGACGACAACAACGGCACGTTCTACGTGCAGTGCTACTACCGCGACGCCCGCGGCTCGAAGCGCCACAAGACGAAGCGCGGCTTCTCCTCCGAGGTGGAGGCCGCCGTGTGGGAAGGCCAGTTCAAGAGCCTGAACGGCGGGGCCATGGACATGACGTTCTCCGAGTTCGTCGAGGTGTACGCCTCCGAGGTGAAACCGCGCATACGCGAGCACACCTGGATCACCAAGGAGTACATCATCAACGACAAGCTCGTGCCGTTCTTCGGGGACATGCGCATGTGCGACGTGAGACCGATCGACGTAATCAGGTGGCAAAACGAGCTCACCGAGCACCGGGACGCCGACGGGAAGCCCTGGGCGCCGACGTACCTGCGCACGGTGAACAACCAGCTCAACGCCATCTTCAACCACGCCGAACGCTACTACGGCCTCACCGACAACCCGGTGCGCAGGGTCGACAAGATAGGCTCTAAGAAGGGCGGCGAGATGCAGTTCTGGACCAAGGACGAGTACCTGAGGTTCAGTGAGGCAGTCATGGACAAGCCGCTGTCGTTCCACGCCTTCGAGCTGCTCTACTGGACGGGCATCCGCTGCGGCGAGCTCCTGGCGCTCACGCCGTCCGACTTCATGCTGGAGAGCTCGCGGCTGCGCATCAACAAGTCGTACCAGAGCCTCCACGGCGTGGACACCGTGACCGACCCCAAGACGCCAAAGTCGGTGCGCACGATCGTCATGCCCGCCTTCCTTCGCGACGAGATGGCGGACTTCATCGAGATGCGCGACGACGTCGCCCCCGACGAGCGCCTATTCGCCGTGACCAAGCACTTCCTGGCCCACGAGATGGAGCGAGGGTGCAAAGCGTCGGGCGTGAAGCGCATCCGCATACACGACATACGCCACAGCCACGTGAGCCTGCTGATCGAGATGGGCTTCTCCGCGCTGGCCATCGCCGAGCGCATGGGCCACGAGGCGGTGGACATCACCTACCGATACGCGCACCTGTTCCCCACGAAGCAGGACGAGATGGCCGCCGCGCTCGACGGGGCGAGGGGGTAAGAAGGATGCCGTGCGAGAACAGCGCCCGCAAGCGCAGCAAGACGATGGCGTTCCGTTGCTCATCGGAAGAACGCAAGTTGATATGCGACATGGCAGCATGGAGCGGTATGTGTAGACAGGATTACATCATCGCCAAGCTGACCGACGCCCAGGTTGAGGTGAGGCCCTCCGTGAGCGTGCAGAAGGCGCTGAGGGACTCGATGGCGGAGCTGACTAAGGAAGTGCGCCTTGCGGCACCCTACGGCGAGCTGAGCGAGTCTCTGCAGCAACGCATCAAGCTGGTTATGGAGTTCTTCCTGGCTCTCGGCGAACCAGTCGATGTGTCTGCGAAGGAAGCGTTGCAAACGAAGATGCCCCCAGGCGTGGCTGAGGCGCCTGAAGACAGCGGCGGCGATGACGTGAGCATTTTCGGGATGGGGCGCGGGTAGCGGAGCATTCGAAACCGCCCATCCCGAAATGATCTATTTTGGGAAATCGGGTCAATAAATGAGTCACAAATTTAAAGAGCCCCGAGTCAAACGACTGAGGCCCCACCTTTGTCTCTGCTTGTTTATAAGGGGGCGGATTGCGTACGCTGATGAAGGGTGATGAGGCTGTCGAGGCCGAGAACGACCGTAGATATGCG
>DXMG01000012.1:3448-54123 GCA_019414325.1 Collinsella sp. | reverse complement strand
CGCAGGAAGCTTGGATACGCCTAGGCGCGGTCCAAGAAATCGTCCGCACCCCCAATCAGCCTCAAAACGCCAAAAAACCGTCCAAATATCCACCCTCATTTCCCGACCGTCCAAAATCCACGTTCATCCGCCGCCCGCACATCTCTCATATCTCATTCGTCTCTAATACGAGAGATAACAGTAAGATGAGAGATAAATATGAGAGATAACAATGCTGCAAAGAGACAGGCAACCATGGTATTGTTTCAATATAGATTGTTTTACCAGCGAAAACATGTTTAAATGAAACAGATGACAGACATCTTATCTTTCATCTCTCACTCCTCTCTAATATGAGAGATAACAGAAAGATGAGAGATAATTACGAGAGATAACTGAGAGACGAAGGAAATCTATTCGCGGCATTCTTCGCAGAACCGAGCGAAAGGACGTGCAGATGAACGAAAACGAGCTGGCCGGTTTGCTCGAGTCTTTAAAGCGAATGGGTTCGGATGACCTTAGCGTCGAAGTAAAAGAGAGCGCCATGACGCTTTCCCGCGACGTATGGGAAACGGTCAGCGCTTTCGCAAACACCGCCGGCGGCATCATCGTACTCGGAGTGAGCGAGCGCGCGGGTTTTGTCCCAGTTGCAAACTTTGAGACCGAGAAGGTACTCAACCAATTCGTGGCGGGCATGGGCGATGCTGGCGGTCGCGGAAAGCTGGCCAATCCGCCCAAATACACCATTGAGCGCGTGGGGCTTCGGGGTACCGTTGTTCTCGTTATCACGATTGAGGAGCTCGACCCGTCGAGCAAGCCTTGCTATGTAATAGAGCGGGGCGCCCAGGGCGGCAGCTACAAGCGCGTCGATGACAAAGACGTGCCCCTTTCGTCGACCGAGGTTTTGGCACTGTCGTCATATGAACGGACGAGTCCTAGCGATTGCGATGCGGTGCCCGGCACGAGTGTGGGCGATCTCGACGAGTCGCTGGTCGACCGCACGATAGAGCGTGCCTATTCGTTGACGCCTCGAGCGATGCGCGGTGCGGCGGACAAGAAGACAAAGATGGAGCGTCTGAATTTCCTCGACTTCCAGGGCAATGTTACCAAGGCCGGCCTCCTTGCCGCGGGCGTTTACCCTCAGCAGTTC
Organism: Collinsella sp.; assembly: GCA_019414325.1. GTDB lineage: Bacteria > Actinomycetota > Coriobacteriia > Coriobacteriales > Coriobacteriaceae > Collinsella. The sequence goes on along the minus strand of DXMG01000012.1, from coordinate 52,994 downwards.
TATCCTAAGCTCTTCATTGATGTGGCTGTCCACGTGGGAACTCAAAAGGAAGCTGCGGGGCCACTAAGGTTTATGGACCGCACAATCTGTGAGGGAACGTTGGGCGAGATGATCTCGGATGCTGTCGCGGCCGTCGCCAAGAATTTGCGGCGAACCTCGACCGTCCAAGGCGTCTCGCGTGTCGACTCGCTGGAGATTCCCGAGGAGGTTCTGCGCGAGGCAATCGCCAACGCCGTAATCCATCGAGAATACGGGGATCGGTTCTGTGGACAATCGATTGCCGTCGACGTCTTTGACGATCGTGTCGAGGTGACGAATCCTGGCGGCCTTTACGGGGGAAAGACTCGCGAGAACTTGTTTGACGGCAGCTCCCGATGCCGTAACGCGACGCTCGTGAAACTCATGTCGATTGTCCCGCTGCCGGATGGCGCAGGTTCGCCGGCTGAGGGCAATGGCTCGGGCATCCCGATGATGATCGATGCCATGCGCGCGCATGGTCTGGCCGAGCCCCTGTTCTTCCCGGAGTTCGATCGGTTCAAGGTCGTACTTTACCGTCCAAAGATCGAGCCGGTCGATCATGGCGGGGACTTGATTATGACGGCACTCAAGCGCTACGGCGAATTGGGGACGCGCGAACTGGCGGAGCGCACGGGACTCACGGTTTCCCAGGTTAGGGCACGCGTCAATGCGCTCATTGAGCAGGGTGAGCTTGAGCCGACGGCGCCGTCGACAAGCCGCAACCGCAAATATCGACTGTCAGAGCGCGTGGAATAAATGCGTTAGTGGACGAAGCGACCCAATAATCGACCCTCAATTGGCGCCCACTAAGGTAAAGCGGTTGTTGCCCAGTCGACGGTGATGCTAAAGACTCGGCTTACGCCGGCATGGCCCCGAACCCGTCCATCAAGAACAGCCTAAGAACCAGCTTGATGACATATCCCGGTTTGATTTCTGCCGTGCCAAAGACGCTGCGCTCGGCGAGCTCGCTGCAGTATGCGTAGATGTCGCGGATAAGGTCCGCGCCCGAAAGCGTAAACATGTAGCCTGCGTCCGAAAGCGCATTGGGCGCGGCGGGCAACTTGGCCATGTGGCAGAACGTTTGCAGGTCGGGCGCCATAACATTCTGGTAGTCGAGGTGGCCGCTGGCATCCTGTGCGGCAAGTTCCAATTGGCGCACAAAATCCAGCGCCGCCGCTAACACAAAGCTCGGCGTAGGCGCATTGACGTCCTGAGTGGTCGCCACGAGTCTGCCCGCCGCCTGCGTGACAAGCCAAGCGACCTCGCGCTGGCAACGCACGGCCTTGCGCGTAACCGGCTTGATGGACGAAGAAGAAACGCTCCCCTTAGGCGGATTCGAAGCAGCCATAAGACCCTCCCATGAACGACCCGGTCCAACAAGCCCGGATGAAACACGTGCTACATCAGTATACAGGGGAGTGGGATGGAAAAAACGGAGTCGACAGCGTGAACTGCCGGCTCCGGATTGCTTGCCTTAGAGGCCGTACACTTCGACCATAGCTTCGCCAATGCGATGGGGCACGCCGGTGACGAGTGCGTTGCCCATGCAGAAGGCTCGATGGCCGTCAGTCATGCCCGTATCGGTCCAGCCTTTCGGGAATCCCTGAAGCTGATCGAGCTCGTCGGGAACAAGACGGCGGAAACGGCCATCGGGACATTCGATGACGTGCTTGAAGCGGCTCGCTCCCGTGCCGCCTTCTCCTGTGAGGATGGTGCGGCTCGGATTGTCGGTGGCATCCGGGAAGCTCATGGCTCCCTCGGAATACGTGTACGTAAAGCCTGTCTTTTTGTTAGTGCGTTCTTCGCGCTTGCTGCCCTTAAGGTAGCGCCAGTCGGGAAGCTTTTCGTCGGAGATGTAGAACTGCTCCGGGACATCAGCCTCGTCGACAAGCACGTCGCCAAGCACGTTGCGCTCACCGTGATAGTCCTCGGCAAAGTTGCAGGTCAGAACATGGCAGCCCTGCATGACACCGGCGTTCTTGAACTGCGATGTCTTTTGGCCGACGCCAAAACGAGTTGAGTTCTCGTAGGGGTCGGGTAAAACGTCGAGCTCGGACATCTCGTCGGGATAGATGGCGGGGAAGGCTTTAGCCATGACGCCGTTGTGCATGCGATCAACGAGATCAACCTTGCCAGCGCCCTTTTCGCAGAAGATATAAATACGCTTGCGACGCTGGGGGAAACCGTATTCGGCAGAGTTGACCACGCGCCATTCGACCGTGTAGTCGAGGTCGGCAAGACAGCTTAGGATGATGGCGAAGTCGCGACCGCGCTGAGACGCGGGCGATTTGAGCAGGCGGTCAACGTTCTCAAAGAGACCGAAGCGAGGTTTTTTCATCTCGAGGAAGTGATAGATGTCCCACCAAAGGACACCCTTCTTGCCCTCGATGCCGTGCGCCTGATTGAGCGGGCGTGCAACAGAGTAGTCCTGGCAAGGGAAGCCACCGACGACCATTTGCACGTCGGGGATTTTAATTTCGCCGGCTTCAGCCTGCTCCAAGACCTTATTGATGTCTTCGTTGACAACGGAATCTTCGCCAAAGCGGTCCATATAGCAACGTGCCGCGAACTGACGAGCTTTGGTTCCGGGTGGTTCCCACTGATTTGCCCAAATGGTATGGAAGGGGCCAGCGGGTTTCATGTAAAACTCGGGATGACGCGGGTCGGCATAGCCTTCAAGACCCAGACGAAATCCGCCGACGCCCGCAAAAAGCTCGGCAATGTTAATCTCAGACACGTTTCTCCAATCGCTGCTGTGTCCGTTTATGGTGCTCACAACAATAACCGATCGAGTGGACAAGATCAAGACCTCAATTTCATGGAGGAATATGCTGCCCTGAACTACCATGAGGTTAACTGCGACGTTCGGAGGTATCCCATGTCCAAGAAGCGCCTCGATTTCAAGCGCATGCTTGACGATACTGATTTTTCTGACCCCTCTAGCATCGAGCGGTATGCTGCCAATCTCGACGGGATGACGTTTCGCGATATTCTCGAGCTTGGCATTGCGCCGGAGGGGGAGAGCGCGCCTAAGGACTTTGGATCCAAGAAGTACAAGGGCGGTATGGGAACCCTGATCGAGGAGCGTTACTTTGGCTACAAGGCCAACAGCGATGATCGGCCGGACTTTCCCGAGGCGGGCGTCGAGCTTAAGGCAACGTGCTTTGACGTACTTAAAGACGGTCGAAAATCTGCCGGCGAACGTCTTGTCTTGACGATGATTCCCTACGACCGTCCCGTTTCGCTCGACTACGACAGCTCGCATCTCAAGACCAAGCTCAGCAATATCCTGTTGATTTACTACGGCCGTGACCGCTCCATCGACAAATACGACCAGCGCATTGAGCGTGCAGTCATGGTTCGTCTGCCCGAAGAGGACATGAAGATTATTCGTGCCGACTACGAGAAGATTATTTCGTACATTCAGGATGGTCGCGCGGACGAGCTATCGGAGGGCATGACCACCTACTTGGGCGCTTGCACAAAGGGCGCAACCGAAGCGACAATGTGGGTCGACCAGTACTACGAGTACTTCAATACCGATACGGGCGAGATCGAACGCCGTCGCGCGAAGCGTCGCGCCTTTTCTCTCAAACGTTCGTACATGGACTACGTGCTTCACACCTATGTTCTCGGTGCCCCGCGTATCGGCGAGAGCATCGTTCAAGGCGACGACGAGTCCATTGATTTCGAAAGCTACGTTACTGCGCTTATCGAGCGCCACTATGGCGAAACCGATCGCCAGATTGCGGAGCAGTACGGTCTGGAATACACAGGAAACAAGGCGCAATGGACAACGCTCGTTTATCGCATGCTCGGCATTAAAAGTAATTCTGCTGAGGAGTTCGTTAAGGCCGGGATTAACGTCCGTGCTTGTCGCGTTAATAAGAGGGGGCACATCGAGCAGGCAATGTCTTTCCCTCCGTTTGAGTTTAAGCAGCTAATCAATGAGGATTGGGAAACGTCTTCCTTCCGTGCGCGTCTTGAGACCAACCGTTTCTTCTTTGTCGTGTTCCGTGAGGACCACGAGGGGGAGTGGCGTCTTGACCGCTGCTTATTCTGGGCAATGCCGGCAAACGAAATCGAGGGTCCCGCAAAGGCTTGCTGGGATGAGACGCGAAAGGTCATTCGCGAGGGCGTTGAGCTCAATCCGTATCGGGATGCAAGCGGAAAGCTCAAGGTGACCAACAATCTGCCCGGTATGGCGGACAACCCAATTGTTCACGTTCGCCCGCATACGTCAAAAGCGGCTTACAAGTTTGCCGATGGAACAGAGATCGGTGACATCGCAAGGAATGCTTACGAACTGCCCGACGGGCGCTGGATGACGAAGCAATCGTTCTGGTTCAACAAGGGCTATCTGGAGCACATTTTGGGACTGTAGCGTTTTGGGATTGTTTAACGATCGAGCTCCTGCTCCTCAATGCCTCGATGTCATCTCTACAAATAAATCCCCTCACCGAGCTGCTTGTGGAACTCGTCGTGATGGTCGCGTGCCCAGGTAAAGAGCGCCTGGTCAAAGTCGGTGCGCGTGGCCGGGACGCCAAAGACGCCGGCAACTTCGACGCGCACAAACTCCAGTGCCGGCAGCTTGTTGATGGCAGTGAGGGCAAACGGGGACGAGGGCTCCTCGAACAGATAGCGGCTGCCTTGCAGCGCGTCACAACTGGTGCACGTGTTGCCGAGCGACGGGGCTTTGGAGGCTCGCGCGCCTACGGGCTTGTAGCCGCAGCGCTTATGAAGGTAGTCGCGGATCTCGCCCGGCACGCAGCCAAGAGCGGGCACGATGGCGAGTGCGTTGGCGTTGGCCGTGTCGATGGCAATGTGCCCGGCTTCGTTGGGCGCGTGCGCGATGGCGATGCTCTCGTCGTTATCGGCTCGATAGGGAATGCCGAAGGCCGCGACCGAGGTCTCTTTGTGACACTTCCAGCACTCGCGCTTGCCCAGTACTAGATATATATACGGCGCAGAGGGGTCGGATCGGTCAATACCGGGCAGCCACTCGGTAAAGGGCTCGGGGTTGACGCCGCTGGGTACATACCAGATTTTCTTGGTCCGGTCCCATTTGGCGCCCAACGCCTTGGCTTCTTCTTTGTGCGAAAAGGGAACATCGAGCTCGGTGCGCATGGTGGCTCCTTGGTGCTGCAGGTGCAAGTGGCTCAAGGATACCGCAGGGCGCAGACATCGTGGCGTTTTGCCGAGAAGCTGTGGTGCGGACTGATTGGTTATACCGATGGATAGATCGGCAAGTAGATGGTCGGCTTTTGGCCAGTTGGGCGGTTGGAGCTGCCAGCTGATTTGGCGACATAAAACAAAACAGCCCAGAGGACATAGCCTCTGAGCTGCGAACATTTGGTGGGCGTTAGAAGATTTGAACTTCTGACCTCTTCCGTGTCAGGGAAGCGCTCTCCCCCTGAGCTAAACGCCCGATCAAGGGTGCGCAAGCGCGCAAGGGATAATATAACGGAGCCTGAACTCGGTGGCAAGAACATTTTTAAAAATCGCTTACATTGTGGAATTCGGGGGCTTTGTCATATCCATTTCAAAAGAGCCTGCTGCCGCGATTTGGCTGTCGCATAATGCAAGGCCATTGCGGTATCGAGCTATGGAAAGACGCCTGCGGAATTGTCCTGCCGATAAGCGGACAAGCCTCCAGCTGGTGACTTCGCCGTGGTAAGGTAAGCCGAATTGTTTCCAGGCTGTTTCGGGGGAGTGGAATGAGCAAAGAGTGTGTCGAGCAGGTCGAAGGCGCAGGGGCTTCGGTGCCGATGACCGATATATCGAACATTGATGTGCCCGAGGGCACCGACGAGCTCAGCCGCAACACCCGTCGCGCATGGCGCGACCGCCTGAACAGCGCTTCGACGCGCAAGATGATCACGGGCGTCTTGGCTACGCTGGTGGGCGGTTCGTTTTGGGGCTTCTCGGGCACCAGCGCGAGTTTTTTGTTCGATACCTACCATGTCGATACGCTGTGGCTTATGAGCGTGCGTCAGATTCTCGCCGGCCTGCTCTTTATGGCTGTGGTTGTCACGCGCGACCGCGCACGCCTGGTCAAGCTTTGGACCACACCCGCCGATCGCAAGCAGCTGCTGCTCTTTACCGCCTTTGGCCTGCTGTTCAACCAGTTTTGCTATCTTTCGGCCGTGCGCCTGACGAACGCCGGAACCGCGACGGTGCTCCAGTGCCTGCAGCTCGTTATCATCATGGGCTACACCTGCGTGATCGATCGCCGCATGCCGCGTACTCGCGAAGTCATCGGCATTGGCCTGGCTCTGGGTGGAACCTTTTTAATCGCCACCGGCGGCGACCCCACCAGCCTGAATATCTCGCCGCTTGGCCTGGCAGCAGGTCTTATGTGTGCGGTCAGCGCCGCGTGTATGGCGGTGATTCCCGCCAAGATCCTGCCCGAATACGGCAGCCCCATCGTCACGGGCTCGGCAATGCTCACGGCGGGCGTGGTCTCGTGCGTCTTCGTGCAGCCCTGGGCGCATATGCCGGCGCTCGACGCTGCCGGCATCGAGGCGCTCGCGGTGTTCGTGGTTATCGGCTCGTTTTTTGCTTACATGCTTTATATGCAGGGCGTTAAGGACATCGGCTCGGTGCGCGCGAGCCTCATCGGAACTGTGGAGCCGGTTTCGGCGACCATCACCAGCGCCGTTATGCTGGGGACGGTGTTTTTGCCGACCGACCTTATCGGCTTTGTCATGATCATCGTGATGATGTTCCTCACGGTGTAGCTAGCGCCGCCGCCAAGACAGAAAAGGTGTTGTGCCGCATTTTCGCCAATTGATGTCCGTGTCTGGAGTTTAGCTGTCGATGCTCAAAATGCCATAAACTAGTAACGTTATGGACTTTTTCATTGCGACTCAATTGCGAGGATTTCTTTATGGCTGGTAATCACTTTAAGGGCAGCGATAGCGGCCGCCCTGCAGTTCCGCCGCGTCCGAACGGGGCTGGTAAGGCCGGCACGCCGGGCGGCGCTGGACAGGGCGGTTCCGGTAAGCGCGTGTCCCCGGGCGAGACGGCGATGTTTACCGCTCTGTACGAGCAGTCTCAAAAGGCAAAAAAGACCGGCCGTGCAAGAGGAAATGTCTTTGCGGGCGGTGCAACCTCTGCGTCGCAGCCGAGCGGGGCTCCTTCGGTACCTGCGAACAACGCAGGTGCTGCCAACGCCGCGAATGGCGCCGGCAACGTTAATGCCGGCAAGGCCGACAACAATACTCCCTCTGCCGGTGGCGCGGGGCTTACGGGTAACCTCGGCACGATTTACACCGGCGCCTCCGAGACAGGCACGTTCGCCCGCCTGGATGATAGCGGTACCGAGTTTGCGGGCTCGGGTTCCAAGGAAGATTATTACGATTTTGGCTTGAACTACGGTAGCGATGCTTCGTCGAGTTCGACCTCTGACGGTCTGGTCCGTCATCGCCATCGCAAGGGCGAGCGCAAAAAGCGTCACACCGGCGCCATTATTGCCGCTGTAGTCGCGGTGCTTCTCGTTGCGCTTGGCGCAAGCGGCTTTATGCTGCTTAACTCGGCAAAAACCGTGAAGAGCCAGGCAAAGGAAACTGTCGAGATCGTCGGCGGCCTTAAGGACAAGGTCACGTCGGGCGATTTTTCGACCCTGCCCGACGATGCGAAAAAGATCGACGAGCTCTGCAGCAGCATGAAGAAGGAGACCTCGAGCCCGGTGTGGACGATGGCCTCGTTCATTCCGGTGTACGGCGGCGACATTAATGCCGCCCGCACCATGGTCGACGCTCTGTCCGATGTTTCGAGCGGCGCGCTGGTCCCCATGGCCGATAATCTCGCTCAGGCAACGCCCGGCAAGCTGTTCCAGGACGGGACAATCAACGTGTCCGCGCTGCAGGCGGTCGCCGATTCGCTCTCCGATAGCTCGAAGGCGTTCAAGAGCGCCAACAAAAAGGTGCAGGGTATTGGCGATACGCATGTCGCCCAGGTGACCGAGCTGGTCGATAAGGCAAAGAACGGCTTTGCCACCCTGAACGGTGCGGTCGACGCGGCGGAGAAAGTCGCCCCCGTTCTGCCCCAGATGCTCGGCGCCAACGGCCAGACGCGCAACTATCTTGTGTATGCCATGAACAACGTCGAGATTCGTGCTTGCGGCGGTTTTGGTGGTTCGCAAGGTTTGATCTCAGTCACCGATGGCCAGATGTCGATCGGTGACTTTGTTCCATGTATTGCGCTCAGCAAAGACGAGGCGGTTGAGAGCGTCGACGAAGAGGACGAGGCACTGTTTGGTGACCACAGCAACCTGTACAACTCTGGCAACGCGTATTCGCCCGATTGGCCCCGCAACTCGCAGCGTGTTGCCGCGCTGTGGAAGTCCCAGTATGGGCAGGACGTTGATGGCGTCGTTGGCATCGATCCGGTGTTCTTGCAGTACCTGCTGGGCCTTGTCGGTAATGTCTCGCTGCCCGATGGTACGGTCGTCGACGGTACCAACGCGGCGAAGGTTCTCATGCACGATGTGTATTGGAACTATCCGGTCGAAGAATCGGACGGCATCTTTGCATCTGTTGCCAGCGCCGCCTTCGACAAGATTCTCGGTGGCATCGGTGACGTCGACGTTACGAAGCTTGTCGGTGCATTCGAGCGCGGTGCCGAAGAGGGCCGTCTGATTGCTTGGATGAGAAACGATGACGAGCAGAATGCCATCAAGGAGACGGGCATTGACGCTTCGCTGCCCGATCCGGATGATCCGAGTGCCGATCCCGTTGCCGGCGTTTACTTTAACAACCTGAGCTTCTCCAAGCTCGACTGGTATCTGAACGCCGACACGCAGATTGGCCAGGGCGTGAAGAACGGCGACGGCACGTGCTCCTATCGCATCACCGTTACCCTGACGAACATCATGACGCAGGAGGAGGCTGGCAAGCTGCCCGACTACGTTGCGGCGGGCGCATCCGATGCCGCGCGTGACGACGAACGCCTGAATGTCTCAGTGTTTGCCCCGACGGGCGGCAACATCAGTGACCTTACGGTTGAGGGCACCCAGTTTGGTCTTGGCGCCGCTACGTGGCATGGAATCCCCTTCTATTCGGGCACCGTTGACCTGCATGCTGGCGAGACGACGACGATCACGTATACGCTGACCACGTCGGCCGAGGCGGGGGACAAGCCGCTTACGCTGCGTCAGACTCCTACATGCCAGGCGGCTCGCGACAGCGCGTCGGCGTAGGGTTTTTCTGGTAGCGCAGATAATCGAGTACCATTTTGGGGCGGACGGGCAATCTGTTCGCCCCTATTTTGTAAGGAGAGCGCATGAAGTACTTTGGCACCGACGGCTTTCGCGGCGAGGCCAACGTTGGACTGACGGTAGAGCACGCTTATAAGATCGGCCGCTTTGTGGGCTGGTATTACGGCGCCAACCGCGGGACCAAGGCGCGCGTGATCGTGGGCAAGGACACGCGTCGCTCGAGCTATATGTTCGAGGCGGCGCTGGTGAGCGGCTTGGTCGCGAGCGGCGCGGACGCCTACATGCTGCACGTGGTCCCGACGCCGGGCGTGGCGCATCAGACCGTGGAGGGCTGCTTCGATTGCGGCATCATGATCAGTGCGAGCCACAACCCGTTTTGCGATAACGGCATTAAGCTCGTCAACAGCGACGGCTATAAGATGGACGAGGACGTGCTGGAGCTCATCGAGGATTACATCGATGGCAAGAGCGAAGTGCCGCTGGCCACGGGCAACCACATCGGTGCCACGGTGGACTACATGCAGGGTCGCAACCGCTATATTGCCTCGCTCATTGCAAGTGCGAACTTTTCGCTGCAGGGCGTCAAGATCGGTCTCGACTGTGCCAACGGCTCGGCATCCTCGGTGGCCAAGCCGGTGTTCGACGCGCTGGGTGCCGACGTACGCGTGATTAACGCCGCGCCCGATGGCTTTAACATCAACGTCGACTGCGGCTCCACGCATATGGAGCGCCTGCAGCGCCACGTGGTGGAGCAGGGCCTGGACGTGGGCTTTGCCTACGACGGCGATGCCGACCGCTGCCTGGCCGTGGACGAGCGCGGTCGCGTGGTCGACGGCGACCAGATCCTGTACGTGTGCGGCGTGTACCTGAACAAGCACGGGCGCCTCTCGGGCGGTACCGTGGTGCCGACGATCGCCAGCAACTTTGGCCTGGTCAAGTCGCTGGAGCTTGCCGGTCTGAGTGCCGTGACCAGCGGCGTGGGCGACCGTCATGTGTATGCCAAGATGCGCGAGGGCGGCTACAGCCTGGGCGGCGAGCAGACGGGCCACACGATCTTTGGCGATATCGAGCGCACGGGCGACGGCATTATGACCTCGCTGCGCGTGATGGAAGTGATTCGCGCTGAGCGCGAGACACTCTCGCAGCTCACGGCTCCGTGCAAGCTGCTGCCGCAGGCTCAGGTCGCCGTGCGCGTGGCCGACAAAGATGCCGCGCTCGAGAACATGGGCGTGCAGAATGCGATCGCCGAGGCCGAGGCCGCGCTGGCGGGTGAGGGCCGCGTGCTCGTGCGCAAGAGCGGAACCGAGTCAGTGATCCGCGTGCTGGCCGAAGCCCCCGACCAAGCCGCCGCCGACGCCGCCATGAAGCGCATCGCAAGTGCTCTGGAAGCCCTTTAGTTACGCGATTTTACCAAACCGCGTAACTGCTCGACGCTGCAAACGGCCCCAATGACTAGGTGAAAAAGTGGGCGCCGCGGGATAGATCCCGCGGCGCCTCCTTTGCGTTGACGTGTTGCCTAAGCTTTACAGCTCGTACAGCGTGGTGAACTTGTCCTGCAGGTAGCTGCAGTAGTAGCGGGCGTCAAAGTCCATGCCGCAGGCGCCCTTGATGAGCTCCGGCGCGTCTTTGGCGCGGCCCCACTGCCAAATGTGCTCGCCCAGCCAGGCGCGGACGGGCGCCAGATCGCCGCTCGCGCAGGCATCGGTAAGGTCGACGCCGTCGCGGCACATGGCCGGCACAAACATGGCGTCGTAGGCGCTACCCAGCGCATAGGTGGGGAAGTAGCCAAACGAGCCGCCGCTCCAGTGCGTATCCTGCAGGCAGCCGTGCGTGTCGTCGGGAACGGGAATGCCCAGGTACTCGTTCATAAAGCGATTCCAAAGCGCGGGGATGTCCTTGGCCGTGGCCTCGCCGGCAAACAGCATGTGCTCGATCTGGTAGCGCACCATAACGTGCAGCGGATAGGTGAGCTCGTCCGCCTCGGTGCGGATCAACGACGGCTGCGCGATGTTCACGGCGCGGTAGAGCGCGTCCTCGTCCACGTTGCCGTAGACCTCGGGCGCGTGGCGGCGCAGCACCTCGAGCAGCGGTCCCATAAAGGCGCGGCTGCGACCCACGGTGTTCTCAAAGAAGCGGCTCTGGCTCTCGTGGATGCCCATGGAGGTGCCGCCCTCCAGGCAGGTGCGCGCATAGGCGGGGTTCACGCCCAGCTCATACATGGTGTGACCGGCCTCGTGGATGATGCTGTAGACGTTGGAGATGCAGTCGTCCTCATAGATGTGCGTCGCGATGCGCGCGTCACCCACGGCAAAGCCCTCGCTAAACGGGTGTTCGGTAAAGGCAAGCGTGGTGTCGTTCAGGTCCAGGCCGACGAGCTTCATAAGATCGAAGCTCATGGCACGCTGGGCAGCCTCGGGCACGCGGGCGTGCAAAAAGTCGGCAGCGGGCTGCTGGCCGCGCTCGCCGATGGCGTGCACGAGCGGCACGACCGTAGCCTTGACCTCATCGCAAAACGCATCGAAGCTCTTGGCGGAAAGGCCGCGCTCGTACTGGTCAAGCCAAACATCGTATGGGTCGCGCTTGGGGTCCATGAGCTCGGCCTGATGCTTAAGCTGGCCGACGATTCTATCCACATAGGGCTCAAAGCTCGCCCAGTCATTGGCCGTCTTGGCCTTGTGCCACACGGCGTCGGCCTCGCAGGTGAGCCTGGTCCAGGCCTCGGCCTCCTCGGTGGGAATGACGCTCGCTTCGCGCTGGTCGCGGCCGAGTACGCGGATCTCGTCGAGCAGCTGCGGGTCGTCGATCTTGCCGCCGGCGACGGTTTCGCGTGCCAGCGAGCGCACAAGTTCGACAGACTTTTCGCTGGTCAGGAGCTTATGATGCTCGCCGGCAAGGGTGCCCATGGCGTCGGCGCGCGCTGCGGCGCCGTTGGCGGGGGCAATGGTCGCGCCGTCAAACTCGGCAATCTTGAGCAGGTACTCGCGGGTCCACAGCTTGCCCTCGAGCTTGCGGAATTTTTTGACGGCCTTATCGACCTTCATGCCTTTGGGCGTCTTGCCCGCTGCGGGCTCGGCCTTCTTATCGTGCTTCTTTCCCATACCATATCCTTGATCTCGCAGGTCGCCCGTCGCACGCGGCGGCGCGGCCAGTTTGCACAGCTACCTGCCTTGTACCCAGCACGAACAAAACGGAACGCGGCGATGCACACGCAGAATGTGCTATCCTATAGCCCAATGCGTTGACGGAGAGGGTTTTGCCCGCCGCGTCGCCGGCAAGAGAGGGAAGGTCATGGGCTGCAAGCCTTCCTGCGGTGACAAGGGCCAAGCGTTCACTCCCGAGCAGCGACCTCAACGGGCGCGCGGCCAGCGGCGGCGATGTCCCCAGTAGGGAAGCCGTGAGCCTCGCGACAAGGGGCAAAGAGTGGGCGCGGCGGGCCAGACATCCGTCGGGTCAAACAAGGTGGTACCGCGGAATTCAACCGTCCTTGGGCAATGCACATGCCCGAGGACGGTTTTTTTGTTACCGAACCGGGCCGCGTTTTCGCAATGTCAGACGGCGGCAGCCGCCTCGGCAAGCGGGGAGCGCGAGAGACGAAAGGGAAGACATGAGCCTGATTGATGATCTGGTCAAACTCGAGGAAGAGGCCAAGGAGCTCGTCGCAGGCGCCGACGACGCCGCAAAGCTCGAGGCCGCGCGCGTTGAGCTGCTCGGCCGCAAGGGCCGCATCACCGGCCTGATGCGCATGATGGGCAAGCTCGCCCCCGAGGATCGTCCCATGATGGGCAAGCGCGCCAACGAGATGCGCCAGCTGATCGAGGGCATGCTCGACGAGCGCACCACCGAGATGAAGGCCGCCGCCCTCAAGCACGCACTCGAGCACGAGGCCGTCGACATCACGCTGCCGGGCATCCGACCGCAGATCGGTCACCAGCACCTGATCAAGCAGATCATCGAGGAGGCCGAGGACATCTTCTGCGGTATCGGCTATACCGTCGAGTCCGGCCCCATGGTCGACACCTCCTACTACAACTTCACCGCGCTCAATGCCCCCATGGATCATCCGAGCCGCTCGGCTCGCGATACCTTCTACGTGGTCGACAACAACCCCGGCAGCGTCGCGCACCCCGAGGCTCACGCCCACGGCGAGTCCGACGTACTGCTGCGCACCCAGACTTCGGGCGTGCAGATCCACACCATGGAGTCGCAGAGGCCGCCCATCTACATGATCTGCCCGGGCACCGTCTATCGTCCCGACACGGCCGACGCCTGCCACCTGCCGCAGTTCAACCAGATCGAGGGCCTGGTCGTCGACGAGGGCATCACCTTTGGCGATCTTAAGGGCACGCTCGACTACTTTGTTAAGTGCATGTTTGGCGAGGACCGCAAGACGCGCTATCGCCCGCACTTCTTCCCCTTCACCGAGCCTTCCTGCGAGGTGGACGTGAGCTGCCATGTGTGCGGCGGCAAGGGCTGCAACTTCTGCAAGCACAGCGGCTGGATTGAGATCCTGGGCTGCGGCATGGTCGACCCCAACGTCCTGATTAACTGCGGCATCGACCCCGAGAAGTACACCGGCTTCGCCTTTGGCATTGGCGCCGAGCGCGTCGCGGCACTGCGCTACGACCTGCCCGACCTGCGCACGTTGATGACTGGTGACATGAGGTTCTTGAACCAGTTCTAGAACGCTTTCTTCTTAGTTGCAGTTTCCGGCTCAAAGCCGCATTTATGAAAGGAGACCAGTTAGATGCGCGTTTCTTACGACTGGCTCAAGACCATGATCGATATTCCGGAGGATCCCAAGACCCTTTCGGACGAATATATCCGTACCGGCACCGAGGTCGAGGCAATCGACACCGTGGGCGAGTCCTTCGACCACGTGGTGACTGCCAAGGTGCTCACCAAGACCCCGCACCCCGATAGCGACCACATGTATGTGTGCTCGGTCGACGTGGGCGACAAGAACCTCGACGCCGACGGCAACCCCGCCCCGCTGCAGATCGTCTGCGGCGCGCAGAACTTCGAGGCCGGCGACCACATCGTCACGGCCATGATCGGCGCCGTGCTTCCCGGCGACGTCAAGATCAAGAAGAGCAAGCTTCGCGGCGTCGTGTCCATGGGCATGAACTGCTCCGCGCGCGAGCTCGGCCTGGGCGGCGACCACTCCGGCATCATGATCCTGCCCGAGGATACGCCCTGCGGCATGCCGTTTGCCGAGTACGTGGGCTCGAGCGACACCGTGCTCGACTGCGAGATCACGCCCAACCGTCCCGACTGCCTGTCCATGATCGGCATGGCCCGCGAGACCGGCGCCATTTTCGACCGCGATTTCCACGTTGAGCTGCCCGCCATCAAGGCCGAGACCGGCCGCGCGACCGACGACGAGCTTTCGGTCGAGATTGCCGACGAGGGCCTGTGCGATCGCTATGTCGCCCGCATCGTGCGCAACGTGAAGGTCGGCCCCTCGCCCGACTGGATGGTCAAGCGCCTCAACGCCCTGGGCGTGCGCCCGCACAACAACATCGTCGACATCACCAACTACGTGATGATGCTCACCGGTCAGCCGCTGCACGCCTTTGACCTGGACACCTTTGCCGAGCGCGAGGGCAGGCGTCGCGTGGTGGTTCGCGCCGCCCAACAGGACGAGAAGTTTACGACCCTCGACGGCGAGGAGCGCACGCTCGACGCCGGCATGGGCCTCATCACCGACGGCGAGCGTCCCGTGGCGCTGGCCGGCGTTATGGGCGGCATGGATTCCGAGATCGAGGACGACACCGTCGACGTGATGGTCGAGAGCGCCTGCTTCAACGCCGGTCGCACCTCGCACACCAGCCGCGATCTGTCGCTGATCTCCGACGCCTCCATTCGCTTTGAGCGTCAGGTCGATGAGACCGGTTGCGTGGATGTCGCCAACGTTACCTGCGCGCTGATCGAGGAGATCGCCGGCGGCGAGGTTGCTCCCGGCTATGTCGACGTGTTCCCTGCGCCCAAGACCATCGACAGCATCAAGCTGCGCTTGGCCCGCGTGCACGCCATCTGTGGCGCCGACATCGAGCCTGACTTTATCGAGCGCTCGCTCACCCGCCTGGGCTGCACCGTCGAGCGCGACGGCGAGGACTTTATGGTCACTCCGCCGAGCTTCCGCCCCGACCTGCCGCGCGAGATTGACCTGATCGAGGAGGTCCTGCGCCTGTGGGGCATGGGCCGTGTGACGGCGACCATCCCAGCTGCCAAGAACCACATCGGCGGCTTGACCCGCGAGCAGAAGCTCACCCGCAAGGTCGGCGAGATCCTGCGCGCCTGCGGCCTCAACGAGACCACGACCTTTGGCTTTGCCGCCCCGGGCGACTTGGAGAAGATTGGCATGTCCACCGAGGGCCGCGGCTGCCCCGTGGTGCTCATGAACCCGCTGGTAGCCGAGCAGACCGAGATGCGTCGTTCGCTGCTGCCGGGCCTGCTGCAGTCTGTGGCCTATAACGAGGCCCACGGCACGCCCAACGTGCACCTGTACGAGGTCGGCAGCCTGTTCCATGGCCGCGAGAACGCCAGCCTGCCCAAGGAGACTAAGTCCGTGGCGGGCGTGCTCTCGGGCCAGTGGAGCGAGCAGTCTTGGACCATGAAGTACCGCAAGCTGCGCTTCTTCTTTGGCAAGGGCATTGTCGAGGAGCTGCTCGCCCAGCTGCGCATCGAGAAGGTTCGCTTCCGTCCCGTCGAGGGCGAGGGCTACGCTTTCTTGCAGCCGGGTCGTGCGGCCGAGGTTCTGTCCGGCGGCACCGTGTTGGGCTGGGTTGGCGAGATCCACCCCGAGGCGCGCGAAGCCATGGGCATCGATGAGGTCGTCGTTGCCTTTGAGCTCGATCTGGACAAGCTGATCAAGGGCGCTCGCAACCAGGAGAACTACCGCGAGTTCTCGCAGTATCCGGCTGTCGAGCACGACCTGGCTATCGTGGTCGATAACTCCGTGACCTGCGAGGATCTTGAGCGCCGCATTACCAGCGCCGGTGGCAAGCTGCTCGAGGGCGTGCGCCTGTTCGACGTCTACCGCGATCCCATCCGCATCGGAGCGGGCAAGAAGTCCATGGCCTTTGCGCTTACATATCGCTCCGACGACCACACGCTCACCAGCGAAGAGGTCGAGAAGGCGCACCAGAAGATCGTCACCAAGGTGTGCAAGGGCGTAAACGGCGAGGTCCGCGGCTAGGGCTTGCGCCGGGTATAGGCCAGCGGTGGCTGCCGCCGAGTCCTACGTGACTGCTATGCTCGATATAAGGCGCTGCTGAGCCTGCATATATGACACGCGCATTACATAACGGCGTGCTGCTTTGTCGGCAGTGCGTCGTTTTGCTATGATAGCCCGCGGCGTGTTACGAATCTGACAATACGTAACACTGGCAAGGTAATTCAGGCGGCGTTGCAATTCTGTGCGCCAACAACCGGGAGGCGTATATGCACATTCCAGATAATTATCTGTCCCCACAGACCGATGCCGTCATGGCAGTGGCGATGGTGCCCGTTTGGGTTCACTGTATTAAGAAGGTACGCGCCACGCTCGATCGCGAGCACATGGCGTTCCTGGGCATCTGCGCCGCGTTCTCCTTTTTGCTCATGATGTTCAACGTGCCGCTGCCCGGCGGCACCACTGGTCACGCCGTTGGCGGCGCGCTCATCGCGCTGCTGCTGGGCCCCGAGTCCGCGGCTATCGCTGTCTCGGTCGCGCTGGCGCTGCAGGCGCTGCTGTTTGGCGACGGCGGCGTTCTGTCGTTTGGCGCCAACTGCTTTAACATGGCCTTTGTGCTGCCGTTTGTCGCTGCTATCGTGTTCCGTGCGCTCAACAGCCGTCTGCACGACAAGAGCTGGGGCACCTCGGTTTCTGCCATCGTAAGCGGCTGGGTTGGCCTGTGCCTGGCGGCCCTGTGCGCGGCGGTCGAGTTCGGTATTCAGCCGATGCTCTTTACCAATGCTTCGGGCGCGCCGCTGTACTGCCCCTTCCCGCTGTCCGTGGCTATTCCGGCCATGTTGATCCCGCATATGCTGGTTGCCGGCGTGGTCGAGGGCGTGGCGACGGCTGCGATCTACGGTTTCATTAAGAAGACGGCGCCGAGCATTATCGTCGGGCCCGAGGCCGTCGATGGCCAGCTTGCCGCCGATGGTACCGCCAAGAAGACTTCCCTGATTCTCACGCTCATTCTGGTCGCCGTGCTCGTGGTGGCCACGCCGCTGGGCCTGCTGGCCACCGGAGACGCCTGGGGCGAGTGGGACGCCGAGGGCGCCGCGACTGCCGTTCAGGAGGCTGGCGACGACAGCCTGCAGGCTTCGGTCGGCCTCGATACCCCGACCTTTGCCGACGCGCTGCCCACGGGTGATTACCTGCAGGCCTATTCCGAGGAACAGGGCCTTGGCTTTGCCGGCCAGGCTGCCATGTATATCCTTTCCGGTGTGATTGGCGTGGCGGTGCTCACCATCGCATTCCGCCTGATTTCGCTGACGGTCAAGGAAAGCGGTGCTCATGGCAATAGCCGAGCTGCCTAGCTGGCTTGCGGCCGAGGAGCGATACGAGCCCGCGGGGTTTCGGCATCGTGTGATGCAAAAGAATGTCCTGCACCTGGCGAGCCTGCTTGAGCGGGTTCGCCTGGGTGGAGGTGCGCACGAGGGCGGGTCGATGGTCGACCGCGCCCTTTCTTGCGTTTCGGCTCCGGTGCGTCTGGTGGGGATGTTCGTTTGCGTCCTGTGCGTGTGTCTGACGCAAAGCCCGCTGTACCTGATGTTGATGGCGGCAATCGCGTTGGTGTTGGTCGCGGTGCGCCCTGCACGCGGGCTGCGCGCGACCTTTGTACCGGCGCTCGGCGCCACGGGGCTTGCGGCGGCTCTGACACTGCCTGCCCTGCTGCTGGGCGCGTCTGCCACGGGCACCATGCTCAAGATCGCGCTCAAGACGTTTATTAATGTGTCGCTGGTGCTGGGCGTTTCGTGGACCCTCACGTGGAGTCGCATGTCGGCGGCGCTCA
Source organism: Collinsella sp. (assembly GCA_019414325.1). Lineage (GTDB taxonomy): Bacteria > Actinomycetota > Coriobacteriia > Coriobacteriales > Coriobacteriaceae > Collinsella. The sequence continues at coordinate 34,754 of DXMG01000012.1, read as the reverse complement.
AGATGCTGCATCTACCCGACGAAGTTATCTTTACGTTTGATATGGCGCTCAAGCACATCGAGGTACTGGGTCGCACGGCGCACAGTCTGTGCGAATCGGTCATGCTGCGCAGCGTTGGCCGTGCGCCTGAGGGATTTTCGCGTACCGATTCGATCGCGGGTATCATGGGCATGACCTTTATCAAGGCGATGGAATGCAGCCGCGCGATGGACGAGGCCATGCTCTGCCGTGGCTTTGCCGGTGCGTATCCGGCTCCCGCGCGCGCCGGGTTTGGCTGGCGCGATGCGGTCTATGCGGCCGGCGTGGCGCTGCTGGCAGTGTTGTGCGCCGTGCTGTAGGCACTGCTGGTTTCGGCTGGGGATGCAAATAGGGAAGGGCGACGTTTTGGCAAACGATACGAATAACGCGATGGGTGCGAGCGGTGCTGCCGGCGCCGAGGTCACGCCGCTCATCGAGTTTCGCGACGTGGTGTTTTCCTATGCGGGTCATACGGTGGTTGACGGTGTTTCATTGCAGGTGAACCGTGGGGAGCTCGTTGCTCTGCTCGGTCCCAACGGCTGCGGCAAGACGACGATTATGCGTCTTATCAACGGCCTTGAGCTTGCGGACGCGGGTGCGTACCTGTTCGACGGGCATGCGGTCGATGCGGCATATCTCAAGGATTCCGCGACGGCCCAGCGGTTCCATCAGCGCGTGGGCTTTGTGTTCCAAAACGCCGATGCGCAGCTCTTTTGTGCCACGGTCGGCGAGGAAGTCGCGTTTGGCCCGGCTCAAATGGGGCTGCCGGCAGACGAGCTCGAGCGCCGCGTCCGCGATGCCATGGAGCTGTTCCAGGTTGCCGATCTTGCCGACGTCTCTCCCTATCAGCTCTCGGGCGGGCAAAAGAAGCGCGTTGCGCTGGCTGCGGTGGTGTCGATGAACCCGGATATCCTGGTGCTCGACGAGCCCACCAACGGACTTGACGAGGACTCGTGCGACATCGTGGTCAACTTTCTACTGGCCTATGTTGCTGCTGGCAAGACGGTCTTGATGAGCACACACCATCAGGATTTGGTGCGGCGCCTGGGTGCCCGCGCCATCTATATTGATCGATATCACCATGTGGTTGAGGCGCCGGTGTCGTCGTATGGAACCGAGAGCGGCGCTGCGGAATAGTTGCTGCGTAGAGCGTGCGTAGCCGCCCGCGCGGCTTTGCCGTGATGGTATAGTTATCCAGGTTTTTATGGGGGTGGCTATGCCAAGCTGGAACATTCATATCGCTCAGACGGAGCGTTTGCTGGAGCGCACCGGTGCGCTTGCCAATAGCGTGCGCGACCGCAATGCCTTTTTGTTTGGCTGCGTGGTTCCGGATATCTTCGTGGGCTATATGGTCCCTGGCATCGCCGATCCCATCCCGTACCGCATTACGCACTTTGCAAAGCCCGAGCCTATCCCTAAGCCTCGTGAGCATGAGTTCTGGGATACCTATGTGGCGCCGCTGCTTAAAGGGGCGCCTGTTGGTACGCCGGCTGCCGCGACCTCGATTGTCGAGGAGCGTGAGCGACTCAATCGGGTACATTATCCCCAACGTTACAAGGACGCCGAGCCGGTTGCCGGCCCCGGCGCCTGTGAGTTTTCGCTTGCGTCCGAAGATGTGGCGCAGTCGCTGCTCGATTTAACACTGGGCGTCTGGTCGCATCTGGTGGCCGATACCGTATGGAATACACGCGTGAATCAGTACCTGGAGGCGCACGGCGGCAAGCCGTGTGAGGAGTTCCGCATTAAAAAGCAAGGCGACTTTGACTGGTTTGGCAAGACGCTCGGCATTGTTTCGATTCCGCGTGCGACCGATCGCCTCTATACCGCGGCGGCCCAGTTTGGTCAGTATTCGATTCCGCAAGAGTATGTGCTCAAGACCATTGGCGTCATGCACGAGATTGTACGCGAAAACCCCGGCGAGCCCGATCATCCGCCGTATCGCTTGCTAACCGAGGAGTTTTTCGATTCAACGTTTACCGAGGTCGTCGAGCTAACCGAGGCGGGATTTGCCGCCCGTGTCGAATCGCCCGATGTGTCTGCGCTGCCCCTGATTGCTAGCTGCTAGCTGGCCGGCCCGGCAGTGAATAGCTCAACCCAATCGACAAGTAGCTCTTGCCGCAGGGCATCTTCGGCAGTGCGCTCCTGTTTAGTCTTTGGGGTGTAGGGAAGCCCAGCCTTTTTATGGATGAGCTCGGCTATGTGGTTGAAGCTCTTCTTCTCCTTGATCTGGTCATAGGTAATTTGGATGACGTCGTAGCCCATGCTTGTGAGTGCGGTGGCGCGCTCGGCATCGGAGAGGCTCGCGGCTTCGCTGTCGTGGGCGGAGCGGCCTTGGCATTCAAGGATGACGCCCATGCTGTCGGTACCGCTTTCTATGAGGATATCGGCGTAGCAGCAGGTTTTGTCATACAGCGAACGCGCGGCTTCGCTGAGCGGGATGCGCGCGTTATTGGTGATGTCGATGCCCATGCCGCCCTCGTCGCGGGGGAGCGAGACAAGCATGGAGGTTTGTACTTCGAAGGGCGAGGCGGTCTGCCCTGTCATGTGCTCGGTCGCCCAGCGCAGTTGTTTAACGCCGCGCAGGCCTGCGGCCTGCTTGGCGAACGCGGCGATATCCGCTGCGGAAAGAAGCGGCGTGCACTTCCACAGGTTAGTGCCATTGCCCTTGGTGTTGACAACACGCTCCCAGCCGCAGTTGGGTGGAATGAGCTTAAGTGAAATAGCTTCATCGAGTTGTTGTTGCGTTCTTTCACAGGGCTTAAACACTGCAAAGGAGCCGCACATCTTGTAGCAAGCCATGAGTAACTGGTTGCGTGAGACCAGCGTAGCAAGGCTGAGCAGCGTAAACTCGGGCGACGTGACATCAAAACCGTGTTCAGTCTGCCTAAACGACCCGGGAGGTGGCTCTTGGGTTAGCAGACGGCTATGAAATAGCTTTCCGTTCGCGCGCTGTTTTCTTTCGCCTACGAATCTCCAAACTGGTGTGCCGAGCAAGTCTTTAAATACTGGTTGTTTTGAGTAATGCACCAAGCGATGGTCATGGTCGGGCGGCAGGATTGCCGGATAGAGTCCCAGTATCTGGGGCGGGATGCGATAGTACTGAAAAGCCGTGGGTCCGCAGGCAAGAAATGACATAGCGATCCGATCGTTTGAGCGTTGTTTGGGCTAGAAAAGCTATCCGTTTCGGAAGTGCGGGGAAAAAGACAAATAGGTCAGGCGCAAGCGGTATTAAAGCCAACTTTATCAGGGGTTTGTTGAAATAAAAGGGTTTGTGCTCGGGGGTAAGCAATTTTTCCCCGCACTTCCGAAAACGCGGTTGATCTGGCTCTTGCTAAAACGATTTATCAGCGTCGGTTAAGGTGTGGGTTTGCCACCGGGCGAACACTTTTAGCGCTTGGGACTTTATTTTATGGGTCTCGAAGGGTGGATTTCGCGCTTTTGGTAAAGAAATGAGTGTGTGTTTTGCCGTGCGCCGGCATTGGCACAGAAAAAGGGCCCGGAAGGCTTCGCCTTCCGGGCCCTTTGCGATGCAAGTGTGCTTGCAAGTACGACTTAGCGCACCTGAGCGACGTAAGCGACGTTGGTCGAGGAGACCTTGTCCTCGAGCTGGACGCTCATGCGGGGATCGCCAGCGGTGGCGACGGTCAGGTCGCCGGCCTCGACGTAGCCGAGCTCCTTAGCGGTCTCGATCGCCTTGACGATCGTGCCGTTGACGGTGCCCTGGGTAATCTCGGCCTGGTGCGGGATAACGCCCCAGTACATGATCATCTGCTGGACGGCCCACTCGTGGCGGGAGAACGCGCAGATCGGCATGTTGGGACGGAAGTGCGAGATCAGGCGAGCAGTACGGCCGGTGGTCGTCGGCACGGTGATGCACTTGGCGCCAACGGTGGTGGCCATGTTCACAGCGGACATACCCACAACGTTGTTGACAACGCGGGTGCCGTGAGCGTCAGCCGGAACCTCGAGCGGAGCGTGAGCCGGGAGGTACTTCTCGGTCTCGAGAGCAATGCTGGCCTGCATCTTGACGGCCTCGACCGGGTACTTACCGGCAGCGGACTCGCCGGAAAGCATGACGGCGTCGGTGCCATCGTAAATGGCGTTAGCAACGTCGGCAACCTCGGCGCGCGTCGGGCGCGGGTTCTGCTGCATGGAATCGAGCATCTGCGTAGCGGTGATAACGGGCTTGTAGGCCGCGTTGCACTTGGCGATGATCTCCTTCTGGATGTGGGGAACGAGCTCGGGCTTGATCTCGATGCCCAGGTCGCCACGGGCGACCATGATGCCGTCGGAAGCCTCGAGGATCTCGTCGAAGTTCTCGACGCCCAGGGCGCACTCGATCTTCGGGAAGATCGTCACGTGCTCGCCACCGTTCTCGCGGCAAAGCTCGCGGATGCCGCGGACGGACTCGCCGTCACGGATGAAGGAAGCGGCGATGTAGTCGATGTTCTCGGTCAGGCCAAAGAGGATGTCCTGACGATCGCGCTCGGTGATAGCGGGCAGCGAGATGTTGACGTTGGGCATGTTGACGCCCTTGCGCTCGCCGATCAGGCCGTCGTTCTTGACGACGCAGGTCATGTCCTGGCCGTCGACGGACTCGACCTCGAGGGCAACCAAGCCGTCATCGATCAGGATGAGGGAGCCCTTCTCGACCTCGGAGGGCAGAGCCAGGTAGTCGAGGGAGATGTGCTCAGCGGTGCCGTGGAAATCCTCGGTCGTGGGCTGAGCGGTGACGACGATCTTGTCGCCGGTCTTGACGGCAACCTTCTTGCCATCGACCAGAAGGCCGGTGCGGACCTCGGGGCCCTTGGTGTCGAGCAGGATGCCGACGGGCATACCGAGCTCCTTGGAAATACGACGGACGCGCTCGATGCGACCGTGGTGCTCGTCGTAGGAGCCGTGCGAGAAGTTAAAACGGGCGACGTTCATGCCCGCCTTGATCATCTCGCGGATGGTCTCGTCGCTATCGCAGGCGGGACCCATGGTGCATACAATCTTAGTGCGCTTGTACATTCAGACCTCCATCTGACATCGTCTTGCGCTGATAGATAAACCATAAGAAATAAAACTGAGTTGATTATAACGAAATGGCGACCGAATACCCCAAAAAATCGACCGTATGCCGAATTAGAAGTTCATTTTTTGCGGAAAAACGGTATATGCAAAAACTTTACCAACCGTTCTAACCGCTGCTATCTGGGCGATATTTCAATTTGATGATGCGCCGAAGAAAAAACGTTTTATCAATGTTGAGCATCACACGGCCTGCACCGTTGCTTATGGACCATATTTCCAAATGGATTGTTTTGGCTAGACGCGTTGCTTTGGGGTACCATAGCTCCACTATCAACTGCCGCTCAGCACGGCAGCCTTGATGAGCCCTTGCCCTTCTCCTGGGAATTATGATCGGGCATCAATCTGCTGAGTGGCCCGAATCCCAGGAGGGGACTCTATATGCAAAAGGAATACCTGTCCGCCGCGGCGGAGGTGCTCAGCGACCAAGGTGTCGATGAGAACCTCGGCCTGAGCACCGGCGAGGCGTCGTCGCGCCTCGCCAAGACAGGCCCTAACAAGCTCGAGGAAGCCGAGAAGACGCCGCTGTGGAAGCGTTTCTTTGAGCAGATGGCCGACCCCATGGTCATCATGCTGATCGTTGCCGCCGTCATCAGCGCGCTCACGGGCATGGTCAAGGGCGAGCCCGACTTTGCCGATGTCGTCATCATCATGTTCGTCGTTATCGTCAACTCGGTACTGGGCGTGGTCCAGGAAGCCAAGAGCGAGGAGGCCCTCGAGGCCCTGCAGGAGATGAGCGCGGCGCAGTCCAAGGTGCTGCGCGACGGCAAGCTCGTGCATCTGCCGAGCGCCGAGCTCGTGCCCGGTGACGTGATCATGCTCGAGGCGGGCGACTCCGTTCCGGCCGACTGCCGCGTCCTCGAGAGCGCCACGATGAAGATCGAAGAGGCCGCACTCACTGGCGAGTCCGTGCCCGTAGAGAAGCACGCCAACGTGATCGAGCTTGCCGCGGGCTCCGATGACGTGCCGCTCGGCGACCGCAAGAACATGTGCTACATGGGTTCCACCGTTGTGTACGGCCGTGGCCGCGCCGTCGTAGTCGGCACCGGCATGGATACCGAGATGGGCAAGATTGCCGGCGCCCTGGCCGAGGCCAAGGAAGAGCTCACGCCGCTGCAAGTGAAGCTCGCCGAGCTCAGCCGCATCCTTACCATCATGGTGATCGTCATCTGCGTCGTGATCTTTGGCGTCGATATCCTCCGCCACGGCGTAGGCAACGTCCTTACCGACCCGACTGCCCTGCTCGACACCTTTATGGTCGCCGTCTCGCTTGCCGTCGCCGCCATCCCCGAGGGCCTGGTCGCCGTCGTGACCATCGTGCTTTCGCTCGGCGTGACCAAGATGGCCAAGCGCCAGGCGATCATCCGCAAGCTTTCTGCCGTCGAGACCCTTGGCTGCACGCAGACCATCTGCTCCGACAAGACCGGCACCCTTACCCAGAACAAGATGACCGTCGTCAAGCACGAGCTCGCTGCGCCCAAGGAGAAGTTCCTGGCCGGTATGGCACTGTGCTCCGATGCCCAGTGGGACGAGGAACTGGGCGAGGCCGTGGGCGAGCCGACCGAGTGTGCACTCGTCAACGATGCCGGCAAGGCTGGTCTTACTGGCCTGACTGCCGAGCACCCGCGCGTGGGCGAGGCCCCGTTCGACTCGGGCCGTAAGATGATGTCTGTGGTCGTCGAGACCCTGGACGGCGAGTACGAGCAGTACACCAAGGGCGCGCCCGACGTGGTGATTGGTCTGTGCACCCATATCTACGAGGGCGAAAAGGTCGTCCCCCTGACCGAGGAGCGTCGCGCCGAGCTCGTGGCCGCCAACAAGGCCATGGCCGACGAGGCCCTGCGCGTGCTGGCGCTGGCAAGCCGCACTTACACCGAGGTCCCGAGCGACTGCAGCCCCGCTGCGCTCGAGCACGACCTGGTCTTCTGCGGCCTATCCGGCATGATTGACCCTGTCCGCCCCGAGGTCGCCGACGCCATCCGCGAGGCCCACGATGCCGGTATTCGCACCGTCATGATCACGGGCGACCATATCGACACCGCCGTGGCCATTGCCAAGCAGCTGGGAATCGTCACCGATCGCAGCCATGCCATCACCGGTGCCGACCTCGATTGCATGAGCGACGAGGAGCTCGACGCGCACATCGAGGACTACGGCGTGTACGCTCGCGTCCAGCCCGAGCACAAGACCCGCATCGTCGAGGCCTGGAAGTCGCGCGACCAGATCGTGGCCATGACGGGCGACGGCGTCAACGACGCCCCGTCCATCAAGCGCGCCGACATCGGCGTGGGCATGGGCATCACCGGTACCGACGTCACCAAGAACGTTGCCGACATGGTGCTTGCCGACGACAACTTCGCCACCATCATCGGTGCTTGCGAAGAGGGCCGTCGCATCTACGACAATATCCGCAAGGTCATCCAGTTCCTGCTTTCGGCTAACCTTGCCGAGGTGTTCTCGGTGTTTATCGCCACGCTCATCGGCTTTACCATCTTCCAGCCGGTGCAGCTGCTGTGGGTGAACCTGGTCACCGACTGCTTCCCCGCGCTCGCGCTGGGCATGGAGGATGCCGAGGGCGACATCATGAAGCGCAAGCCGCGCAACGCCAAGGACGGCGTCTTTGCCGGTAATATGGGCCTGGACTGTGTGGTCCAGGGCTTGATCATCACCGTGCTGGTGCTGGCGAGCTTCTTTGTGGGCGTGTACTTTGACATGGGCTACATCCACATCGCCGATATGATCGCCGGCAATGCCGACGAGGAAGGCGTGATGATGGCGTTCATCACGCTCAACATGGTCGAGATCTTCCACTGCTTCAATATGCGCAGCCGTCGTGCGTCGCTGTTTAGCATGAAGAAGCAGAACAAGTGGCTGTGGGCATCTGCCGCGCTGGCGCTGGTACTGACGGTGATCGTGACCGTGCAGCCGACGCTTGCCGAGATGTTCTTTGGCCCCGTGACGCTTGAGCTCAAGGGCGTTATCGCCGCGCTGGGCCTTGCCTTCCTGATCATTCCGTTGATGGAGATCTACAAGGCGATCATGCGCGCTGTGGAGAAGGAGTAACGCTCTCGTCCGGGCCCGCCCCACGCCCTTTCTCCCTCACTGGTCCTCGCGCTTCGCGCTGCGGGATCGTTCGGGAGAAAGGGCTTCCGGGGCGGGCCCTGCGGTATCCTTGCTGGCTTTTCTCCCGCGCGGATGAAAAGGGCTAAGGGAAAGTATGTGAGCTGGTCGAGCGTTTGCTCGACCAGCTCCTTTTTGTGGGTAAAATACCTGCTCAGTTGTGATTTGTGGTGCTGGGAGGCGCTTGTGGGCAAGGCGAAGGCTAAGGCGAAGAAAAAGACGACGGGGGCGCGGGCTAAGCGCGATCGTCGTCGGAAGCTTGCGACCGAAGCTCCCGCGTCTGCCGAGGAGCTGCTGGCAAGCGTGCCGGGACTCGATGCGCTGCAGGATGTTCCGGCGTTCGACGATCTGCCGGTCGATGATGCTCAGCGGGCTGCCTTCGATGATTATTGTGCTCGGGCCGAGGAGCCCGAGCAGATGCAGCTTGGTGCCGTGGTGCGCCTGGATCGTGGGTTTCCGCTGGTGGCGACTGCCGATGACACCTTTCGTGCCGAGCATGCCGTGGGGTTTGCCAAGTCGCGTGGCGAGGACGAGGTTCTGCTGCCCGCCGTGGGCGACCGCGTGGCGGTGCGTCGTGCGCCCGGGCACGACATGGGCGTGATCGAGTGCGTGCTGCCACGCCGCACGAGTTTTGAGCGCTGGCGCGGACGCGCTCGCGGCGAGCGTCAGGTGCTTTGCTCCAACGTGGATAGCGTGCTGATCGTGCAGGCGCTCGGCGCCGGCGAGGTACTGCTCGACCGCGTGGCGCGCTCGCTGATGTTGGCACTCGACTGCGATGCCGAGCCGGTGGTGGTACTCACCAAGGCCGACCGCTGCGACGCCGATGAGCTCGAGCGCGATCTGGACCGTGTGCACCGCTTGGTGGGTCCGGACGTGCGCGTAATCGTGACATCTTCTGCCGAGGGTCGTGGCCTGGACGAGGTGCGCGCCTGCGTGCCCGCCGGGAGCTGCGCCATGATCTTGGGTGAATCGGGTGCTGGCAAGTCGACGCTGCTCAACGCGCTGCTGGGTCACGATACGTTGGCGACCGGCGGCGTACGTGAGCGCGATGACCAGGGTCGCCACACCACGGTCGCGCGCGTGATGGTGGCGCTGCCGGGCGAAGCCGGCGTTATTGCTGACGCGCCGGGCCTGCGCAGTCTGCCGCTCGTGGGGCATGAGCGGGGCTTGGCACGCGCGTTTCCCGAGATCGTCGAGGCGTCGCGTGCGTGCCGGTTTGGCGACTGCACGCATACCCACGAACCGGGCTGCGCCGTTCGCGAGGCCGAGGATGCCGGGCAAATCGACAGCCTGCGCCTGGAGACGTTCCAAAACCTGGCGTCATCCATGCGTGTGAGTGCTCAGATGCTCGATCCCGATGTCCATCTGTAATTGAATCTACCTATGACAGCCGTCTCCCAATGGTACGGGAGGCGGCTTTTTTATTGCCGATGCGCCCCTAAACGTGCGTTTTGCTGACGTGCTGACCAAAACCTTGCCACGAGCTTGACGGGCCGGTCAGCTTTTGGTCGGCAATTGGTTTGACACTCAAAACCAAGATCGCGATCGCACCGTTTTGCTGCTTGCCCGCTCGGACAATGGTGCTACGGGCATCCGCCCGGTGCTACCTTGAGAGGAGCGGCCGTGAACAAGAGCAAGCGCATCGCCATCAGTCTAATCGCGGGTGTGCTCGCCGCGCTGCTCTGCATGGTCTACGCATCGTCGATTCGCTCGCAGGCTGAGCAGGTCCAGGCCGAGACGCTGGCCAAGTATGGCGGCGATCGCGTCGAGGTGTGCGTCGCGGCGCGTGATATCGATGTGGGCGAGACCCTCGACGAGACCAATGTCATAACCCAGGAATGGCTGGCGAGCCTGTTGCCGCGCGATGCGGCGACCGAGCTGCGCCAGGTGCGCGGCGACGTGACGACCTCGCGCATCCCTAAAAATGCCGTGATTTGCGATGTCTACACCAAGGCCGAAACCCACACGCTCGAGGTGCCCAAAGGCAAGGTCGCCGTTTCGGTGGCGGTCGATGCCGAGCATTCGGTCGGGGGCGCCACGGGCGTGGGCAGCTACGTGGACGTGTACGTGCAAAAGGACGGCGTGACCGATCGGCTGTGCGGCGCGCGCGTAATCGATACCAGCGAAGATGCCGGCGCCACGCGTGAAGGCAAGATCGAATGGGTGACGCTGGCGGCCGACCCCGAAGACGTTAAGGAATTGCTGGGGGCCTCGGGTAAGGGGACGGTCAGTTTGACGATTCCCGCCACGGTGCGCGACAAAAAGAGCGGAGGCGACGAGTGATGAAAGCGATCTGGCTTGCATGCTGCGCGTGCGGTGATTACGGATTGCTGCAGCGGGAAGTCGAGGGCCGCGATGCGGGCGCGCAAGTGCTTCGCGTGGGCGATCTGGATGGGCTGGTGTCCATGGCACGGGCGTTTCCGTCGCGTCGCGGGGCGGCGATTATCGCGGCAGCCCTGTTCGATGCCGAAGACGTGCGAAAGACCGTTGCGCGCCTGACGGCCGAGGGCCGCGTGAGCCGCGTGGTCGTACTGATAGAGACGCTCGATCCTTCGGATATCGAGGGGCTGTTTCGCGCAGGGGCGACCGAGGTTATCGCTGCGCGTAGCATATGCGGCAACGGGCGCGCAGGCGAGGGAACGGTTGATTACGACCGGTGTCTGACGATTGAGCCCGATGCTTTTGTTGATAGGGAACCCGGGGCGCCTCGCGCTACAAGAGGCCCGCGTGTTGATGATTATGGAAAAGCGGAAGCCGAGCATGGTCGGTGTCCCCGGGATCCCCTTGCATACGATGAAGTCGGAGAGCCGGTGCCGTATGGCGATGATCTTTTGGATGCTGATATGGGATACGTGCATGGCGTGAGCCTGGTCGATGAGCTCGACGAGGTTGAGGGACTTGCCGGGAACGACAATGTTCGTGTCGATGCGACCGTGAAATCCCCAGATTCGGCCCCGCGGACCGAGCAGCCTGCCATGCCGGCTTGGACGCAGCATATGAGCGCTGCCGGGGAGACGGGGACGTTGCCGCCCGTGCCGGCGCCGCCTGCCCCCACGCCGTCGGCGGATGCCGCCGCTTCGTCGCATCGAGCCCCGGTTGTCTGCGCCGTCTCGGGTTCGGGCGGTTGCGGCAAGTCGACGATCGTCGCCGCCATGGCGCACGCGGCGTCGCTGCTGGGCCTGCGTGCTGCCGTGCTCGACTTGGACCTGATGTTTGGAAACCTCTACGACCTGCTGGGTGCCGATACCCCGCATGACATGGCGACGCTTATCGAGCCGTCGGCTGCGGGCACACTTGCCGAATCGGACATCGTGGCCGCCTCGATGCGCGTGGCCTCGGGCGTTACGCTTTGGGGCCCGGTCGCCGCGCCCGAACAGGCCGAGCTCATGGCGCGTCCGGTGGAGCTGTTGCTCGATGTCTTGCGCCGCGAATCCGACGTGGTGCTTGTCGACACCTCGGTCTTTTGGGGCGACGCCGTGGCGGCCGCGGTGGCGGCGAGCGACCGCTGCCTGGTCGTGGGCGATCCATCGGTGTCGTCTGCGACGTCCGCGGCACGCGTCATCGAGCTGGCGAGCCGTGTGGGCGTGCCGCGTACGCGCATGAGCGCCGTATTCAACCGGTTTGGCGCGCGCGGCGCTGACGAGGATGTCGCCATGCGCTTTGAGATTACCTGCGCGTTGAGCTCCAAGATCCGCATCGCCGACGGCGGGCAGGACTTGGCGGCGCTCATGGCGTTCGGCCGTGCTGACGAGGCAGTGGGCCAGACCAGCGCTTTTGCCACCAGCGTACGCGAAGCCACGCGCAAGATGCTCGTGGAGCTGGGCTGCGCCGTCGGTCCCTGGAGCGATATGGTCACCGACCGTGCGACGCGCACCGAGCGCCCGCGCATCCGTCTTCCCTGGTCGCGCGAGGGTGATTCGCGATGAGTTTGCAAACAAGGATTAAGGAAGCCGGTGCAGCCGCGGCGACAGTGCCTGTTGATGCGGGACGCCACCGTGCCGTCAAGCGCCGCACCAAACGCGCCGTGATGGACCGCATGGGCTATGACGAGGTGGCGCGTATCAGCGCATACATCGATCCGGCGCGTGCCCGCTCGGAATTGCGTCCTGCGGTGGAGGCGGCGCTCAACGTGGAGGAGGCGACCGACCTGGCGAAGCCCGAGCGCGAGACCATCATTGACGAGATTTTGGATGACGTGGTGGGCCTGGGCCCGCTGCAGCCGCTCATCGAGGACGACACCGTCACCGAGATCATGGTCAACGGTTGTCGCTCGGCTTTCTTTGAGCGCGGCGGCGTCTTATATCCCATCGAGCATGCGTTTGAGGACGATGAGCAAATCCGCGTGCTCATCGACCGCATCATCTCGCCGCTGGGCAGGCGCATCGACGAGCGCAGCCCTATCGTCAACGCTCGCCTCAAGACGGGCTATCGCGTCAACGCGGTGATTCCGCCTGTGGCGATCGATGGGCCAATCCTCACCATCCGTAAGTTTTCAGACCGCATCTGTTCATTGGACGAGCTTGTGGGCCTGGGGTCGCTACCGCTTTGGTATGCGCAGCTGCTGTCGTGTGCGGTATCGCTGCGTCAAGATCTGGCGGTTGCAGGTGGCACGGGATCGGGCAAGACCACGCTGCTCAACGCGCTGTCGTGCGAGATATCCACCGGCGAGCGCATCGTGACGATCGAGGACTCCGCCGAGCTCAAGTTTGCGCATCACCCGCATGTGGTTCGCCTGGAGGCACGCGAGGCTTCAATTGAGGGCGAGGGCGCGGTGACAATCCGCGACCTGGTGACCAACGCCCTGCGTATGCGTCCCGACCGTATTGTGGTGGGCGAGGTGCGCGGTGCGGAATGTTGCGACATGCTGCAGGCCATGAACACCGGGCACGACGGATCGCTCACCACGCTTCATGCGGGCACCGAGCAGGAGACCGTGGTGCGTTTGACGCTGCTTGCGCGCTATGGCATCGATCTGCCGAGCGAGCTTATCGAGGAGCAGATTGCCATGGCGCTCGACGGCATCGTGATGTCCGAGCGTCATGCGGACGGCAGGCGTTTCGTGTCCTCCTATTCGGGGGTGCGACGCGGCGCGTCGGGCGGCGTGGAGCTTGAGCGCTACGTGACGTTCGATGCCGCCACGCGCACCTGGACGCTCGATCGCGAGCCTCCGTTTATCGCGGAGGGCCTGCGCTCGGGAACGCTCACACAAGAGGAGGTGGACGAATGGAGATCGTTGTGCCCCTCGTCGTAGGGGGCTTGACGGGGCTTTCGGCCGCGGTGGCGTGTGGGGCGGAGCCTCGTGCGCCGCGCGTGCCGCCGGCGGAGCTGGTCAGTCATGCGCTTGAGTCGGTTGCCGAGAGGCTGCCGCGCGAGTTGGTAGAAAACGACCTGCTAAAAAAGATTGCCCACTCCTGGGCGGCGCTGGTTCCGGCACATCGCGTTGGCCTTGTCATCGAGGATGACAAGGCGCGACTGGCATGCTTGCTGCTGTCGAGTGGTGTCTGCGGCATTGCCCTGACTGTCGTATCGCTGTCGCCCATCGGCTTTGTCCTGGGGCTGCTCGCACCGTTTGGCGTAGGTGCCGCTCGCGACACCTTCGACCGTCGCCGCGAGCAACACGATGTGGAAGAAGCCATGCCCGAGGCCTTTACGGCGCTCTCTATGTCGCTCGCCTCGGGTCATTCGCTGGCCCAGGGCATGAGGTTTGTGGGAACTCACGCGCAAGAGCCGGTGCATACCGAGTTTTTGCGCGTTGCGGCGGCGATCGACTGCGGCGTCTCGGCGACTGATGCGTTGGATGACCTACTCGACCGTATCGATGCCCCCGGCCTTTCGCTTGTCACTTTGGCGCTCAAGGTGTCGCAGCGAACCGGTGCCCCGCTCGCTGACCTGTTATCCGAGGCGTCGAGCATGGTGGGGGAGCGCATTGAGCTCAAGCGCCGCCTGGACGTTAAGACATCGCAGGCTCGTATGTCGGCACACATGGTCTCGGCTATGCCGGCGGGTATGTGTGCGGTGCTGGCGCTGCTTTCGGCCGATTTTCGCCGCGGCCTTGCAACACCGGCGGGTGCCGGTGCCGTGGTGCTGGGTCTTGCCCTCAACGCCGTCGCGCTGATGGTAATCCGGCGCATTATGCGGGTGGAGCTATGAGCGCCCTGGTCGGGGTCGCGGCGTGCCTGTGCGCGTTCAGCGTGTTTGTCGCGACGGGGCTCAATCGTGCGGACGCATACAAGATCGTCCGGGTCTGCAAACGCGAGATGCTGCTGGTTGTTGCGGCTGCCCGCTCGGTAACCGATGCCCTGGTAGCACGGTTGAAGGGCATGCTCGGCACGGGTGGTACGGCGCAGGTGTCGCTTGGCGAGGTGTCCGAGATGATCGACGTGGTGCGTCTGGGGCTTTCGGCCGGCCTTTCGTTCGATGCGGCGCTTGAGGTTTTTTGCGCCAATCGCCGATCGACGTTGGCGCTCCGCCTTGAGCGAGCCTGCATGGCATGGCGTGTGGGCGTAGGGACGCGAGAGGATGAGCTTCTGGCGGCCGCGCGCGACCTGGATGTGCGGGCGCTCGAGACCTTTGCCATCACAGCGGGGCAGGCGCTTGCCCTCGGTGCCCCGCTTGCCGAGACGCTGGCGGCCCAAAGTCGCGAGATTCGCGCGGCCCATCGCGCCGCGGTCGAGCGCGAGATTGAGCGTGCGCCGGTCAAGCTGCTGATTCCCACCGGCACGCTCATCTTGCCGGCGTTGCTTCTGTCCATATTGGGCCCGCTGCTGGGAGCAGGCGGGATGATGTAGGGAGGAATACATGAATACGATGACTGACGTTGTTGGCAAGGTCTGGAGCTTGGCGTTTTGCCAGCCAATTCACGCTCGCCAGCGTGCCGAAGAACTGCTGCGGGAGGAGAGCGCGCAGGGCACCACCGAGTACGCCATCCTAGTCGGTGTGCTCGTGGTGATTGCCATCATTGCCATTGTCGCATTTAAGGGCAAGGTCCAAGATTTATGGAGCGCTATCAGCGAGGGCATCAACAGCCTGTAGAGGGCGCCCGTCCCGTCGGCGCGTTGCTGGTGCTCGCCTGTGCGGTCGTGGCGGTGGCAGTGGCGGTTTGGGGGCTTAACGCAGCACGGCAACAACGTTTAGGGGCTGCCGCGGATGCGGGATCGGGTTCGGCTGCGGCGTCTCAAATAGACGATGCGCGAGACGCGGACGATGCGAATGCCGCCGTCACGGCGCAAACGTTCTTGCAAGCACTCGACGAGCGAGCGGACGCTGCAACGGGTTCATCTGCAAACAATGCCGTCGCTGTTCGTCTCGCATGGTCCGAGTGCCGACCGATGACCGAGGCGGCGGCGGATATGCTGCGTGCCTATCGCGAGGTGCCCACGGCGCAACTTGCTCTGAGCGGCTATCTCGACATCAAGGGCAACGTGTGGGGCGCCATCGTGCGTGACGGACGCGGCTGGGTCGATATGGTGACGGTTGCCGCGGATGCTGGCGATACTTCGTGTCGTCTGCGCGTGGTCCGCCTGACCCCGCAGACAACGAACTCAAAGGAGGGGTCGTGAAATGCATGATGTCCTGCGTGAGGAATCTGCCCAGGCAACGGTCGAATACGCCATCGTCACGGTGGCACTGCTTTCCATCGTGCTGGCGATCGCAGGGCTTTGGCGTGCCGGTGCCGATGGGCGCTTGGCGGCGCTGGTCGAGCGGACGGCGTCTCACGGCGTCACCTCGACATCGATTGTCGACGCTGCTGCGGGTGCTAAGGACATCGTACTCTATTGATGTCACGCGCGAGGACAGGGCGCAGTCTACGGTCGAGGCGGCATTCCTGCTGCCGACGTTTCTGACGCTCGTCCTGTTGGCGCTGCAGCCGGTGTGCCTGCTCTATACACGCGCGGTCATGGAGTCTGCCGCCGCCGAGACCGCGCGGCTCATGACCACGACGACGGTGGGGGATGACGAGGATATTAAGGAGTTTGCCCGCCGCCGTCTTGCCGCGGTTCCCGACGTTTCGATTTTTCATGCCGGCGGGCCCCTGTCGTGGGATATCGAGCTTGGTCGGGCCGATGCGGGCGGCGTCTCGTCCGTTTCCGTTACCGGCGAGGTTAAACCGCTGCCCGTGATCGGTGCGTTTGCGCAGGCTATGGGTAGCGCAGGCCATAACGGCTATGTCGAGCTTAAGGTCGACGTCTCGTATCGATCGCGTCCCGAGTGGCTGGAGGGAGACTATGATTCATGGATTGCTGCATGGGATTAAACGCTGCCTGTTGAAGGTGACGAGGGGGCTTGCGTGCCGTTGCCGACCGCGTGCTCGCTGCAAGCGAGGCGGCTTTATGGGTCGAGCCGGGATCGACCTGTTTATCGAAGACGGTGCCTATACCACGCTCTCCTCTGCGGTGGTCATCTTGGTGGTGCTCACGCTGCTGTTTTCGTCGACGGCGGCGATATGGAGCATGTCGCGCGCGGGGGACACCCAGGTGGCTGCCGATAGCGGCGCGCTGGCAGGCGCCAATGTGGTGTCGTCCTATCACACGGCTGCGACGGTGGTGGATGCGAGCATTTTGAGTTTGGGCCTGGCGGGGTTTGCCACGATCGGCACCGGCTTGGTCGCCATCCTTATTCCAGGTGCCGAGCTTGCCGCGGGCGATATGGTCGACACGGGAATCGAGATCATTAAAACGCGCAACAAGTTTGCCAAAAGCGCCTCCAAGGGCTTGCAGAAAATCGAGACGGCTCTACCGTATCTGGTTGCCGCGCGAGCTACGCAGTCCGTGTCGGCGCAGGATACCGAAGGTGCGACCTATACCGGTACGGCGCTTGCCGTGCCCAGGACGTCCGAGTCGGATTTCGTTGCGCTCGAGGGGTCCGAGATCTCGACCGATGTCATTAAAGACACATCGAAAGATCTGGAACGCGCGGCAGATGAGCTGCAGAAGGCCTCGGAGGAGACGGCGAAAGCAAAAGAGCGCGCCTGGCTTGCGGATTGCGGCGGGTCGGTTCCGGCTTCGGTCGGTAGCTGTTCATGCATGTGGGAACGCGCAGGCAGTTTGACTGAGCTCTCAGGTGAGCAGAACAAGCATTATGTCTCGAGTATTGACTGGGAACCGCAAATTGCCCTGAATCGTGCGAAGGCGTATTACCGAGAGCGCCTGGCGAATGAGAAACCGCTTGGCGAGAGTCCGGAAAAGCAAGCAGATTCTGCTGCGCGAAAGGCGTTTTTCGCCTATGCGAGCGAAGAAGTTGAGCGGGCATATATAACTGAAGAGGACGGCAAGGTTTCCGCCTATATCCCCTTCCTTCCGCGAAATCCAGATGAGGCGCGGACGACTGAGCTCTATACCGACGCACGCTGGCCAACAAGTGTTAAGGGCGATGTTGCATATTTGCATTATGGAACAGACTGTCCTAATTACAAAAAGGGAACACCCGGCGGGTTGGCGTCTGTTTCGGCTTTTGATGGTCACGAAACGTGTGACGAGTGCCATTTTGGTGTCTCGTCTTTGGGCTATGTTGCGATTGCAACGACTTCTATCGAGAGTGGCTTCGAGTACCACTTCGACGAGTTCAAAAATGCCCTAGAGAAATACGTCGAATGCCGCAACAAAGAGCTCGAGCTCATGCGCCAGACCGAGGACGAGGCAGACCGTGCGGGCAATGCGTTTGACGAGGCCATTAAAGCGCTTTCGGGCGAGCGTCCGCGTATCGCCCCACCCGGCCGCAATGGCGTGGTTGCCCTTGCGGTTTCGGGTGTTATCTCGAGCCCCGATGAGCTCAACTCTTCGTTTAACACGACAGTCAGGCTTGGCGATCGCGGCGCGATCTCTGCTGCGGTGCTGGCGCCCGATGACGCGACGGCGCAGAACAACGTTCTCTCGCGGTTTTTCTCGGCGCTGGAGGAGCGTTCGGGTGGCGTTGTCGGCGTACTCGATGGCGTCATGGATGTTTGGGGACGGCTGCTCGTGGGATACGGAGACATCCAAGGCTCGGCCGACGAGCTCATGGGCGAGATGATCGATGACCTGGGAGGGGGCAGCGGTGCGTTGGGCTCCATTGCGTCGTGGCTCGGCGATACCGTTTCGGCGTCCGTGGCGGCGCTGGGCTTGGAGCCGTGCGACTTGCGCCTACGAAAGCCGGTACTGACCGACACCGCCAATGTCATCAAGAGCCCGGGGTCTGACATCACAGGTCTTTCTAAAGTGCAGGACAAGCTACGAAGTATTCCGCTGGGCGTGACCGACCCCAAGGCGCTTTGCGAGGCGCTGGAATATCAAGTCGAGCGCACCATCAGCGGCACGGTGTTCACGCTTGCGGAGATTCCGCTGCCCGGCGGCGGTTCCATCCCACTTACCGTCGATGTCGCCACACTGGCGGGTGCCCTGGGCGGTGGGTCGTAATGGGCATCCGCACGCGCCTGTGCGAGGAGCGCGCCCAGGCGACGGTCGAGATGGCCGTGGTCACGCCCGTCCTGCTGGTTCTGGCGCTTATCGTGTACAACGTCATGGTCTTTGCCGACGCGGTCGCGCGCTTCGATCGCGTGGTGCCCGATATCGTGCTAGCGCATGCCGTGGCGCCGAGCGGGGAGGGCGATGACAGCTCCATCGATGCCTCCGCGACCGTTCAGGCTCAGATCCAACATGCCATGGAAGGCTATGACTTGCAGATTGAGGTCTCGAGCGAGCAGGGTGCGACGACATCGGATGGCGGTCTGCTTTCGCTCTCCGGCACGTTTAGGACCTATACCTGTACCATGCGCTACGAGCCGTGGCCGAGCTCGCTCAGCGTCGCCGGCGTTTCGCTGGGGGCACCGGCAAAGTTGTCGCACGAGCGCGCAGTGACGGTCGATCCGTGGCGTCCGGGGGTGGTTATGTGACCGCGGCCTCATCCTACATTGCCTACGCGCGGGCGCTCAACAGGCTGGGTTGGGCGCCTGCCGAGTTTGTGGTGGCGGAGTCGTTTGCCGTGCGCCTGCGCGGCATGCTGGGACGGTCTCCGATTGCCGCCAACGGGTTGCCGCTCGTCATGGCGTTCCCACGCTGCTCTTCGGTCCACACCTGCTTTATGGCCTACCCCATCGACATTGCTTTTATCGACCGCAACGGCAGCATCCTCGCATGCTACGAAAACGTCCGTCCTTGGCGCATGTGTTCCTGTCCCGGTGCCTGGGCGGTGCTGGAACGCCCTTCAATCCTCGCTACACCTCCCGCCTTTCAACAAGTGCCGGCGTAAGAATTGGCGACAGCGGACTTTCGTCATACGAAATTGGGTAAGATGGAGGAGAAGATGCATGGATGTTGAGATCCATCCCAACGCCAAAAAAACACTTGACGGAAAAGAAAGTGCTTGGTGCCTGGTTCGCGGTTACTGAGTGCATTCGCCGCGAGTCGGAGGACGAGCCGCCGAGATGGCTTGCCATTGGATGGCTTCCAGATGGTCGAAGTATGGAACTTGTTGCAGTCGAACTAATTCGTGGATGGCTCATTATTCATGCCCTGTCTCCGGTTCAGAAGAAATTCTGGCAAGAGATCGAGCGAGCTCGGCAGAGGGGTCGATGATGAGCAAGGCGTATACGGCTGCCAATGGTCAGGTTGTAACGGATGAAATGATTGACGCGTGGTGCGAGTCGTACGAGCATGGCGGGTTTCCGGACGGCGAGCATACCGTTGGGGGGATCGTGCACGGGCGGCCTCCGCTCTCAAGCGAAGGGACGGCAACGCTATCGGTCAAGATTCCCCTAGGGATGAAGGAGGCGATTCGTCGTCGGGCGGCGGCTGAAGGGATGACGCCAAGTGAGTTTGCCCGTGCAGCCTTGAGCGAAAAACTTCTTGCGGTGGGTTGATGTCTCTAACATGCTGTTCTATAGGGTCGGCCTTGTGGCTGGCGCCGTGCTCAAAAACTTTTTTCAAATTCTCGGTTGACCGGAGCGCGTCCTTGGTTATACTAATCAAGCCTTGAAACAAGGCACACCTCAAATGGCTGGGTAGCTCAGTTGGTAGAGCAGAGGACTGAAAATCCTCGTGTCAGGGGTTCGATTCCCTTCCCCGCCACCTTGAATTGACTAGGACCTCTGCAAAGGGGTCCTTTTCTTTTATGTGGACCCGCGGAAAGCGCATCCCATTATTGAGCGAAAGAATGGAATGCGCTTTCCGGCGCCTGCCCTCGGCGTGTATGCGCATCTCGGTACGTCATCTTGACCCCGCTCGCCCCAGACATTCCTCCCGCTTTTGCGCCACTTTACAGACCGTTCGGTCGTCTGTCCGCACGCGCGGGTATACTCAAAACGATACTTTTCCTATGCAATACGATGCAGGTTTGGCCTGCACGATCCGAAGGGGGCAGTGATGGAGAGGATACTCGGCGTTAATCTCTCTGGCTGGTTTATTCCCGAGCCTTGGGTGACCCCGTCGCTATACGCGGCGACCGGTGCATCCAACGCGGCCGAGCTGCAGGAGGCCATGGGCACCGCCGCCTATAACGAGCGCATGCGCCGTCATTACGAGACGTTTGTGAGTGAGGACGATTTTCGCCGCATGGCGCAGATCGGTCTCAATGCCGTGCGTCTGCCGGTGCCCTGGTATGCCTTTGGTTCGCAGGAGTCCGATGCGTCCTACATCTCGGTTGTCGACTACATCGACCGTGCAATTGAGTGGGCTGCCAAGTACGACATCCGCGTGCTGCTCGATCTGGCGACGGTGCCCGGTGGCCAGGGCGATTCCAACGATTCGCCCACCACGCCGGAGGCTGTTGCCGAGTGGCATTCGTCCACCAACGGCCGTCATGTCGCACTCGACGTGCTCGAGCGCTTGGCCGATCGCTACGGCGAGGCCGAGAGCCTGCTGGGCATTGAGCTGCTGGACACGCCGCAGATGAGCGTCCGCAAGAGCCTCTTTACCATGACGGATGGAATTCCGGCCCACTACTTGCGCAATTTCTATCGCGATGCCTACGAGCTCGTCCGTTCGTATATGCCCGAGGATAAGATCGTCGTCTTCTCGTCTTCGGGGCATCCCAGCGAGTGGAAGCATTTTATGCGCGGTGCCAAGTACAAGAACGTCTACATGGACCTTCACCTGTACCATTACCGCGACGAGTATGCGCTCGACATCACGAGCCCCCGCGGGCTGACGACGGCGATTTCGCGTAACAAGCGCGAGCTTAAAGAAGCGATCTCGACAGGGTTCCCCGTGCTGGTGGGCGAATGGTCGGGCGCGGCGATCTTTGCCAACTCGTCGGTTACGCCCGAGGGCCGCAATGCCTACGAGCGCGTGTTTATCGCCAACCAGCTGGCTTCGTTTGCGCCGGCTGCCGGTTGGTTCTTCCAAACGTGGAAGACCGAGAAGCGCATTGCAGCATGGGACGCCCGCGCGGCACTCGGTACGCTCGAGCGCGGCATGATTGAATAGGTTGATATGACGCAAAACAGCGCCCATACGGGCAAACTCTATGTGGTCGGCACGCCCATCGGCAACCTGGGCGACCTGTCCCCGCGCGTTGGCGAGGCCTTTGCCGCCGCCGATGCCATTTGCTGCGAAGACACGCGTGTGACGTCAAAGCTGCTGATGCACCTGTGCATTTCCAAGCCGCTTGTCCGTTGCGACGAGAATGTGATCGCCAGTCGCGCCGCCGGCCTGGTCGACCGCCTGCTGGCGGGGGAGACCCTCGCCTTTGCCTCGGACGCCGGCATGCCGAGTGTGTCCGACCCCGGCCAGGTGCTGGTCGAGGCAGCGCGTGAGGCCGATGTGCCCGTAGAAGTTATTCCCGGGCCCTCTGCTTGCGTCACGGCGCTCGTTTCGTCCGGCATTCCCTGCGAGCATTTTTTCTTCGAGGGCTTTTTGGACCGAAAGCACGGCGACCGCGTGCGCCGTTTGCAGCGCCTTGCCGTAGTACCCGGCGCGCTCATCTTCTACGAGTCTCCACATCGCATCGTGGCGACGCTCGAGGCCGTGGCGGAGGTCTTTCCCCAGCGTGAGGTTGCCGTCTGCCGCGAACTCACCAAGCTGCACGAGGAGGTCTTGCGCGGGCCCGCTGCCCAGCTCGCCGAGGAGCTGCGTGCTCGCGGCGAGGTAAAGGGCGAGATTGCGCTGGTCATCGCGCCGCCGAGCGAGGACGAGGAGGCTGGCATCGTACCGGTTGGCGCCGCGGCAGCGGATCCCGACGAGGCCCTGCGCGAGGATATCCGCGCCGCGCTCGAGGAGGGGGAGCCCGCCTCTGCGGTGGCTAAGCGCCTGTCTCAGAAGTATTCGCGCCGCAAGCGCGATGTCTATGCCATGGTGCTCGATATGCAATAGATGGAGGATATCCAGCCCTTGCGCTAGAATCATCCCCTGTATGCAACGTTTTTCTGGAGGACAAACCCCATGGATCAAAGCAAGCCTTCGTTCTTTATCACGACGCCCATCTACTACGTCAACGCCGATCCGCACCTGGGCACGGCTTATTCCACCATCATCGCCGACGTTCAGGCTCGCTATCGCCGCTCCGCTGGCTACAACGTTAAGTTCCTGACCGGCATGGACGAGCACGGCGAGAAGGTCGCCGAGGCCGCAGCCAAGCATGGCATGACGCCGCAGGAGTGGACCGACAGCCAGGCTCCGCACTTCAAGGAGCTTTGGAGCAAGCTCGAGATTTCCAACGATGACTTCATCCGCACCACCGAGCCGCGCCAGCATCATGCCGTGCAGTACCTGTGGGAGCGCATGAAGGAGTCCGGTTACCTGTATAAGGGCAGCTACGACGGCTGGTATTGCGTGCCTGACGAGACCTACTTCACCGATACGCAGGTCCAGAAGGGCGACGAGGAGTACGGCAGCGTCGGCCAGCACCTGTGCCCCGACTGCCACCGTCCGCTTGAGCGCGTGCAGGAGGAGTCCTACTTCTTTAAGCTTTCCGCCTTCCAGGACAAGCTGCTCAAGCTTTACGACGAGCACCCCGACTTTGTCGAGCCTGCGTTCCGCATGAACGAGGTGCGCAGCTTTGTCGAGGGCGGCCTTAACGACCTTTCCGTGAGCCGCACGAGCTTTGACTGGGGCATTCAGGTCCCGTTTGACGAGGGCCACGTGACCTACGTGTGGTTTGATGCGCTGCTCAACTATATGACGGCCGTCGGCTACGGCGTCGACACCGACGAGGCGCGTGCCGAGCTGGCCTATCGCTGGCCCGCGCAGTTCCACATCGTGGGTAAGGACATCATCCGCTTCCACTGCGTCATTTGGCCCGCCATGCTCATGGCCATCGGTGAGGCCCTGCCCGAGCACGTCTTTGCCCACGGCTTCCTGACCGTGCGCAATGCCGAGACCGGCAAGGCCGAAAAGATGTCCAAGAGCCGCGGCAACGCCATCGCTCCGCAGGACGTTATCGACATGCTGGGCGTCGAGGGCTATCGCTATTACTTCATGACCGACGTCGTCCCCGGCACCGACGGTGCCATCAGCTTCGATCGCATGGAGCAGGTCTACAACGCCGACCTGGCCAACAGCTGGGGCAACCTTATCTCGCGTTCGCTCAACATGAGCGGCAAGTACTTTGACGGTTGCGCGCCCGCCAAGCCCGCGTCGTTCGATGCGTTCGAAAACCCGCTGGCAAAGATCGCCGATGGCCTGGTCGAGCGCTACATGGCCAAGATGGACGTGCTCGATTACGGTGGAGCTAAGGACGAGGTCATGGAGCTCATCCATGCCGCCAACCACTACATCGAGGACTCCGAGCCCTGGGCGCTTGCCAAGGACGAGACCAAGGCTGACGAGCTGGCATTTGTGATCTACAACCTGCTCGAGGCTATCCGTATTGCCGCTCACCTGCTGATGCCGCTCATGCCCCAGACTTCTGCCGAGGCCCTGCGCCGCCTGTCGTGCGAGGACGAGGCCGCGAGCGACGACCTCAAGGGCATTTGCGCTTGGGGCTTGCTTGCCGGTGGTCAGCCCGTCGAGAAGGGCGAGCCGCTGTTCCCGCGTCTGGGCTAAGCCGCCGCGCGCCATATCGGCAATTTGCTGTTTAGATGTAAGGGCATGGCCGCAACGGTCCATGCCCTTTTGTTTCAAGACGCCGCCACCATGCTAAGGAGGCAACTATGACAACTTCGCCTTTGGCAAACCCCACGGCAACAAGGGAGCTGCTGGAGGAGTTTGGCCTTGCGACCAAGCATCGCCTGGGCCAGAACTTCCTGATCGACAACCATGTAATTGAGCGCATTTGCGAGCTTTCCGAGCTTGCGGGCGATGAGCGCGTGCTCGAGGTCGGTCCGGGCGTTGGTACGCTCACGCTTGCGCTGCTGCAGGAGGCGGCGTGCGTCACGTCGATCGAGGCCGACCCCGAGCTCGAGCCGGTGCTCGATGCCCATGCCGCTGACTACGCCAACTTCCGCTTTATCATGGGCGACGCGCTCAGGGTGACGCCGGAGCAGATTGAGCAGGTTGCGGGCGGTGAGCCGACGGTATTTGTCGCGAACCTGCCCTATAACGTGGCGGCGACGATCATCCTGCAGTTCTTCCAGACGATGCCCGCGCTCAAGCGCGCCGTCGTCATGGTTCAAAAGGAGGTTGCCGATCGCATTGCCGCAGTGCCGGGCAATAAGACCTATGGCGGCTATACGGCAAAGCTCGGCCTGTATGCGCAGGTGACGGGTCGCTTTGAGGTGCCGCCGCGTTGCTTTATGCCGGCACCGCACGTGGACTCGGCCGTCGTGCGTATCGACCGTGTTGACGGCGTGGTGCCCGAAGGACTCGATCGCGAGTTTGTGGCCCGCGTGATTGACGCCGCATTTGCTCAGCGTCGCAAGACCATCCGCAATTCCATGAGCGCCAACGGCTTTGCCAAGGACGTGCTCGATGCCGCCTTTGAGGCTTGCGGTATCTCACCCACCACGCGCGCCGAGACGCTTGATGTTGCTGACTTTGTCCGCCTGGCCCAGGAGCTAATCCATGACGCTTAATGCCGAACGCGTGACGTTTACCAAGAAAAAGAAGACTGTTGCCTGCCCCGTGCCCTTGGCACCGCTTGCCGACACGCATGCGCATCTGCTTTCGTTTTGGGGCAAAGAAGTGCCCGAAACGCTCGCGCGCGCCAAAGCCGCGGGCGTCGATCTGTTGGTGACGATGCTCGACCCCATCGCCGACAAGCGCAGCGTGACGGACTATAGCGACTGGCTCGTGCGCGAAATTCTGCCGATGCGGGATATTCCGCAGATCAAGTATCTCGTTGGCGTTCACCCCTATGGCGCGCCGGATTATACCGACGACATTCACGCACAGGTTGTTGCTGCGCTTGATGACCCTTTGTGCGTCGGCATCGGCGAGATCGGTCTGGACTATCACATGGATTACGACGACGACATCGCGCCGGCGCCCCACAGTGTGCAGATTGATTGCATGGCACGTCAGCTCGAAGTTGCCGTGCGCCGCAATGTGCCGGTGGAGCTGCACCTGCGGCACGAGGACTCGGATGGGGAGCGCACTTCGCACGTTGATGCGTACAACGTGCTGCGCGAGGTAGGCGTGCCTCAGGCCGGTTGCGTGCTGCACTGCTTTGGCGAGGATCGAGCTACGATGGAGCGCTTTGTGGGTTTGGGCTGCTATATCGCCTATGGCGGCGCGGCCACCTTTAAGCGCAACGACGACGTGCGCGAGGCATTTGCGGCGACCCCGCTCGATCGCATTTTGTTCGAGACGGATTGCCCGTATATGGCACCGGAGCCCATTCGTGGTCTTGAGTGCGAGCCGGCAATGATTTCTATCACGGCAAACACGCTGGTCAACGACCGTGTCGATCGTACCGGCGAGGATGCTGAGGCAATCGCGCGAGCAGCTTGGGAAAATGCCTGCAAACTTTTTCAAAAATAGTTCTTGCGTTCGCGGTAGCGCTCCGTTATTCTAATTCCTGCACGCGGGCGTGGCGGAATTGGCAGACGCGTACGGTTCAGGTCCGTATGGGGGCAACCCCATGAAGGTTCAAGTCCTTTCGCCCGCACCATTGATTGAAAGAGCTCCCAGCAATGGGAGCTTTTTTGTTATGGGCCCATCACGGGGACTTGAACCTGTGAAGGAGCGAGCGCAAAGAAAACGCGGAGCGTTTTTAGCGAGCTGGCGAGTCCGCTGGCAGGCGAATTGACAGATGTGACATAGGGTCCTCGTATAGCGAAGCTTCCTGTGGGGCAAAAAATGTCAAATATGAGTACTGTCACTAAATGAATCACATTTTCAAAGGTGATCATTGCACTATTTACGCAACAAATGTTTGCTAACTTAACACTGCCTTGAGCTGAACTGAGTCAATTTGAAAGGAATCTTGGTCCAACAGTGCGTTTTGGTCTTTAAAACGCTGTTACTAAACTGGTAGCAGTACTCATATTTGGACTTTTTGTCCACGGCTCCTCTCGTCGGGATCGTGTGAGGGTCTGAGATGGGTATCCTAGTGCCAACGTGTGCCTATCAGAGGAGAGACCATGCTGTTGTCCGGTATTATCGCTGCTCTTACGAGCTTTCTACTTCCCATCATCATTTTGTTGCTGCTGCTCCCCAACGCCTGCTATGTCGTTGAACAGCAGCATGCCGTGATCATCGAGCGTCTGGGCAAGTTTAACCGCATCGTCAACGCGGGCTTCCACATGAAGGTGCCCGTGATCGACCGCAAGGCCGCCACGGTGAGTCTGCGCACCATGAAAAACGGTTTTGGCATCGACGTTAAGACCCAGGACAACGTGACCATCGGCCTTGAGGTCTCTGCTCAGTACCACGTGAGCTATGACATGGGCGCCGGCCCGGCAGATTCGGGCATCTACAAGAGCTACTACATGCTGCAGGAGCCCGTCGACCAGATGCGTGATTTCATCACCGACGCCCTGCGCTCTTCCATCCCTGTCTATACGCTCGATGAGGTCTTTGCCAAGAAGGATGACATCGCCAAGGACGTTAATGCCACCGTGTCCGAGCAGATGGCTGCCTACGGCTTTACCCTCGTGTCGACACTCATCACCAAGATCGCGCTGCCGACCGAGGTCGAGAACTCCATGAACGACATCAATGCTGCCCAGCGAAAGCGCGCTGCTGCGCAGGAGCTCGCCGAGGCCGACCGCATCAAGCGCGTCACCGAGGCGACCGCCGAGGCCGAGGCGATGGAAAAGGCGGGCGAAGGCATCGCCAACCAGCGCAAGGCCATCGCGCTGGGCATCAAGGATTCGCTCGAGATCATCCAGGAGACGGGTGTCGGTAACGACGAGGCCAACCAGCTGTTCATGTTTACGCAGTGGTCCGAGATGATGACAGAGTTCGCTCGCACGGGTAAAACATCGACGGTCGTACTGCCGAGCGATTTCTCGCAGTCGGCCTCGATGTTCGAGCAGATGCTGACCGCCAGCAAAGTTCAAAACGATTCGAAGGAGTAGACGCGCGTGAAATACACCGTCGTTTGCGTCGGTAAGCTCAAGGAGCGCTTTTGGAAGGACGCGTGCGCTGAGTACACCAAGCGCCTAGGTGCCTATGCCAAGGTGGATATCCGCGAGGTGGCCGATATCGACCCGGCTAAGGCGGGCGGCGTGGATGCCGCACGCGACAAGGAGGGTGCGGCGATTCTTGCAGCCCTGCCGCCTCGAGCGCATGTGATCCTGCTTGCCATTGAGGGCAAAGAGCGCTCGAGCGAGGAGCTTTCGGCGCGGCTCGACGATCTTATGCTGCGTGGTAACAGCGACATCGCCTTTGTGATTGGTGGATCGGACGGCGTGAGCGATGACGTGCGCACACGAGCCGACGAGATGCTCAGCTTTGGACGTATTACCTTGCCGCACAACTTGGCGCGCGTGGTGCTGCTGGAGCAAATCTACCGCGCCTGCAAGATCAGCCGTGGCGAGCCGTATCACAAATAGGTCGGCAATACGAAACAATGCCGTGGGACAATAGCCTTCGTTTTGAAGAGCGTGTCTGAGAGGACTATGAGATATGAAGATCGGATTTGTCGGTTTTGGCAATATGGCGAGCGCTATGGCCGATGGCTGGATCGCCGCCGGTGTGGCTGCGAGCGATATGTGCGCCTGCGCGGGCCACTACGACGCCTTGGTCGAGCGTTGTGAGGCACGTGGGATGGTTGCCTGTCGTGATGCGGCGGAGGTTGTCGCCGCATCCGATATCGTGGTTGCTGCGGTCAAGCCATACATGATTGAGAAGGTCTTCGCTCCGCTCAAAGAAACCCTTGCCGACAAGGTTGTCCTTTCGGTCGCCTGGACCTGGGATAGCGCCAAGTGGGAGCAGGTCCTGCCGGGTGTCGCACACATCTCGACGGTGCCCAACACGCCGGTTTCGGTGGGCGAGGGCGTCATCGCCTGCGAGAAGTCCTCTACGCTCAACGGCGAGCAGCGTGCCGTGGTGCTCGACCTGCTCGGTAAGCTTGGCACCGTCGTCGAGCTCGACACGAGTCTGCTGTTTGTGGGCGGTACCGTGGGCGGTTGCGCACCGGCATTTGTCGCCATGGCGATTGAAGCCTTGGGCGACGCGGCCGTCAAGCACGGTATCCCGCGCGCCGATGCCTATCGCATTGTGAGCCAGATGGTGCTGGGCACGGCAAAGCTACAGCTTGCGACTGGCCAGCATCCTGCGGCGATGAAGGATGCCGTATGCTCACCCGGTGGCGCCACCATCAAGGGCGTCGTCGCGCTCGAGGACGCCGGCATGCGCAGCGCTCTGGTCAAGGCCATCGACGCCACCCTCCAGTAAAACCCGCCATTTAGGGACAGGTTTATTTTGGCAGGTTTTTTCCTGCGGTTTTGTTGCATGTACGAAAAGCGCCCCGCGACTGGCTCAATTCCAGTTGCGGGGCGCTTGCGTTTGCCCAGATAAAACCGACCAAAATAAGCCTGTCTCTTTTTGGCAGGCTAGTCCCAGAAGCCGTCTTCTTCGTCCTCGGACTTGGGGCCACGGTCGACATACATCTTATGGGTGCGCTTCTCCATTACAAAGGCAAGAATCGCAAACAGTAGGATGCCGCCGGCGAAAAGGATGGCAAAACCGGTGCGGGTGCCAAACAAAAAGGAAAAAACTGCGTCCATTGGGTGCCTTCTTGCGTAGTTGGGTTGGGTCGTAAACGCTCATAAGTATATACTTGCCCATACATGTACAAGGTTGCAACCTAAATGGAATGTATATCGCCGGAGGATCTAATGCTTGATATCAAGTTTGTTCGCGAGAACCCCGATGCCATCGATACCGCCATGGCAAATCGCCAGACGTCTTGGGATCGCGAGAAGTTCTTTGAACTCGACGACGAGCGCCGTGCCGTCATCACCGAGGTCGAGGAGCTCCAGGCCACGCGTAACGCCGAGTCCAAGAAGATTGGCGCCCTGATGAAGGAGGGCAAGAAGGACGAGGCCGAGGCCGCCAAGGAGGCCGTGCGCGCCGTCAACGAGAAGATTGACGGTCTGGCCGAGCGCCGCACCGCTCTCGAGCAGGAGCAGTACGACTTTATGGCTCACCTTCCCAACATCCCTTGCGAGGCCACGCCGTACGGCAAGGATGAGGACGAGAACATCGAGCGCCGTCGTTGGGGCACCCCGCGCGAGTTCGACTTCGACTTTAAGCCGCACTGGGACCTGGGCACCGACCTCGACATCCTCGATTTCGAGCGCGGCAACAAGCTCTCCGGCAGCCGCTTTACCGTTCTCGGTGGCGCCGGCGCCCGTCTTGAGCGCGCCCTCATCAACTTCTTCCTTGACACGCACACCAGCCGTGGCTTTAAGGAGTGGTGGCCGCCCATCGTCGTCAAGCGTCAGACCATGTTTGGCACGGGTCAGCTGCCCAAGTTCGAGGACGACGCCTATCACGTCTCGGGCGACAACTTCCTGATCCCCACCGCCGAGGTCGTGCTTACCAACCTGCACGCCGGCGAGGTTCTCGATGCTGATACCCTGCCGCGCCGCTACGCCGCCTTCACCCCCTGCTTCCGCGAGGAAGCCGGCTCCGCTGGTCGCGACACCCGCGGCATCATCCGCCAGCACGAGTTCGACAAGGTCGAGATGGTCAAGTTTGCCAAGCCGGAGGAGTCCGACGAGGAGCTCGAGAGCATGACCGCCGAGGCCGAGTTCCTGCTTCAGCAGCTGGGCCTTCCGTATCGCGTGATTAGCCTGTGCACCGGCGACCTGGGCTTCTCTGCCCGTCAGACCTACGACATCGAGGTCTGGCTGCCGAGCTACAACGCCTACAAAGAGATCAGCTCCTGCTCTAACTGCGGCGATTTCCAGGCCCGTCGCGCCAACATCAAGTATCGCGACCCCGAGAACTTCAAGGGCTCGCGCTACCTGCACACCCTCAACGGTTCCGGCCTGCCGGCTGGCCGCACCATGGCCGCCATTCTGGAGAACTACCAGAACGCCGACGGCACCATCACGATCCCCGAGGTTCTGCGTCCCTACATGGGCGGCCTCGAGAAGATCGAGCCGGTCGCGTAAGCTAGCTGCATAGGCGATTTGCGAGGGCGCTCCTTTTAGGGGCGCCCTTTTTGTGTACGGCTATACCATGCCGTGCGGACAGCTCGATAGAAAACACACGAACAAACGTTCTGTATACAGCCATTTACCTGCTATGCTTTTGCTAGCTAAGAGCAAGAGAAAGGGGATGTGATGGAGCTGTTCGACGAGCGGGTTGTTTTGTTCCAGAGCGATGAGGGCGGGGAGCACCTGCTGGTAACGTGCGAGCCGTCGGGTATGGGTGGCTTGGTGGTTCGGCAGACGAGTGAGGGGCCATTGACGCAATGGTGCTATGAGGAGTCGCCGCATGTGGTCGAGACGTTTGTGGCGCATGAGGCGCTTGTTGTCCTTGAGCACTTCTATGGTGTTGGAACTTCTAATCAGGTGGCCCGAATGCTGAGCATCTCGTTTGCTGACTACGACTGTGCCCAACGGGTGCGGTCGCTTCTGGGGGAGCTCGGTGCTGGGTTCGATGTAGTTGAAAAACCGATTGATCGTATGGGGGACATTGGCGCATGCGGAGCTGCGTGAGGAACATATTCTCCAAAAAGTTTGAGATTGTGCTTGACTCCAACTAACTAAAGTGGTTTTATATGTCTTGCGCTGCGGCGTTACCTCAGCTGGATAGAGGGTCTGACTACGAATCAGAACGTCATAGGT
>DXMG01000012.1:0-3348 GCA_019414325.1 Collinsella sp. | reverse complement strand
CCGCACCAATCGAACTTGAAGCCTCCGGCAACGGGGGCTTTTCTTTTATGGCAACCATGCATGGATTCGAACCTCGGTCGGGGTGTGAACAGCCTAATCACCACTCCGTAAAATTTTTTCAAATTGTCGCTTGACCCATCGGGGGCTCGCGTGCATAATAATCCGTGCGTTGCGGCGTTACCTCAGCTGGATAGAGGGTCTGACTACGAATCAGAACGTCATAGGTTCGAATCCTATACGCCGCACCAATTGACTTTAAAGCTCCCGGCAACGGGGGCTTTTCTTATATGGGAGCATTGCGGAGATTCGAACCTCGGTCGAAGCCGGAGTGGATGCGCGGAATCCTATACGTCGCACCAATAGACTTTAAAGCTCCCAACAACGACTGCTCTTCTATATCGCGAGGCATCGAAGATCGCACCAAGCCCTCCAAATGAGTAAAAACTAAATTCAATAACTTTTTTTGAAAAAATGCTTGACCATTATTCAGTCCATGTGCATAATAATCAACAAGTCGCGGCGTTACCTCAGCTGGATAGAGGGTCTGACTACGAATCAGAACGTCATAGGTTCGAATCCTATACGCCGCACCAATCGAACTTGAAGCCTCCGGCAACGGGGGCTTTTCTTTTATGGCAACACCGCATGGATTCGAACCTCGGTCGAGGCGCGAGCGTGAAGCGGACGCGGAGCGTCCGTAGCGAGCGGGCGAGCGCGCCGGCAGGCGGGCGAAGCCGGTGCGGATCCGCGAAGCGGATGCGCGGAATCCTATACGCCGCACCAATTGAAATCGAAAGCCTCCGGTAACGGGGGCTTTTCTTTTATGGCGGCATTCGACACCAGAAGCTCGACTGGAATCGTGCGCCGCCGTCCGCGGGAGACTATTTCTTATCGACTCGTGTAAGATTCCGAGTAGGTGTCGCGGCCCATCCGCGACCACTCCTTCTTTCAACGACTGATCAGGGTGATATTTCGTGGCAGAGCGTCCGACATACAAGCTCAGGTTTCTCGACCCCAAAAAGCGTTTTCCATCAATGCCAGAGCAGCCTGCGGGGCGCTCATATGGTGTTGTCTGGAAAGTCTTTGGCGAGGACCCCAAAGAGTCGTGCTATGTCGTCGAATTCGTCGGCAAAACTCACATATCGCTCTTGGGCTACGTGAGCGTGTCGGGCAAGGTTTATAAGGTTGATCGTCCTGTTCGGGAAGTACCGTTGCCCGAGGACCCTGACATGGAGCTGGTCCTTCACGAGTCCGATTCCAGTATTGGCGAGATTATGGTGAGGGAAGCTAACGGTGCAATGCGCGCGTGTGCGCGAACTGCCGGCTCTCCCGAAGGCCCCATGCGCGAGCAGTCCGACCACGAGACATGGAATTCGACCCGCGCCCTTCCTTTCGGCGAGTTCATGGCCTCGATGTTCTTGCGCTACTTGATATTTGCCAACTCCGAAAGCGCTCTTGCGAACACGGCGGGCGTCGACGGTCTCGATGCAGACATGCAAAACGTTGTCGACAAGATCAAACTCGTAAAGTTGCCCGAGCCGGTCGAGGTGTTTTTGGGCTTTGACACGGCACCGCTCCCCGATGCTATCGAGACGCTGCTTTACCGTGTTGACCATGCCGAGAATCCGAGCGGTATCGAGCGCTATGCCGCCGCCCTTATGAGCGAGATCGACTTACCCCGCCTGCGCACCATTGCTGCCAAGTCCGAAATGAGCCTAGCGCGCATCGACCGCTCAAAGCTGTTCTATCTCAATTTTGATCGCAGCCTGCTGGACCAGGACGAGATTGACATGCTGCTTGCCATCGAGTGCCGTCTCAATCGCCTCTCTGGCATCCTTGAACGCATCGGGGCCGGATTGGTCCCGGCGGCATCCTCGCCGAGCCTTGAGGGCTGCGCGCTCTTTGACGCGTGGCATATCGCCAAGACGACCAACGATGTTCCCCGACTGCTCGATACGGCCTCGAGCGACAACCCGTGGGGCAAACCGGGAACGGTGGCTTGCCAGCCGGGCGGTGAGTGGGATGTGCGCAGCCGCTTCGCGCGTATTGTCGAGGCACTTAACGTGGTCACACGGCTCGACTATACCTATCGGGCAAACGTTGCCGAGGGGATTATGCTCGTTCGGTTTGGGCACTCTGTCGTGGATGCCATGCCACAACGTGAATACGACGCCCGGGAGGATGTCTGGCGCGAGTTGGACGAGAACGCGCGTGTGATTTGGGCCGCGGAGCACGACGCGCGCGTGGCGCTTACGCTGGCAGCGGCTTGCTTTGCCGCAGGTGCCTGCATTGCGCGCTGCTATGTTCAGATTGCGGCTCCCGACGCCGAGCAGGGCGAGCGCGTCATTGCAACATATTCCTTTGGGCGCGCGGCCTATCTGGCCGATTGCGTGCCTGTCGCCAAGGATCTTGAGAGCATGGACATGGACGATATGCCGTGCAAGCGTGTGCTTGAGGCATATGAGTCAACCGCTCCGGAGACGATTGAACCTGCGGAGGTTCATGCTCGTCCGCGTGATGACCATCGCATGCTGCCGCCGGCGCTGCGCGATCTGCTGCTTGCCGATACGGCTGACGAGCTGGAGGTCATGGAAGAGGACGACGACCCATACGTGGCCCGTGTTGTTGAATTGCGCGAGCAGGCAAAAGTCGACCGTACAGGTGCTTTTGAAGGCTTTTCCCGTCTTGTTGAGGAGTTGGAGGCTAAGTGCGCCGTCGCCGAGCTTTTGGCGACAGGTCCGGTTCAAACGCAGTTTTGCGATAACCAGCTGGTGCGCATGGTGCTACCGGTGTTGGAAGAAGACCGCTCTGTGCGAATCCTTCGTGCGCCCGATGCGCTGTACTTTGCCCAGCACGAGATCTGCAGCTTTTACGCCGAGCAAGAGGACTTTGAACGAGCACTGCCCGAGGTGCGCCATCTTTACGATCTGGCGCGCTCGTCCATGCAGTCGCACTTTGCGCTCATCAACGTGCTTGCGCGTCTGGAGCGCTTTGACGAGATTATCGAGGTGGCGCGCCACGGCCTACGTATTGCCAGCGATCGTTCTGCAATCGGCTACCTGTTCTATCGCTTGGCGTTTGCCTATTGGAATTGCGATCAGCTCGATCTGGCGCTGGCTTGTTACCGTCTGGT
The DNA here is from genome assembly GCA_019414325.1 of Collinsella sp. Lineage (GTDB taxonomy): Bacteria > Actinomycetota > Coriobacteriia > Coriobacteriales > Coriobacteriaceae > Collinsella. The sequence continues at coordinate 215 of DXMG01000012.1, read as the reverse complement.
GCCGCGCGGCGAGGAGTCGGGCAGCAGCGCACTGGAAGAAATGCAGGGCCTTATGAACGAGATGGGCGTCAGCGAGCCTCCGACGTTCGAGGAAGCGGTCGAGACCATCCACAAGGCTGGACTCGAATTGCCGCCCGTGCCCGCGGTGACCAATCAGCTTGCGGATGCCGCCGTGCAGCTGGTCGATAACGGCTTCTTTTTCCTGGCGCGCGTCT
>DXMG01000011.1:47520-54368 GCA_019414325.1 Collinsella sp. | reverse complement strand
CATGATTGGTTGTTGAGCGTTGGTCAAAATGGTTGTTTTTACAGTAGCGCTAACACGGCCGACCTGGCGCTGGCCATGTCGCACGCGAACTCCGAGCCCCGCGGCGCGCTCGGCTTCTCGACGCCCGCCCGCGCCTTCAGGGCGATGCTCGGGGAGGACGCGGCGGCGCTGCTGGACGCCTACGGCGTGGGGGACGTGGCGCTCGTCGATCTCGACCTGACGCCGGGCCTCATCGAGAGGGCGCGCGCAGAGAGGGGCGATGCCCCGCTGGCCTAGCCTAAGGGCGAAAACGGAATAGACGGACCGACCGTCCGGCTGAGTCTGGGAAGAGGTGCCAGGCGGCGGGCGGAGCATGGCCACCGGACCCATCGAAACACATCTCCACCGTTCCTTCAACTGGGAAAACGGCGCCCCCGGACCCCAGGAGGGGCCGCGGGGGCGTTCGGCTAACTGCGGGAATGGCCTATTCGCTCAATGTGTTCGGCTGAGATCGGAAATCAACCAGAGTTTTTCGAGACCATTTCGAGCAAATCCCACCGGTTTCATGGGAGTAAACTTGCCCCACTGCAAATCCTCGAAAGGACCGTCTTGAAAGAACTCTCCAACCGCACGGCAAGATTTACCGATTCGGTCATCCGCCGCATGACACGCATCTCCAATAAGTGCGGCGCTGTCAATCTCTCGCAGGGCTTCCCCGACTTCGATCCCCCGGCGCAGCTGCTCGATAGCCTCAGCGCCATCGCCAGCGACCCCAAGCCGCTCTATCACCAGTACTCCATTACCTGGGGCTCCCAGGCCATGCGCGAGGCGCTCGCCGCCAAACAAGAGCACTTTACGGGCATGCCGGTGAACCCCAACGAGAATATCGTAGTCACCTGCGGCTCCACCGAGGCCATGATGGCCGCCATGATGACGGTCACCAACCCCGGCGACAAGGTCGTCATCTTCTCGCCGTTCTACGAGAACTACGGCGCCGACACAATCCTTTCAGGTGCCGAGCCCATCTACGTGCCGCTCAACCCGCCCACATTCGACTTTGACCGCGAGACACTCGAGGCGGCCTTCCGCGACAATGACCCCAAGGCCATCGTCCTGTGCAACCCTTCCAACCCCTGCGGCAAGGTCTTTACGCGCGAGGAGCTCACCTTTATCGCCGACCTCTGCAAAAAGTACGACGCCTACTGCATTACCGACGAGGTATACGAGCACATCGTCTACGCGCCCCACGAGCACGTCTATATGGCCACGCTGCCCGGCATGTTCGAGCGAACCATCAGCTGCAGTTCGCTGTCTAAGACGTACTCCATCACCGGCTGGCGCCTGGGCTACACCATCGCCCCTGCCGAGATCACCGAGCGCATCAAGAAGGTCCACGACTTCCTCACCGTGGGTGCCGCCGCTCCCCTGCAGGAAGCTGTCGTCACCGCCCTCAACTTCGACGACAGCTATTACGATGAGGTCCTTGACCTCTATACCGCCAAACGCGACCTGTTCTGCCAGGGACTCGACAGTATCGGTCTTGAGCATAACGTGCCGCAGGGCGCCTACTACGTCATGATGGACATCTCTGAGTTTGGCTATGACAGCGACCTCGAATTCTGTGAGGACCTCGCGTCTAAAGTGGGCGTGGGCGCAGTGCCCGGCTCGAGCTTCTTCCGCGAGCCCGTCAACCATCTGATTCGTTTCCACTTTGCCAAGCGAGACGAGACGCTTAACGCGGCACTGGAGAACCTCAAGTCGCTACGTGATAAAATCAAGCCGCGCGGGTAAGGACGGCCCGGCAACTAAAGCAACCAAAGAAGCCTCGCACCGCCCGCCGCGTTGCGAGGCTTCTTTCTATAGCGCTTTCTTAAATGGTTTAGAGCTCTATACTTTAGTCACGGAGCAACTCGTCCCAGAGAGAGGAATACTATGGCAGAACAGCAGCTTATCGGAGCGCTCGAGGCCGGCGGCACCAAGATGGTCTGCGCCACGGGCTATGCAGACGGCACGGTCCTGGAGCGTGAGCAGATCGCGACCACGACCCCGCAGGAGACCGTTGAGGCCGTCAACGCATGGTTTGCCGACAAGGGCATCGCCGCGCTGGGCATTGGCGCCTTTGGCCCTACCGCAGTCAACCCCGCCTCGCCCCAATACGGCAAGATCCTGGAGACGCCCAAAACGGCATGGCGCTACTTTGACCTGCTGGGCACCATCCAAAACGAGCTCAATATTCCCTGCGGCTACGACACCGACGTCAACGTCGCCTGCCTGGGCGAGGTCACCTTTGGTTGCGCCCAGGGCCTCACTGACGTTGTGTATCTGACCATCGGTACCGGCGTGGGCGCCGGCGTGCTCTCGGGCGGTAAGCTCGTGCACGGCATGATGCATCCCGAAGCCGGCCACATCTTGGTCGCGCGCGACCCGCGCGACACCATCGGCGAGCATAGCGCCTGCCCCTTCCACGACAACTGCCTAGAGGGCCTCATCGCAGGCCCCGGCGTTAAAAAGCGCTGGGATGGCAAGAGCGCCGGTGACATGGCCGATGACCCGGAGGCCATGGACCTGCTCGCAGGCTATCTGGCACAGGCGCTCATGACCTACACGCTGTGCTACGCACCGCAAAAGATCATCATCGGTGGCGGCGTGGCCGACCACACCCCCATCGTGCCGCTCGCGCGCAAGAAGTGCGCCGAAATGCTCAACGGCTATATCGTCACGCCCGAGGTCAACGACATCGATAACTACATCGTCAACAACAGCCTCGAGGGCAAGCAGGGCATTATGGGCTGCCTGGCCCTGGGCGCACAGGCGCTTCAGTAGCAGACGCACCCACAGGGCATGGCGCGCCCGGCAAATCCGACCTACGGAACGATGCCACCACACCTCATATAAGCCCTCAAATAAAAAGGGCCGCCTAGGACCAAACAATACGTCCTAGACGGCCTTTTTGGCGCATATCAGCGACCGTAAGAGATATCGGAGCACAACGCCTGTTGCCGCTCCACAGCAGTCGATTATCACATCGGTGATCATGCCGGCGCGTCCCGGCACAAAGAGCTGAATCGTCTCGTCGATCGAGGGAATCAGCAGCAGGAACACCACCGTGGGCAGCAGCACGTCAAAGGTGCGCCGGCCCTCAAAATCAAAGGTATGAGTTGCCAAGATGCCGAGCACCATATACTCGGTAAAATGCGCGCACTTGCGAACAACAAAGTTGGTCACCCATTCATATGGAAGTCCCACGCCGTGCAGGAAACCGCGGACAGCTTCCATGACCGTCAGGCTCAACGAGCCCGACCCCGAGCCGGGAACCAGCGAATTGCCCCAGATCAAGAGCGCCATCAGGCAGGTCACGACCGCCCATTTTCGATTGATCTTAACCATGCAGAAGTTATGCCTCCGCGCGGAGCGGCGCGAAGCTGGCGGTACCGCCCTCGATAACGCTCAGATAGGCACGGCCCGTACGCTTGGCGGTAGAGGACTGCAGGCGCTCGATCTCTTCCTCGAGGATCTGATTGACGCGCTCGTGACGACGATTTTCCATAATGCCGGCGGCAATAGCCTCGGCCCGCTCGATGCTCTCGCGCGAGATGCGGGCGGTATCCTCGGGGAACACAGCGCTGTGACGGCCGACATAGGCGGGGGCAGCAGGCTGAGGAGCAGCGACGGGAGCGGGCGCTGCAACAGGAGCGGGCTCGTCAATCTCATCCAGAATCGCGGTGGCGGCGGCCCACATGTCCTCGTGGCCCGAGTAATCGGCCATGGGAACATCAACCTCGAGCGAGGCGTCCGGAAGGTCGCCGGTGTCGATGCGATCTTGGGCATCAATCGATGCGGTGATGGCTGCTGGCTCATCGAGGTCATCGAGATCGATGTCCGCGGCACCGGAGATGATAGGCATGCTGGCGAGGCTTGCGTTGTACGGCGCAGCCTCAGCCGCCTGCTGCTGAGCAGGAGCGCCCCAAAGCGAGCTTTCGGCGGCACGGCGGGCGGCATCGGCCTCCTCGTCCGCGGTCATGGCTTCATCAACGTACGAATTATCGGTAGAAGCGTTCGTGTCCGCCGAGGTAGCGCTGTAGGCGTTATTGGCTGCCGCGTTGGCAACGAGTGCCACGAAAGCCGCCGTGCTGCCCGCAGGGGCGGCCTGGGAACCCGACACGGCACGCGCCGCGGCGGCGATGTCGTCGCGATTGAAGGAGCCGGTCTGCCCGCCATTGGTGAGCTCGTCGATGGCGACTTGATAGACGTCGCGCGAGTGTGCAGGGTCGCAGCTCACCGGCGAATCGTCGTCGAGCATGCTGTCGATCATAGACCAAGCCTCGTCCTCGTCCATAGCATCTGCGGCTCGAGCGATGGTAGGGACACCATCATCGGCATGACGGCGCTGGAACGCACCAGTCAGGCCGGAAAGGAATGCCGAGGTAGACTGCTCCGCCTGAGTCTGAGAAGCAGAAGCCGCAGCGTAAGGAGTCGCATCCTGCTGCTGGGCTGGAATCGAGGCTGTCTTGAACTCGCTTTGATGCTGATTGAGATTTGCGGCACCGCCCATGGCATCGGGCTGGAACAGACGCTCTTCACGCTGCGCACGATACTCGGAGATACCCAGCGAGGCGGCATAGATACCCACGCCCGCCACCGCGCCCACGGCGAAGGGAACCGCACCCGCCACGACCGTCTCGTTCACCGACGAAAACGGCAGCGTCGCGGCATACATAACCACGGGAGCGGCAAGGCCGATCCCGCACGAAAGTCCGGCAAGGACTGCTCGTTGTGTTGCATCAGAAGAAGCCATGAGCTCTCCCCATCTTCCAGCACCCAAATCGCATCATTTAGTTGGCTGCGCGAGAGAAGATGAAGCGGGGCTATGCCCCAAAGCAACGGTATATGGTTCGTTTCATCTGCGTTTTCCGTCGCGAAGCTTAAAAGCTATTATGCGAAACCGCCCTGTCGATTGCAAGCGACGATGTCGGATTGAAACGGGAAACCTGCTGCTTGCCAGTCTTATGGTCAAAAATAAGCGCGGATAGGCGATATGGAAAAGGGCCGAGGCTCAAAGCCCCGACCCTTTATCGCATTGATGACTATCGCTGCGTGTGGATGACAACCTAGAACGTCTGCTCGTAGTCGCTGTGCTTTTTGGCCGAACGCACCAGGAACTCCTGGTTGGTGTTGGTGCCCTTAAGACCCTTGATAAACGATGCGGCCGCGCGCTCGGTATTGTTCATGCCGGCGAGGATGCGACGCAGACCAAAGACAAACGGGCGCATCTGCTCGTCGACCAGCAGGTCCTCGTTGCGCGTACCCGAGGCAACGGGGTCGATGGCCGGGAAAATGCGGCGATCGGCCAGGTCGCGATCGAGCTTGAGCTCCATGTTGCCGGTACCCTTGAACTCCTCAAAAATGACCTCGTCCATCTTGGAGCCGGTATCGATGAGTGCGGAGGCGAGGATGGTGAGCGAGCCACCGTTCTCGATATTACGGGCTGCGCCCAGGAAGCGCTTGGGCGGATACAGGGCCGCCGAATCGACGCCGCCCGAAAGGATGCGGCCCGAGGCGGGCGCCGCCAAGTTGTAGGCGCGGGCAAGACGCGTGATGGAGTCGAGCACAACTACAACATCGCCGCCCAGTTCCACGATGCGCTTGGCGCGCTCGATGACGAGCTCGGCCACGCGAGTGTGGTTGTCCGCGGGCATATCGAAGGTGGAGGCCACGACCTCGCCCTTAATGGAGCGCTGCATGTCGGTGACCTCTTCGGGGCGCTCGTCGACGAGCAGGCAGATGAGGTGTACCTCGGGGTTGTTAATCGAGATAGACTGGCAGATCTTCTTAAGGATCGTGGTCTTGCCGGCCTTGGGCGGGGACACGATCAGGCCACGCTGACCCTTGCCGATCGGCGACACGATGTCGATGGCGCGACCGGTAATGGAGTCCTTGCCGTGCTCCATGCGCAGCGGCTCGTTGGGATAGACCGGGGTGAGGTCGCCGAACTTGGGACGGTTGCGAATCTGCTCGGGATCCAGACCGTTGACGGTCGTGATTTTGGCGAGGCCGGCGCGCTTGTCGCCACCACGCGAAGGACGCAGCGAGCCTTCGATGACGTCGCCCGTGCGCAGGCGCGCGGAGCGAATGAGGTAGGCAGGGACGAAGGCGTCGTCGTTGGACTTCATGTAACCGTGGGCATGGATGATGCCGGAGCTGTCCGGACGAATCTGCAGGATACCCTTGATGTCGCGGAAGCCCTCGGCCTTCGCGGCAGTGGTGTAGATCTCCTCGACGAGCTCGGCCTTCTTCTTGCCGGTCGTCTCGATCTCGAACTCCTTGGCCTTCTCGCGCAGCTCGGCGACCTTCATGGCCGCGAGTTCCTCGCGCGAAAGCGTGGGCTCGGTGGGGGCGGCGTTGCGCTCCTTGTTGCGCTGCTTGCGATCGCGCTGGCGGTTGCGACGATCGTTGTTGCGCTCGTCCTTGCGGTCGTTGCGGTCATTACGCTCGTCGTTGCGCTTGTGCTGACGGCGGTTGGGGCGAGCGCCGTCTTCGCCCTCGGCGGGCGCGGCGCCATCGGTTGCAGCGGCGTCGGCATTGGCCGCAGCGGCTTCATTGGCCTCGGCGCCAGAATCGACCTGCGCTTCGGCATCAGCCTGATACTCGGACGCCTTGGCCTTAGCGGACTTCTTGCGACCGCGCTTGGGCTTCTCGGATGCAGGCTGTTCGACGTCTTGGGGCTCGGCGGCATCAGTCGATGCATCGGCGGTCGTCTCGGCGGAATCCTCGGACGCACCCTTCTTGGCAGCCTTGGCCTTGGACGTGCGCTTAGCAGCAGTACGATGGCTGCGACCAGGACGGACGTCGGCGGGCTCGACATCGGCGGG
>DXMG01000011.1:0-47510 GCA_019414325.1 Collinsella sp. | reverse complement strand
CTCGGAAGTCGTAGCATCCTGGGCGGGTGCATCGGCAGCGGTTGCAGACTCGGCGGTCGCCGCAGCATCCCGAGCGGCTGCAGCTGCGGCTGCGGCCTTCTCTGCCTCGACGAAGGCCTTGGGCTTGCGACCGCGACGGTGCGGGCGCAAAGCCGGATCGACAACGGGAACTTCGCTGGCCTCGACAGGCGCAGCGGGCTCAGCAGGCGATGTGCCCTCCCCTGCCGCGGAACGGACCGAAGCCTCAGTGAGCTCGTGGGCTGCCTGTTCAGCAACCTGCTCGGCTTTAGCAGCCGTGAGACGGCGTGTGCGCGGTGCCGGCTTCTCGGTCGGTTGGTCGGCGGCAGGCGTCTCGGGCACAGACGGAGCTGCAAGCTCGGTCAGAGCCGCGGCCTCGCGCTCGGCAGCACGACGGCGGGCACGCACCACCTGAGCCTCGCTAATCTGCGCCAACGCACGTGCCTGCGCGACCTCATCGGAAATCGGCGCCGAGGAGTCAGCTGCAACGGTGCGCTTGGCGCGCGTCGTGCGCGTGGTACGGCGCTTGGGCTTGGTGACCTCCTCGCCGTCAGTGGCAGGCTTGGCCGTGCGGCGCGTGCGCTTGGGCTTTGCCGGAGCAGCCTCCTCACCAGTTGCAGGCACGGCCTTCTCAACCGTTGCAGCCTTAGGCGTCTCAGGAGCCGAGGTTTGCGCGGGCGCCGCGACCTGGTCCGACGCAACCGGTGCAGCGGGAGCGGCTTGCGTCGTCGTTATTTCGTTTTCTTGCTGTTGATCAGACACAGTGTTTGCTCAACTTTCTTTTCAAGCCCTGTGATCACATGCTCCCTGCATAAACCTTCAGGGCGGCTAAACAGTCTAGCTCCGTCAAATACCGACGGACATCATTGATCTGTATCGAGATATTTGCGTCATATACGCAGCGTTAGTGTAACACAACCGCCGTCACCTGCAACTTAGTCATTGGAGACGTTCTTAAACGACTATTCAAAAGGGACACTCTTTGGTTTACCGCCCACAAATCTGACTGCCTCCGCCAAAACTATGGCGGTTTACTACGATGAATCGCTCAACCGCGACCACTCCGAAACTTGTTGAACTAAAACCGCAGGTAGATGCCTTGCACTTTTTAGCGAAAAGCCGGCGTGGTTGGCATTTCTCAATTCATCGTAGTAAACCGGCATAGTTTCGTATTTCCAGCAGCCCCAAATTCGTCAATACGCCGGCGTTTATGCAAAAAGCCCGACCTCCGCATGGAGATCGGGCTTATAGGGCTCAGCAAAGCCGAACCTACACGGTCAAATGACCCGCAGCTTACATCTGCTCGGGAGCAGAAACGCCAACAAGGGTGAGCACCAGGGCGAGCGTCACGCGGACGGCGTCGCAAGCGGCCAGACGGGCGCGCGAAAGCTCGGGGTCGACGGGACGGCCCTCGCTCGGCAGAACCTGGCAGGCAGCGTAGAAGCTGTGGAAGTCGCCGGCGAGTTCCTCAGCAAAGTGCGTCAGACGGAACGGGGCGCGGTCGCGAGCGCAGCTGGCAATCAGGTCGGTGAGCTCGTTGAGCTTACGCGAAAGAGCGAGCTCGGTCGGGTCGGTCAGCAGCGAGTAATCGACGTTCTCACCGATGGCCTTGGCGGCGACGGCCTTCATGCCCATCTCGTCAGCCTGCTCGGGCGTAACGTCGGCGGCACGGCGCAGGATGGAGCAGACGCGAGCGTGAGCGTACTGCACGTAGTACACCGGATTGGAGTTGTCGCGCTTCTTAACGGCCTCGATGTCGAAGTCGACCATCTGGTTAGAGCTCTTGGAGATGAGCGTGTAACGAGCGGCGTCGGAGCCAACCTCGTCGACGAGCTCCTGCAGGGTCACCATGGTGCCCTTGCGCTTGGACATACGGACGGGCTTGCCGTTGCGCAGCAGGTTGACGAGCTGGCCCAGCAGAACCTCAAACTTGCCGGGGTAACCCAGAGCGTCGCAGACGCAGCGGACGCGCTCGATGTAGCCGTGGTGGTCGGCGCCCCAGATGTCGATGACGTGGTCGACGCGCTGGAACTTATCCCAGTGATAGGCAACGTCGGAGGCGAAGTAGGTGTACTCGCCGTCGGACTTGATCAGGACGCGGTCCTTGTCATCGCCCAAGTCGGTGGAGCGGAACCACAGGGCGCCGTCCTTGGTGTAGAGGTAGCCCATCTTGTCGAGCTTCTCAAAAGCGCGGTCGACGGCAGAGGTGCCGGCGGTCTCACCCTCGGTGTCCTTCACATACAGCGAACGCTCGGAGTACCAACGATCGAAGTCGCAATTGACGGCGTGGCAGAGGTCGCGCATGTTGTCGACCATCTTCACATAGCCGCGCTCGCGGAAGCTCTCCATGCGCTCCTGCGGATCGGCGTTGACCCACTTGTCGCCGTCGGTGCGCCAGAACTCGGCAGCCTCATCGATGATGTAGTCGCCGCCGTAGGAGTCCTTGCCCAGGGTCTCGGCAAAGTTGTCCTGATACGGATGGGTCTCGGGATGTTCGTCGTTCTCATCGGCGACGAAGGCGTCACGGTCGGCGACCAGCAGCTTGTGAGCCTCGTCGATATCCACGCCCTGCTTGGCGATGATGTCGGCAAGCTGCATATAGCGCGTGCTGATGGAGTTGCCGAAGGTGTTCATCTGAGAGCCGTGGTCATTGATGTAGAACTCACGCTGGATGTCGTAACCGGCATGGTCCATAACGCGGCAAAGGGAGTCGCCCAGAGCGGCCCAGCGGCCATGGCCGATGTGCATGGGGCCGACGGGGTTAGCGGAAACGAACTCGACCTGGGTCTTCAGGCCGCCACCGACGTTGGACTTAGCGAAGTCCATGCCCTTCTCGCGAGCCTCGCCAAAGATGGCATTCTTGACGGCGACGGAGAGGTAAAAGTTGATGAAGCCGGGGCCTGCGATCTCGACCTTCTCGATCGCGGGGTCCTCGGGCATATGGGCAACGATGGCCTCGGCGATCTTGCGCGGGGCGCAGTGGGCCAGCTTGGCGGACTTCAGGGCCATGGTAGAGGTCCACTCGCCATGAGAAGTGTCAGCCGGTCGCTCGATAGCGCAATCGTCAAGTTCAAATGCGGAAAGGTCGCCGGCCTCCTGGGCCGCAGCAAGCGCAGCGCGTACCAGCTCTTCAATCTTCTCGGGCATAGATCCTCCTTGTGTTAAAGCCCCCGAGCTCTTGGTCACTCGTAGGGCAAAAGCCAGAGTTTGTAGCACTCTATCACAAGCGACGGGCACTGTCGCAGGGTAAAGCCAATCGATATTGCATATGCACAAAATTGACTACAGCTTGTATGGAGTCACTCAAAGATGCCGGTCTGCCTGCAGATTATGCAGGCGTTGAAAATGCATAAAGGTGTGAATGAGCTGCGTCTGTTATCGAATACTCTTACCTATCGGAGTTGTGTGCTTTTCCTGCATAAAGTGAGAATTTGCGCACGTCAGCGTGTTATTCTAGACATACGTAAATTCGTATAAGTTGGAGGTAGCATGTTCTCAATCGGTCAACACGTCATTCATCCGGGTCAGGGAGTCTGCACCGTCGTCGGTTTTAGGGACGACACGCCGCAGCCCATGCTGCTGCTCGAGACCAAGCAGGGACATGCGCAGACGATCCTCATGTACCCCGTGGCGCAGGCCGATCGTTTGCACGCCGCCATCTCTCAGCAAGATGCCGAGCACCTGCTGAGCCACTATGACGAGCTGGAGTGCGACACCTTCACCGAGCGCAACAGCTCGCTCGAGGAGACGCACTTTAAGCAGCAGCTCAAGCTGGGTGCGCCCGAGACGGTCCGCGTGGCAAAGACCATGATGCACCGCATTCGCCAGGCCGAGGAAGCCGATAAAAAGCCCAGCTCCTACTACATGCGCGTACTCAAGGAAGCCAAGCGCCGCTCCATCGAGGAGTTCGCAGTGGCCTTGGGCGTCACCGAGGAGGACGCCGAAGCCCGCCTAGCCCAAGCCACCCTCAACTAACCCAACCGCGCCAAAAACCACCACAAAGGGGACAGGCACCTTTGTGGTGGTTTTCTTGTTCTAGTAGTATTCATTCTCATCGATACCCACGAGCACAAGGAGTCTCTTATGGCAGAGCCGCTTACCGCCGGAATCACCCGCGACCGCGCGTTCGAACTGCTCAACGAGCACAACAAGGACCCGTTCCACATCACCCATGGCGAGACGGTCGAGGGCACTATGCGCTACTTTGCGCGCGAGTTCGACCCCGAGAACGAGGAGTTTTGGGGCATCGTCGGTCTGCTGCACGACCTGGATTGGGAGGAGCATGAGGACGACCCCATGAACCACACCATCTATGCTGCCGAGATTCTTGAGGGCGAAGGTGCGTCTCCCGAGCTCATTCGCGCCATCCAGACGCACACGTCCGACTTCAACACCTCGCTGCCCAAGCCCGAGCTGCAGATGGAAAAGATCCTGTTTGCCTGCGATGAGCTCACCGGCCTGATCGGCGCTGCAGTCATCATGCGCCCGAGCAAGAGCGTTATGGACTTTACGACCAAGTCGCTCAAGAAAAAGTTCAAGGACAAGCGCTTTGCCGCCGGCTGCTCGCGCGACGTGATTTCACAGGGCGCCGAGATGTTGGGCTGGGAGCTTCCCGAGCTCTTCGACCGCACCATCGCGGCCATGCAGTCCTTCGCCCCCGACCGCGACACCTTCCAGGCCTAACCGCCCACGCCGCCTAAAACCACCACAAAGGGGACAGGCACCTTTGTGGTGGTTTTTCTTGCGCGGGCGTTAGGGACGGACCTGACCGGTGCCGCGGAGCTTGTATTTGTAGGTGGTGAGGGCCTCGGCGGCAAAGGGGCCGCGGGCATGGAGCTTTTGGGTCGAGATGCCGATCTCGGCGCCCAGGCCAAACTCGCCGCCGTCGGTGAAGCGCGTGCTGGCGTTGGCGTACACGGCCGAGGCATCGACCGCATCCAGGAAGCGCTCGCAAGCATCCGTGTCCTCGGCAACGATGGCCTCGGAGTGCATCGTGCCGTAGCGGTTGATGTGTGCGATGGCCTCGTCCTCGCTCGCCACGACCTTCACGCTCATCTCGAGCGCCAGATACTCGCGACCCCAGTCCTCCTCAGTCGCGGCAACGTAGTCATCACCCTCGGCAAGCCCGGCATCGGCGCATGCGGCGCAGGTTGCCTCGTCGCCGTGAATGAGCACGCCGTGGTCATGCAGCACGGTCACGACCGCGGGCAAAAACGCATCGGCCACAGCACGGTCGACCAGCAGCGACTCGGCGGCATTGCACACGCCTACGCGCTGGGTCTTGGCATTAACGATAATGTTGAGCGCCTTATCAAAGTCGGCGGATTCATGCACGTAGATGTGGCAGTTGCCCGTGCCCGTCTCGATCACCGGCACAAGCGACTCGCGCACGCAGCGCTGGATCAGGCCTGCACCTCCGCGCGGAATGAGTACGTCGACAATACCGCGGAGCTTCATGAGCTCGCCGGTGGCCTCGCGGTCGGTGGACTCGATCATCGACACGGCCTCGCGCGGGAAGCCCTTGGCCTCGAGCGCATCGGCCAGCAGCTCGGCGATCATGGCACACGAGTGATAGGCCAGCGAGCCGCCGCGTAGAATGCAGGCGTTGCCGGTACGGATGCAGATGCCTGCGGCGTCGGCCGTCACGTTGGGGCGCGCCTCGTAGACCATGGCGACCAGGCCCAGCGGCACGCTCACGCGGGTCAGGTCCACGCCGCTTGCAAGCACGCGGTGGTCGAGCACGCGGCCGACGGGATCGGGCAGCTCGGCGAGCTTCTCCAAACCGGCGGCCATGCCCTCGACGCGCTCAGGCGTCAGCAGCAGACGGTCGAGCAGACCGGCCGAAGTGCCCGCATCGCGCGCGGCGGACATATCGAGCTCGTTGGCGGCAACGATGGAATCGACGCCATCGTGCAGCGCCGCGGCCATGGCGCGCACGGCCTCCTGACGCTGCTCATCGCTCGCCGTGGCAAGCGAGGCCGACGCTGCCTTGGCGGCAACGGCAAGATCGTGGACGTACGTGGCTATATCGACCGACATGGGCGGCCCTTTCTCCTAGAAGTTTGCAACAATGGTAGCCGATTTGCGCATGGCCTCGCCCGCGGCGGTAGAATTGGTCAACCCGAAACACCGCAACGAACGGAAGACTCACATGGCCCTCATCACTTCGTACCACGTCCCCGGCCTTTATGTCGAGGACCACAGCATCGACGTCCCCCTTGACTGGCGCGGCCTGGAGCCGATGCTCCTGGCCGTCGGCAGTACCATGCGCCGCGGCGCTATGCCGGCACCCATCGCCGGCGCGCCCGAGAGCATCAAGCTCTTCTACCGCGTGGTTTGCGCGCCCGACCGCATCAACGACGATCTGCCGCTGCTCCTGTTTTTGCAGGGCGGCCCCGGCGGCGAGAGCCCACGTCCGCTGTCGCCCTCAAGCGACGGCTGGATCGAGGAGGCCGTCAAGCACTTCCGCGTGGTCCTTCCCGACCAGCGCGGCACCGGACGCAGTAGCTGCGTGGACGGACGCACGATCAAGGCACTGGGTGAGCGCGCGACGGCGGCCGGCTCCGATGCCGCACGCTCGCAGGCGGACTTCCTCAAGCGCCACCTCGCCAGCTCCATCGTGCGCGATTTTGAGTACCTGCGCCTGGTGGGCTTTGGCGGCAAGCCCTGGGTCACACTCGGGCAGAGCTACGGCGGCTTTTTGACGTTGAGCTATCTGTCGCTCTTCCCCGAGGGCATAGCGGCAAGCTTTACCTGCGGCGGCATCCCCCACGTGCCGGCGAGCGCAAGCGAGGTCTACGCGCACACCTTCCCGCGCATGGCCGCCAAGACGCAGCAGTATTACGACCGCTACCCCGCTGACGTCGACCGCGTGGCAGCCCTGGCCGATGCGCTCGAGGCCCAGAAGCCCGTGCTGCCCGACGGCTCGCCGATGACGGTCGAGCGCCTACAGCTCATGGGCAGCGACTTTGGCATGAAGCCGAGCATTGAGCGCATGCATTGGATTATCGATCACGCGTTTGTTACTGGCGACGGTACGCTTAGCTGCGGCTCCTCGGTATCCGACAGCTTTTTGATGCGCGCCTTCGAGCGCACCAACACGCGTACAAACCCGCTGTACTGGACGCTGCAGGAGTTTATCTACGCCGACGGCGACACCATGCCCATTCGCTGGGCCGCAGCAGAGGAGAAGGCCCATTGTGCCGAGTTCGACACACTCGCGCGCCCGCTCATGTTTACCGGCGAGGCCATGTTCCCGTGGATGTTTGAGCAGATGCCCGAGCTTATGCCGTTTAAGCCCGCCATGGACCTGCTGATGGAAGACACCAGCTGGGACAAGATCTACGACCCGCAGCGCCTAGCCTGCAACGAGGTGCCACTCCAGGCCGCGGTGTATTTCGACGATATGTACGTCGATTCGGGCATGCAGCTCGATACGCTCAGCCGCGTGGGCAACTCGCATGCCTGGGTGACCAACGAGTTCGAGCACGACGGTCTGCACGGCAGCGTGGTGTTCAAGCACCTCTTCGACGAAGCGCTCAACCGCGGAGACCTGCGCCGGATCTTCTAGCTAAGGAGTGTCCCAAAGTGCCGGCACATAAGGAACGTCCCCAAGTGCCGGCACGAGAAAGACAGCGCTGCAGGAAACGATCCGCAGCGCTGTCTTTCTTTATGCAAATACGATCAAGTTATCCCTGTGTATCGCCGGCTTCTCGGCCAGGTTAGCGAGCAGGCGGTTGCTGGCGATCTGGTCCTGGCGGCGGCCGGCTGCAAGCTCCAGCACGTCCGAATCGGCCTCGGCGATACCGCGGGCGACGACCATACCGCTCGGATCGCACACATCGAGCACATCGCCCTCGGCAAACTGGCCATCGACCTCGCGAATACCCACCGCAAGCAGGGAAGAGCCACGGCTGACCAGCGCCTTCGCAGCACCGTCATCAACCGTCACCGAGCCGTGGGCCTTGTCGCCCAGCGCGATCCACAGTTTGCGGGGTGCGATGTCCAGGCGCTCCGCCGGCGGATCGAACAGGGTTCCCACGCTCTCGCCGCGGGCGAGACGCACGAGGGCATCGGGCTCCTCGCCCGAGCAAATCACGCTCTGAATGCCCGCCGTCATCAGGATGCGGCTCGCGCGAATCTTGGTGATCATGCCGCCCGTACCCACCGAGGTCGAAGAATCACCCGCCGAGGCAATGATCTTGGCATCGATCTTATGCACGACCGGGACAAACTCGGCCGTCGGATCCTCATGCGGATTGGCGGTGTAGAGGCCGTCGATGTCCGAAAGCGTCACGCACAGATCGGCAGAAACCAGGCAGCTCACGAGCGCCGCCAGCGTGTCGTTGTCGCCAAACTTGATCTCATCGACAGTAACGGTATCGTTCTCGTTGACGACCGGCACCACGCCAAGCTCCACCAGGCGCAGCAGGGCGTCGCGCGCGTGCAGGTAGGACGTACGGCGCGCCGTGTCGTGACGCGTGAGCAGCACGAGCGAGGTGAGCAGGTCGCGCGCATGAAACTCCTCGTCGTAGGCCGACGAGATGATGCACTGGCCGGCCGAAGCGCAGGCCTGCAGGCTCGGCAGGTCGCCGACCGGCTTACGGTCGAAGCCCAGCACGGGATAACCACAGGCGATAGCGCCCGAGCTCACCACGACCAGACGCCAGCCGAGCTTGCGCAGCGCTGCGGCCTGATCGGCAAGCCCGCCGATAAAGGCGCGGTTGACCTTGCCGTCGGCGCCCACCACCGTGGACGAGCCGATCTTTACCACCATCGTTTTATAAGAAGTCGTCATACGTCAAACCAATCGAGTGTTGAGCAGGCGGGCGAGCTGGAGCAGCCGGGGCACCCGGTGCGGGACGGACGAAAATGATCCGTTTTCCTCCGTCCCCTTCGGATCATTTTGCCCAGGGGAAGGCCGAAGCCGCGGCCATGTTCTTGCGCACGAGCTCGTCGCGCACCTGAGCCAGGCCCTGCTCCATGCCCACCACATAGGTCTGCGGGTACAGGAAGCGCTTGAAAGCTGCGTCCAGATGATCGAGCGCCCAAGCACAGCGCTCGCGCGCGTCCTGGATGCTCTCACGCGGAGCCACCGCACTGCCATCGCGCACGATCGGCACCAGCAGCTCGCGATACTCAAGTTCGGACACGTCGGTCACCAGGGCGGCATCATTCACGGCCACGAGGGTATTGCCGCGCGCGGCGCCCTCCCCCGCCAGATGGTCCTCGTCGTAGATCATGTCGCAGACTGGGCCGCCAAAGCCGTCGTAATAACGGCGCACGCGTTGCACACCCGGGATCGTGCGCTTGTAGGGCTGCTCGGAGAGCTTGACCACCGGCGTCCATGGATCTGTCTCGCTCGCACGGCGGGCGGAAAGCTTGTACACGCCACCCAGCGCCGGCTGGTCATAGCAGGTCGCGAGCTTGGTACCCACGCCAAAACTGTCGATGGGCGCGCCCTGGTCGAGCAGCGACTGAATCGTGTACTCATCCAGATCGTTAGAAACCGAGATCCCCACATAGGGCAGGCCCTCGGCATCAAAACGGCCGCGAACATACTTGGAGAGCTTGGCGAGGTCGCCGGAGTCAATGCGAATGGCCGACAAGCGCTCGCCCACCGCTTCCATCTCCTTGGCAACCGTAATGGCATGTTCACAGCCCTCGCGCACGTCATAGGTGTCGATGAGCAGCGTGCAGTTCTTGGGGCTCGATTTGGCAAAGGCACGGAAGGCCTCGAGCTCGGAATCGAAGCTCATCACCCAGCTGTGCGCATGCGTGCCAAAGACGGGAATACCGTAGCGGCGGCCGGCGAGCACATTGGACGTAGAGGAGCAGCCGGCGACGTAGCTCGCGCGCGCGACGGCCAGGCCGCCATCGGGACCCTGGGCTCGGCGCAGGCCAAACTCCGCCACAGGGCGACCGTCGGCGGCGAGCACCACGCGCGCCGTCTTGGTAGCGACAAGCGTCTGGAACCCGACGATGTTGAGCAGCGCCGTCTCGAGCAGCTGGCACTCCAGCGCGGGGCCGGTGACGCGCACCATGGGCTCGCGCGGAAAGACGAGCTCGCCCTCGGGCACGGCGTCGATGTTTACATGCGCACGAAAATCGCGCAGGTAGTCGAGGAATCCAGACTTGAACATCGCACCGCCGGCAGGGGCCTGGAGCGAGGCGAGGTAGTCGATATCCTCGGGCGTAAAGCGCAGATTCTCGACCAGCTCGGGCAGCTCGGCGGTGCCGCACATGACGGCATAGGCGCTGCCAAAGGGATGGTCGCGGTAAAACGCGGTAAAACAACCCTGCTCATTGGCCTTGCCGCTCTCCCACAGGCCCTGGGCCATAGTGAGCTCGTACAGATCGGTGAGCATTGCGATGTCGGTGGGATGAGAGATGTCGGTCAAAGCCATGGGGCGACCTTTCGGATGTGTGGTGCAGAATTTGAGGGTTGGACGAGAGCAGAGCATGCGGACATGACGCCCGATGCAAATCGGTTAGAGCAGGCCCATGCTGGTCAGGATCGTGTAGCCCATAAAGATGACAAACGCGATGAGGGCAAGGACAATGATGATTTTTTGAGCC
This sequence comes from Collinsella sp., assembly GCA_019414325.1. Classification (GTDB taxonomy): domain Bacteria; phylum Actinomycetota; class Coriobacteriia; order Coriobacteriales; family Coriobacteriaceae; genus Collinsella. Next base: position 36,914 of record DXMG01000011.1, on the reverse strand, counting down.
GGCGCCATGCCGGGGATCTCGTTCTCGCCCATAGGTTCCTTGGAGGTAACCATGCGCTGGGCAAAGGTCATCTCGTCACGGCTCGGCTTGGGCTCGACGGACTTGAGACGAGCGGCCTTTTTAGGCTGAGGTTTGGGCGCGGCAGGTGCAGGCTTCGCAGCAGCGGGCTTGGGTGCGGGCGCGGGCACCGATGCGGATACGGCGTTCGCGGCGGCCTCCTCGGCCTTCATACGCTCGGCACGCAGGGCAGCCAGCTCCTCGCGCTCGCGACGGGCCTCTTCCTGGGCCTCGCGACGAGCCTTCTCGGCGCGGAGCTCCTCCAACTCGGCGCGCTCCTCGGCAGACAGTGGTTGGGACTCAAGCTCGGCCATGGTATAGCCCTTTCTTTTAAAAAAAGCCGCCGACACAATGTCAGCGGCTTATCAAATCCAAGGGTGGAGACGAAGGGAGTCGAACCCTCGGCCTCTGCCATGCGACGGCAGCGCTCTCCCAACTGAGCTACGTCCCCAGGACAAGTCGATATTTTACCTACGGCTCGCCAACTGTCAACGCCCAATAACCAGTCTTTTTGGGGCGCGGCTATTTTGGCAACTTTTCGAACAGGCGATGCTCTCGATGATTTTTTATCCCCGTCCCAGAAAATTCATCGACGAACGCATTACTTTGCACTGGTGAGAACACCGGTGGAGTCGAAGGCCGGGGTGAAGCTCTCGTCTACCGCGCCGCCCTCTTGCCAGAACATCGTCGTAAAGCCAAGGTCGTCGGCATGGTCGAGCACCCGCTCGTACTCCTCGCGCGTCACGGCGCGCGCCAGATCGCCACCCTGCTCGCGCATGAGGGCATTGGGCGTGTATTGGTTCATGACCGAGATCGGCACGTCGCCCACCGTCTGCCACACTAGGTCCAGTACGCGACACGAATCGTCCGCATGCCCCGGAAGCACCAGGTGGCGCACGATGATGCCGCGCTTCATGAGCCCGCCCTCATCCACCAACTCTCCCCCGCGGCGCTCGATCTCGCGCGCCATCTGAGCCAGGCCTGACACGGCCACACGTGGGTAGTCCTTTATATGAGAGAGCGACTGCGCAAGCCCGGCATTGGCATATTTAAAGTCGGTAAGCCACACATCGACCAGGTCGCCCAGCGCCGCCACGGCACTCGCGCGCTCGTAACCACTCGTGTTGTAGACGATCGGGATAACCAGTCCGCGCGCCCGTGCCGCGGCAATCACGGCAGGCAACAGGTGCGCATAGTGCGTCGCCGTCACCAAATTGATGTTGTTGGCACCCTGGTCCTGCAGTTCCAGCATAATTTCGACCAGGCGCTCAGGCGAAATCTCAAGGCCAAAATTGCCGGTCGAGATCTCGTGGTTCTGGCAGTAGATACATTTAAGCGAGCAACCGCTAAAGAAGATCGTGCCCGAACCGGCCTCGCCCGAGATAGGCGGCTCCTCCCACATATGAAGCGCGGCGCGGGCCACCTTGAGCGTGTCGTTAGCACCGCAGACGCCGTGCGCGCCCTCATCGCGCGCCGCACCGCAACGGCGCGGACACAAATGGCAGGCGGGCGAAAAAAGTTCGGTCAACGACGTCGGCATAAAAACATGCTCCAAAACAACGATTCAGCAGCTCAAACGTAAAGGGCCAGACCGGGTAGACGGCTCCGTCCCTAAGGCGCCGTAATCGTCCGACACGATTTTTGTAATGTCAAGACTGGAATCGATAAAGTGCCGCTTTATGATGTAGGTATTCCGCCCCCCGCGGAGCAACTGGGTGAACCGTCGCGTTTATTTAGGGAGCCCACACAGTCGTGCCTAGTACAGGTATCCTTCGTTGTTAAGGACGCTGGAACAGTCGATGAGGGCACCCACCTGTTTTAGGTGGGTTCATTTTCGTAACGTGGGGGGTGGTTTTCTTTTGCCGAAAATCACCATACAGTCCATATGGATCCCCGCCGGCATCCCGACAAGCCATCGACAACATTCCAATATCTGGTATGCGCGTGATAATCGCACGATGCAAACCTCCGCACCCCCCTCGGTCGAGTATCATGGGACAGCTATGCCATTTCCGCGTAGCAACCTTTGACCTTTTCCTTCGACGCTTGGCGGTTTTTAGATTCATGGCTTCATCCCCGAGCTACATACCGTACCTATGCGTGGCAGCGGCGGCCTTTATCACGACCTTCCTCGCGGTGCCCCTGGTCAAGCGCTTGGCAATTAAGCTCGATGCCGTCGACTATCCTTCTAAGCGCCGCATCAACACCAGGCCCATCCCACGTTTGGGCGGAGCAGCGGTGTTTTTGGGCCTGGTCGTCGCCTGCACTGTGCAAATCCTAGGCACCTGGCACCTAGGCTGGCCGCCCGTTTTGGTGCCGCACCCGCGCCTTCACATTAGCTATCCCATGCTGGCGCTCTCCTTTACCGTCATCTTTGCGACCGGCGCTATCGACGACGTCTTCCAGCTCAAGCCCAAGCAAAAGCTGGCCGGACAGGTCCTCGCCGCGCTTATCGCCTGTATCGGCGGCCTAAAAATCGGCGTCATCGTCAACCCGTTTGCCCCCGGCGAGATCATGCTCGGATGGCTCGCCTACCCCATCACCGTGATCTATCTGGTGGCATTCACCAACATCATTAACCTCATCGACGGCCTCGACGGCTTGGCCACGGGCATCTGCGGCATCGCGTCGTTCACCATGTTTTCGATGGCCGTGCTCTCGGGCCGCATCGACGCCGCCGCGCTCTCTATTGCGCTCTTTGGCGCCTGTCTGGCCTTTTTGCACTACAACTTCAACCCCGCAAGCATCTTCTTGGGCGACTCGGGGTCGCTGCTTCTGGGCTTTGCGCTGGGCTCCATCTCGCTGCTCAACGTGAGCCGCACCGCCGCACTCACCTCGCTTATCATCCCGCTCATCGTTGCCGGCGTGCCCATCATCGACACGTTTAGCGCCATTGTGCGCCGCAAGCGCGCCCACATTAGCATCGGACAGGCCGACAAGGGCCACATCCACCACCGCCTGATCCAAGAAGGCTACAACCAAAAACAGGCCGTGCTGCTCATCTATGCCTGGTGCATCATGCTTTCGGCCGGCGCCGCCGCCATCAATCAGGTCGAGGTGCCCATGCGCGTGCTCATTTTTACCGTGCTCGCCATTGGCTCGGCTGCCTTCGCCAAGCATCTGCATCTGTTTGAGCCCGTGCTGCGCCACCATTACAACAAGCGCACGCACGAGGACGAGCTCGTCACCCCCGACGACCCCGCCTTTAAGCAGGAGGAGCAGGCAGCTGAGGAACGTAAGGAAGAGCGCCACCACAAGCTCTAGGGCAAGCTACCGAGGATGTGCCAAGGCACCGTTGGCCAAGCGCGGCCGCGCCGCACCCATCGCACATGCCGCAGCACGCGCGTCCCTCTCCCGCCCCTCGCCTACTTACGCACCGCCCCTCCAATAAACGCGCTATCATCTTGACCCATGAACATACGTAAGGAGCAATCATGCCAAACGAGAACAGCTACGAAGTCGCGCTGCAAAAGAGCAACGCCATTCGCGAGGGCCTGGCCAAGACGCCCGAGAAGTTCACCATGCTCACCGGCGACCGCCCCACCGGCCGTCTGCACCTGGGCCACTACTTCGGCACCCTCAAGGGCCGTGTTGAGCTGCAGAACATGGGCGCCAAGACCAACGTGCTCATCGCCGACTACCAGGTCATCACCGATCGCGACACGACCGAGCACATCCAGGACAACGTGTACAACATGGTCATGGACTACCTTGCCTGCGGCATCGACCCCGACAAGACCATGATCTACGCTCACTCCGCCGTGCCCGCCGCCAACCAGCTCATGCTGCCGTTCCTGTCGCTGGTCTCCGAGGCCGAGCTGGCGCGCAATCCCACGGTCAAGGCCGAGATGGAGGCCTCGGGCCACGAGCTTACCGGCCTTCTGCTCACCTACCCGGTGCACCAGGCCTGCGACATTCTATTCTGCAAGGGCAACGTCGTGCCCGTCGGTCGCGACCAGCTGCCGCACATCGAGCTCACCCGCACCATCGCCCGCCGCTTTAACAACCGCTACGGCAAGGTATTTCCCGAGGTCGACGCATTGCTGTCCGAGACCCCGCTGCTTCCCGGCCTTGACGGTCGCAAGATGAGCAAGAGCTACGGCAACGCCATCAATATCTCGATGACCGCCGAGGAGACGGCCAAACGCATCAAGAAGAGCCAGACCGACTCCGAGCGCATGATCACGTTCGATCCCGAGAACCGCCCCGGCGTGTCTGGCCTGCTTTCGACAGCCGCCATCTGCACCGGTCGCTCCGAGGTCGAGATTGCCGAGGAGATCGGCATGGGCGGCTCCGGCCAGCTCAAGAAGTACGTGACCGAGGCCGTCAACGAGTACTTCGCACCGATCCGCGAGCGTCGCCAGCGCTACGAGAACGATCTGGACTATGTGAAGGACGTCCTGCACGAGGGCAACCGTCGCGCCAACGAGATCGCCGAGCAGACCCTGGCCGAGGTTCAGGACGCCATGGGCATGGTGTACTAGACCGATCTGCTGGCTTGAGCTTTCGATTGCTTTAGGGCGGGCGCTACGGCGTCCGCCTTTTTTGGAGCCGGACCGCTTCGGCTCCGTCCATCGCATCCCCTCGACAAACAGGAACAGGCCCGCCGGCAGCTAGTTGCCAGCAGGCCTGTTCCCGAAGTACACCGTTGAATCGCACAGAGGGGAGGAATGCGAATCAAACTCAACAGGGCAGGCTTTTTCATCGCCTATTGCCTGCTCCGTTGCTGAAACCAATATAGTTCACCGTGGTTTACTTTCTGATGGCAAAGTACGCCACCACACCTTCTCCATAAGTTAGCTCTGGTAAACCTACAGCGTAAAACCACCACAAAGGGGACAGGCGCCTTTGTGGTGGTTTTCGCCACGGCAGAACCGCTAGAGCCCGGCAGGCCAGCGACAGGCGGCCAAGTCGACGTGCATGTCGTCCTTAAACGCCACACCTTCCCCTAGCAAAAGCTCACGTTGAGCATCGGGACCGCCAAAAGCGAAGCCCTCGCATATGTGCCCGTCGGCAAACACCACGCGGTGACAGGGAATCTCGCCGGGGCGCGGATTACTATGCAGGGCATACCCCACGTACCGCGCACTTCGTGGACGACCGGCAAGCAGCGCCACCTGGCCATACGTGGCGACCATCCCCTCGGGGATCTGCTCGACCACCTCGTACACCCGTTCAAAAAAGCCCTCAGACGCCATTGCTCGCTCCCTTCCACCCGGAAAAGCATAAACCACCACAAAGGTGCCTGTCCCCTTTGTGGTGGTTTATGGCAGGTCGGTTAGTTGGCGGGCTGGAAGAAGGCTACGGCGACGGCGCCGGGGCCTACGTGGGTGCCGATGGTGGCGCCGATGGTGTGAACGGGCAACTCGCCCTCGGTGTGGCCAGCCCACAGTGCCGCGCTGTCCTCGACATACTTCTTGAGCACCGCATCCGAAAGGCCCGTATAGCCCAGCGCCAGCGGCATGGAAAAGTCGATGCCGCCTGACTTTTCGACCTTTTGGTTGAGCAGGTTGCGGCCGTTCTTGGAACCGCGCGCCTTGCCCAACTGCACGATAAGGCCGTCCTCGACAGCCACCACGGGCTTCACGTTGAGCAGCGTGCCCACGGCGCCGGCCGCAGCAGATAGACGACCGCCGCGAACCAGGTACTCCAGCGTCTCGAGCAGGCCGATGACGACCACGCGGTCACGGACGGCCTCGACGGCCGCCGCGATCTGGGCCGCACTACGGCCCTCGTCCACCAGGCGCAGGGCATACTCGACCAGGACACGCTCACCCAGAGTGACGTTGTTGCTATCCACCACGTACACGTCGCCGCCCGGCGCCTCGGCAAGTGCGGTACGGGCACTCTGATTGGTGCCCGAAAGCTTAGCGCCCACGGTAATAATCACAGCCTCATCGCCGGCATCACGCGCCTCGGCAATAGCCTGCGAAAACGCGTACGGGTTGACCTGGCCGGTCTTGGGCAGCTCATCGCGCTCCACGAGCATCTCGTAAAAGCGCTGGTGATCGATGTCGACGCCATCCATGTACACATCGGTGCCAAAGGTGACGGACAGCGGCAGAACACGCAGAGCGGGGTGCTCAGCCGGCGACATATCGCTCGCGGAATCGGTAATAATACGAATGGACATAGCGAATCCTTTCTTTCGCGGACCTCTCGCAGGGAATTTTGACAGCAATGCCCCGGCACGGCATACGCACTCAAACGGGACTATGCAGTTGTTAATTGGAAGCAAATGCCTTGGCGGCCTTAGATCTCGCGCAGGGTGTTGAGAATCGTGCGCAGCGACGCATACATCTGCTCGCGCTGCTCCACACCCATAGCCTTACCGGTGGTATCGAGCACCTCGCGAATGATGCGGTCCGCCTCGCTCATGCTCTCGCCGCCCAGAGCGGTCAGGCGCACCGGAGCACGATACTTAACGGCGGCATCGCCCGAATCATCGACCTCGACGTAGCCACCCTCCTCCAGATGCGCCAGCGTACGCGAGACGGCGGCGCGGGTCACGCCTGCCATGCGAGCCAGGTCGGCGCCAGTCAGGCCGTCCTTGCTGCGCTCAAGATAGTACAGGCACATAACGTCGGAGCCCTTGAGGCCCAGCCTTGCGCCCTCGGATGTCTTAATGCGCTGGATCTCCTTGTAGAGCCCACTGATCAGTCCGACAAAGTCCTCGAAACGTGTCTCGTCGTTCTGCTGCATGGGAGACGACCGCCTTTCGCTTGCATAATGCTTACGGGTAAACATCTTAGCCGTACTTAACGGCCGGCAGCCCTGCACGCCCTATTTGTTAACCCATCAACATAAAAACCACCACAAAGAGGACAGGCACCTTTGTGGTGGTTTGGGCCGGCGAACATGATCCGCAGGCGTCGCTACAGCTCCACGCAGGGATTGTCGCGGGTCACAAGCGTCTTAACGACAACCGTAGCGCCCAGATAACGCTCGAGCAACTCGGCGAGACGATCAACGGCAGCCTGGCAATCCCCCATCCGCTCGGGCTCCACGCACTCAATCGCCAGGAACGCATCGGCCGAATCATCGGACAGCGCCGTTCGAACGCCGTCGCGCCAGTTCCAGCAGCGGCACACGGCGCCTGCATCATCGATGTAGGCGAGCTCGCCGGGCAGCGTCGGATCGTCCGCCTCCTCGCCAAGCGGCCAGAACGCATCGCCACCGTCGGTCACCTTCAGGCGAAGGTCTCCCTCGATCGCATGCAGATCCTCGCCTCCCACGGGCAGCGCGTAGGTCAACGACACCGTGTTGTAGATGTCCACCGCGGGCGCAATGTGGCCCACCGGCTTGCCTTTGAGCACGCGTTTGAGCAGGTTCTCGATTGAGCAACGCGCGCCCTTCTTGGTCTTGAACAGACGATAGGCCTCGCGCCATGCCTTGACCGGTGCGTTCTCGCTGATAGTATCGCTGGTCAGATGACGCTCCGCATCGATATTGGCGCGGTCGAGCAACGCCGCAATCGCATCCACGTCCTCTTGAGGAATCTGAGCCGTGGGCTTCATGCCCTCCACGACCACAACACCGACCGCTGCCTGCGGAAACAGCTCCCAGAATGAATCCTCGGCAATAAAGCTCTTCATACGCTCTCCCTTCATTGTGCGCGCCCGAGTGAGGGCGCCTAAACAAAAAGCGCCCTCACAACGGCCACCTTCAAAGTCCTACGGTGCCGTCACAAGAACGCTTGCGCTGTCCCCATCCGGAGAAGGGGACGATATGTCAGGCGTATTGTAACCCGAGTCATCCACACGAGCAAAACCACCACAAAGGTGCCTGTCCCCTTTGTGGTGGATATGGACTCACGGCGAAGCTAGTGGCGGAGTCCCAGCAGGCCGCGGCCGCGATGACGGGCCTCGGCGGACACCTGGGCGTGCGGGCCGGCGGCTTTGACGGACTCGGGCAGGTGCGAGTACTTCTTCTCGAAGTTCTCCTCGAACATCACCGCCAGGTTGTGCGCGGCCTCGTCGTAGCGCGCGGTGCTCTGCCAGTATTGGCGCGGCACCAGGATGCCATCGGGCACGCCGTGGCACGTCGTGGGAATGTCGACGTTAAAGATGTCGTCGTGCACGAACTCGCTGTCCTCAATGGTGCCGTCGAGGGCGCGCGCGACCAGCGAGCGCGTGTAGGCCAGCTCGATGCGATGACCCACGCCGTAGCCGCCGCCGATCCAGCCGGTGTTGACCAGGTACACACGCGTGCGGCCGTCTGCAATGCGCTCGCCGAGCATCTTGGCGTAAACCATGGGGTCGAGCGGCATAAACGGCTCGCCGAACAGCGAAGAGAACGTGGGCGTGGGCTCGGTGACGCCGACCTCGGTGCCGGGAATCTTAGCCGTAAAGCCCGTCACAAAGTGGTACATGGCGGCGTCGGCCGTCAGGCGTGAGATGGGCGGCAGCACGCCAAAAGCGTCGCAAGTCAGGAACAGCACGACACTCGGAGTGGTGCCCATGCCCTTAGTCCACGCGTTAGGAATGTGCTCCACGGGATAGGCCGCGCGCGTGTTGTGCGTGATCGAGATGTCGTCGTAGTTGGGCTTGCGGTTCTCGTCGAGCACCACGTTTTCGCAGATCGCGCCAAAGCGGACAGCGTTGAAGATCTCGGGCTCGTGGACGGCGTCCAGGCCCTCGCATTTGGCGTAGCAGCCGCCCTCGATGTTAAAGATGCCCATGTCGGACCAGCCGTGCTCGTCGTCGCCAATCAGCAGGCGCGTGGGATTGGCCGAAAGCGTGGTCTTGCCGGTGCCGGACAGGCCAAAGAACACGGCGGTCTCGTGCGTGACGGGATCCATGCTGGCCGAGCAGTGCATGGGCAGCACGTCGTCCTCGACGGGCAGCAGATAGTTCATAACGCTGAAGATGGACTTTTTGATCTCGCCGGAGTAGCCGGTACCCGCGACCAAAAACACGCGCTCCTGGAAGTTGATGACCACGGCGGCGCTGGAGTTGAGGCCCTTGATGGCAGGGTCGCATTGGTAGCCCGGCGCGGCGAGCACGCAGAAGTCCGGCTCGCCGGTGCGCGCGATTTCGCGGGCGAGCGGGCGGGCGAGCATCTGCTTAATGAAGAGCGCCTGGCTGGCACGCTCGCAGGCGACGAGCAGGCGGCGCGTGTGGTTGCGGTCGGCGCCGGCCATGCCGCGGGTGACAAACACATCGCGCTCGTTGAGATAGTCGACGATGCCGGCTTTGATGACCTCGTAGCTTTCGACGGACAGCGGGCGGTTGACGGCGCCCCAGGCAATCTTGTCGTGGACATCGGGGGTGTCAACGATAAAGCGGTCGTTGGGCGAACGTCCGGTACGCTCCCCCGTCTCGATCACCAGCGCGCCGTTGGATGCCATGCGGCCTTCGTTGCGGCGGATGGCATGCTCGACGAGCTCGGCTGCCGGCAGGTCAACCAGCAGGCGGGGCTGGTTCTCAGCGGGGTCTTCGACCAGCGTAATGCCAAAATTGGACAGAACTTCTGCAGGGGTAACACCAGGCATGGGGCCTCCTTTAAAAACGCGGCACGTGGACGCGGCGCGCACTTTACTCACGTAAAGCCCGTTGTACCCGATATGCAAAAACGTTTTTGCGGCAAGGGCGGCAAGCCCGCCCAACGGTCAAAAATCGCAGGCAAGCGGCCCAGTCATTGGGGACGTTCTTAAACGACTAGTCATTGGGGACACTCTTGAACAGACAACATTCAAGGAGTGTCCCCGGATGCCGGCACTTAGGGACGTTCCCAAAGTGCCGGCACATAAGGAACGTCCCTAAGTGCCGACTACAGCGGCAGGCCTTGGCCGAGCATGGCTATGGCGCTCATCAGGACCAGCATGCCGGCGGCGTAGGGCAGGACGGCGCCCAGGAGTTCGGCATCCTTACCGCGCACGAGCACGGCGGCAAGACCAATGGCGAGGGTCTGCGGCGAGATCATCTTACCGGCGGCGACGCCCAGGGCGTTCAACGCGACCATCCAGTAGTCGCTCACACCCAGCGCAGTGGCAGCCTGGCTCTGAATGGGGCCAAACAGCATGCCCGAGGACGTGCCCGAGCCGGTCACAAACGCACCAACCGCACCGATCCACGGAGCCAGAATCGGGTACAGCCCACCGGCGACGGCGATGCAGAACGCGCTGATCGAAGAGATCATGCCCGCATAGCCCATCACCTTGGCACAGCCCAGCACCGAAAGCATCGTGATCACCGTCGGCATCATCTGCTTCACAGTCGCGGCCAGCACCTCGCCCATCATGCGTGGCGAAGCACCCTGAATGGCACCGCCGACAAACGCGGCCAGGAAGATCCAAACACCCGGCGTGTTAATCCACGAAAACGTAAGCATACCGGGATTCTCACCGCAATACACCTGCACATGGCTCGCAAACGGTGCGAGCGCAGCATGTACAGCAGGCACCAGATTAGACGTGCCCAGCAGCAACACAAAGATCAGGATGAAGCACGACCAGGCCGAAAGCGCCGACTTAACGGTGAGCTTCTCCCCCGCCTCGATATTCATGTGAAAGCGTGCGTCCAGATGCCCCGACTTCTCGGCACGCATGGCAAGTGCAGCTGTCAGCGCGAGCGAAACGATGGATCCTACGACCACGGCCAGCTCGGGGCCCACAAACATGGCAACGACCAGAGCCGCGCCGACAAACGACACGCCGGAGAGCAACGCCACGCCGGCAACACCGTGCAGACGCTCGCCCACACTCGCGGCATTGCCCTGGTCATCGGCAACACGGCCCGCAACCAGCACAATAAATAGCGGCATCACCACAAAGAACGGTGCGAGCTGCACCAGCTGAACGGTCGCTAGGTGAAGGGAATCCAAACCCACCAGGTCGGCAACGGACACCGTGGGGATGCCGATGGAGCCGTAGGGCGTGGGCACGCCGTTGGCCAGCAGGCAGATGAGCACGGCAGGCACGGCCTCAAAGCCCAGGCCCGCGAGCATGCCGGCGGGAATGGCGACAGCGGTACCGAAGCCGGCCATGCCCTCCATAAAGCCACCGAAGCACCAAGCCACGAGCAGCGCCAGCAGACGGCGGTCGCTGCTGATGGAGGTGATCATGCTGCCGATCACGTCCATGGCACCCGTACGAACGCACAGGTTATACGTGAACACCGCGGCGATGATCACCAGGACGATGGGCCACAGAGCCATCAAAAAACCTTCGAGCGAGGCGGTCGCGATCTGCGCTGCCGGCAGGTGCCACCATGCGAAGGCAAGCAAGCACGAAAGGACAAACGATCCGATAGCGGCCTTCCAAGCTGGCCATTTAAAGCACAGCAGCATCACGACCAGCCAAATAATCGGCACAAGAGCCAGTAAGAATGCGGCGACGTCCATAGGTAGAAGCTCCTTGGTACCGCGTGGGCGGCATCGGGGGTGTCACAAAACTTCAACAGGATACCGCACGTTTACCGACAAATTACAGCCGCCCGCCGAAATTATTGAACAATCCGTTCAAAAACACGAACGAACACCGTCGCGTCTATACTAAAGCGCAGCAATAGAAAGGACTCCGCTTTGAGCATCACGCCCCTCGATAGCATTCGCCGCGCCATCGCCCGCCGCAACGGCGTCTCCAACCCCGCTGCATCGAAAGACGGCGCCGCGAAGGCCCAGGGCGGCCGCATCGAGAACGGCCTGTTCCCCGCCTCCCACACGGCCGAAGAGCTCGCGCGCATCCAGGAGCTGAGCCAGCGCAACGCCGGCGGACCCGATAGCAGCCAAGCCACACGTCGCCGGCGCGAACGCGATCGGGAGCCCGGCCCCGTCCGCCGCATGGTCAACGCTTGGTGGAACCGTCTGCTCGGCGCCGTCTACGGCGGCGGCTTCTCCATGCAGGAAGCGGAATACGAGGAGCACGCCACCAGCCGCGACTATCTTTGGAACACCCTCGGCACCGCCGTATGGGGCCTGGCGTTTCCGTTGCTCACCATCGTGTCTACGCAGCTCGTGGGCGCCGAAGAAGCAGGCAAATTCTCCATCGCCTTTGTCACCGGCACGCTCATCATGATCGCGTGCAACTACGGCGTGCGCAATTTCCAGGTCTCAGACATCGACGAAAAGACGTCCTTTGCCTCCTACCAGCTCAACCGCTGGCTTTGTGGAGCGCTCGCCCTAGGCTGCGGCCTCATGTACAGCAGCGCCCGCGGCTATGATGCGCAGATGGCGACGATCGGCCTGGGCGTCTACCTGTATAAGGTCATCGATGGCGTCGCCGACGTGTACGAAGGCCGCCTGCAGCAGGCCGACAAGCTCTACTTGGCTGGAATGAGTCAAACGCTACGCTCCGTCGCCGTCATCGCGGTCTTCAGCGTGGCGCTGTTCCTCACGCGTAGCATGCCCATCGCGGCCATGGCCATGAGCATCGCCGCGATCGCCTCGCTCGTGCTGGTCACCGCGCCGCTCGCCCTGCTCGAGACCGAAAAATCGCGCCGCGTAAGCCTGCGCGAGGTCGGCCACCTGTTTGTCCAGTGCGCCCCACTCTTTGGCGCGCTATTCCTGTTCAATCTTATCGAGAGCATGCCCAAGTTTGTGATGGAAGGAACACTGGCCTACAAATACCAGCTGTACTTTAATGCCCTGTTTTTTCCAGCTCAGGCTATTCTGTTGAGCATTGGATTTGTCTATAAACCGCAGCTCCTGCGCTTGTCGAGCATTTGGGCTAATCCTCGCAAGCGTCGTCGCTTTGACCTGATTATTGTTGCCGTTATGGCGCTGATCGTGGTCATCACCGGCGTGTGCGCCGCATTTATGGCAGGTCCCGGTATTCCCCTCATGAGCTTTATGTACGGTCTCAGCTTTGAGCGCTACCGTACGCTGGCGCTGCTAATGGTCCTCGCCGGCGGCGTCACCGCGGCCATCGACTTTATCTACGCCATCATCACGGTGCTGCGCCACGCTGGAGACGTCACCAAGATCTACCTGATCTGCTTTGCCGTGAGCGTGGTGCTCCCGGTGATTCTGATCAATCTGCTCGGCCTGACGGGCGCCGTCGTGAGCTACCTAGCCATCATGGCCCTACTGCTGGTACTGTTGATTATCGAGTACCGCCGCATCCGCCAACGCATCGAGAGAGACCGGAATCCGTACGGCGCCTAATTGCAGCGTGGAGCAGCTAATTACTCGCCAGGAAGAATGTTTGCGTAGAACTCCGCCCCATCATCGAGCCGCAGGATGCCCACGCGACCGAACTCGGAGCCGGTGGCGGCAGCGCAGTCGATATCGATGCGATCGGGCACGCCGGCAGTGTCCTCGCCGCCCAAGCGCACGATCTGCCCGCGTCCCGATTCCTCATCGAGCCCCGCCAGACCACCGACCTCGCAATAGCGCCCAAGCGATACCGTGGGCGTGTGACCGCTCACCACGACCGGGCCCTTGCCCTCGGCAGAAAGCAGCCCGGTCGGCACATCCCAATAGCCGTGACGAATCCATAGCAGGTCATCGGACGACTGCACCGCGAGCATCTGCTGCAGCAGCTCGCGATCGGCACCCACCGCTCCGACGCCATCGGCACAATCGACGCCATGCTCAAGCAAAAACGCGCGCGCCGCTTTCATCTCGATTCCAGCATGTACCAGCAGATACGGGCGCTCCTCGGTCTCGACCACCGCGTAGAGCGGCAGCGCGGCCATCCATCGCACGAGCTCCTCGTATGCCTCAAATTCCATGTCGTTGAGCTGCTCGCGCGTCGTCCAGCCACCGTTGATATCCCAGGTCTCGGCATCGAGCGGATCCTGACCAATGATGGCATCGAGCATGATCTGCTCGTGATTACCCTTGAGCACGTGGGCGTTGGGCAGCGAGCGCACGAGCTTAATAACGCCGACCGGATCGGGCCCGCGATCGATCATGTCGCCCAGCACGTACAGCGTGTCGTCGGACGTCAACGAGATCTTAGACAGGGCCTCGTCAAGCGCACGCACGTGCCCGTGAGCATCAGATGTCACATAGATCGCCATGGTACGCCTCTCCTTGCATTGCGGCCGAAGCCCGGTGCCGCAACTAAAACTTCAAGTTGAACTTAAACGTTACCCATTGTACTCCGTTGCAATAAAGCTGGAAAGGGTTTCCGTGCAGAGGCAAAGACGGCAGCCGTCTATGACGGTATCGCGCATGCCCGCAATCCAACCCCATAAACCCACCATCTTTGGGTACAAATAACCGCAGACAACTGACCGTGCCACGCCAACCACCCAGGAGCGGACACCATCCATGAACCAGATCCTTCTCTTTATCGGCCTCGTCATCATTTTGTGCCTGACCATCAAACCCGTCGGCAAAAAACTCCCCTTCCCCACCTTGCTCATCTTTATCGCGCTCGGCATGCTGTTGGGCGTCAACGGCCCGGCGCACATCGACTTTAGCGACTACGCACTCACCGAAACCGTCTGCAGCACGGCGCTGCTGTTCATCATGTTCTACGGCGGCTTTAACACCAACATCGACCGCGCCAAGCCCGTCGCCATACCTGCAGTGCTGCTGAGCACGCTCGGCGTCGTCATCACTGCCGGCATCACCGGCGTATTCGCCCACTTTGTGCTGGGTTTCGACTGGATCGGCGGCCTGCTGCTGGGATCGGTCGTGGCGTCCACCGACGCGGCCAGCGTCTTTAGCGTTCTGCGCGAGCACAGCCTTTCGCTGAGGGGCGGCACCGACTCGCTGCTCGAGGTCGAATCGGGCTCCAACGACCCCGTCGCCTACATGCTCACCGCTGTGCTCGCTACACTCGCGGCCGGCGGCGACATCAACATTCCCGCACTGCTGGCCAAGCAGATTATCCTGGGCGTGGGCCTGGGCCTTGCCATCGGCTGGGCGGCGGGCCGCCTGATTGAACGCGCGCACGCAACGGCCAAGGACGCGCAGACCATCTTTTTGTTCGCCGTGGCCATCGTCGCCTACGCGCTGCCGAGCTACCTGGGCGGCAACGGCTTTTTGGCTGTATACCTGGCCGGCATTGTGCTGGGTGCCAGCGACATCACCGGCAAAGTCGAGATGGCGCACTTCTTTGACACCCTCACCGAGATGGCAGAGATGACCATCTTCTTTTTGCTGGGCCTGCTCGTTACACCCGCACGCCTGCCGCAAATGCTGCTACCGGGCCTGGCACTCATGGCGTTTATGCTCTTTGCGAGCCGCCCCATCGCCGTAGGCATGCTGCTGGCGCCGTTTAGGACGAACCCTCGCCAGGTTGCACTCGTAAGCTGGGCGGGTCTGCGCGGAGCAGCTTCGGTCGTCTTTAGTCTCTTTGCCGTGGTGGCCGGCGTTCCCGGCGGACACAACCTATTTGACCTGGTGTTTGTGATTGCCGTGTCGAGCATTGTGGTGCAGGGCTCGCTGCTGCCGGCGGTGGCGAAGAAGCTCGATATGATCGATGCGACCGGCGACGTGCGCCGCACCTTTAACGACTACCGCGACGAGGACGGCATGTCGTTTGTAAAGCTCAAGGTGGGCGCTGGACATCCGTTTGCCGGACGCTCGCTCGCGGACATTGGCAGCGCGACGGACATGCTGGTGGTCTTGGTGCTGCGCGACGGTGCGCACCCGGTGCTGCCCAACGGCGATACCGTCATCGAGGAAGGTGACCTGCTGGTGATGGCCGCGCCAACGTTTGAAGAGCGTGCCGAGGTTACGCTGCGCGAGGTCACCGTGACCCCCCACGGTCGCCTGGCCGGCCAGCGTCTTCGCGATGTGCCGCAGGGCAAGCACCCCTTTATCGTGGTGATGCTCAAGCGCGACGGCCAAACGATCATCCCCGACGGCAACACCCTAATATACGCCGGCGACGAAGCCGTCATCGCCACACTGGCATCGTAGCCATCCCCACCCATAAGTTGCGGTGAAATAGGGATTGAATAGGCTTCTGAACAGCCATTTCAGTCCCTATTTCACCGCAAGTTATTGAGGGGATGGGTTGAAAAACATTTGAATTGACACCGAAATGAAAAAAGCCGGGGAAAACGTCCCCGGCACTTGGAAGCCCTCTCTTTTGAGATGACCGATTTCTTTATATCACGAACGCTAGTTAGATGCCATTCATTGAGGGCTTTATCAGGCGCGCCATCCCATCCCATCCACATGGCGCCATTTGAAAGCCGTCCGATCTCATGCTATAAAGAAATCGGTACCCTCTAAAAGAGGGGCCTCCAAGAGCCGGGATCTTTCACCCGGCATTTTTTGTGCGTAAAGTCACCGCAGCCCCTGCCTTGCCCCTAAGAGGGGCGGGGTAGCCGTCCCGAATTGGCTACATTTGAGCATCAATCGCCCCGGCTGGGGTCTCGTTGCGGACAATTAGCGTCTCTCAAAACTAAGTGAGTAGACTTTTGTCGAATCGCCGACCACGTCTCCAAAACACAAGTCTGTGACCTGCGGGTTTGTTGAAGCAAATTAGTCGGGTGCTCAGGATTTCCAATAAAGCCTACTCACTTAGCCAGCGTGCAGTCAAAATAGAACAGTCGCGAGGTCAGTAGACTCCATTGCGACGGCTTATCGTGCATTTTCGCGCAGCTGCGGGTGCAGACGCCCCGTCCCAAATTAGCTACCCTAGTCATCGTCGGCGGCAAAGTCGCGGAGGTCGAGGCCTTCGCGTTCGGCTCGGGATAGGAGCTCCTGGGGCGACTCGTCCTCGATATCCATCACGTCGAGCATGGCGGCCGGAAAGCCCGCGCCTGCCGCACTCCCCGCGCGGTCGAGCAGGCTCTCGCGCAGCTGGTCAACATCGGCATCGATCTTCATGGTGAAACTTCCTGCCGGCCAATCGCGACCGAACAAACCGCACGCCCCAAATGATGTGCAATAAATCCCAGATACGGCCATAATAAAACAATGAACATCAGGGAGGTTGCGGACGATGGATAAGCTCGATGCCATGACGGAACAAGTCAGGGACTTTTGTGATGCACGCGACTGGCGCAAATATCACACGCCAAAAGAGCTTGCCATCGGCATGGCAACTGAGTCCTCCGAGCTCCTTCAGCTCTTTCGTTTTATGAGCGACGAGCGCATTGCAGAAATGTTCGATAACGCCGATCAGCGCCAAGCCATCGAAGACGAAGTCGCTGACACGCTCCTCTTTCTCCTGCGTTTCGCCGATTTAAACGGAATCGACCTCCCAAAGGCGCTCTCGTCCAAACTCAAACGCAACGGCGAGCGCTATCCCGTCGACACCAGCTCCAGCGAATACAGAAAGGCGGACCACCATGAGTAACGAGTTCGCCCTTCGGCAATACACGCTTCCCCTGCCCCAGCCCTTCGAGACAAGCGAATCGCTTCAGGACTTTGGCACGCCAAAGCCTGGAGCCCATCATGACGAGAGTTGGCCCGTCCTTTACATTCTTACCAACAGCAGAAACACGACGGCATACATCGGCCAAACAACCAACTACCAGCGCCGTATGAAACAACACGCTGCAAACGTGGACAAGGACTTCGACCGGACCCTTCTAATCGACAATCCCACCTTCAACCAATCCGCAACGTTCGAGTTCGAGAATCGACTTATTGAGCTGTTCTGTGCCGACGAAAAATACCAGGTCACCAATGCCAACAACGGCTATGCCCAATTCGATTATTTTGAGCGGCCTCAGTATCGCCAGAAGTTCCGAAACCTCTGGACAAAGCTTCGCGAAGAAAACTACGCGATTCATCCGATTGAAGAGCTTGAGAACTCCGATCTGTTCAAGTTCTCGCCTTTCAAGACGCTTACGCCCGACCAATACGAAACGATCGAGACGATTTATAAACGTCTCGAACAGGAGCATGAAGACGCAAAACACGGCGGCTCAAAAAGAGAACGTATAACCGTCGTGAACGGCGCGCCGGGAACAGGCAAAACAATCCTCGCCATCAGTCTCATGTTCAAAATCAAAAATGAGCCCAACCTTTCCGGCCTGCGAGTCGGTTTTGTCACCCCCATGGATTCCCTGAAGAAGACCCTCAGGAAACTCACGCACTTCCTACCAGGGTTAAAGCCTGGCGATATCTTGAGCCCCAGTGACGTAACCAAAAATGATCGTTATGACATCCTACTTGTCGACGAAGCACATCGACTGGGTAATTATCTAAGCATGGGCTCCGGCATCAAGGCCTTCTATAACACCTGCGATCGCCTCGGCCTTCCACATACGAGCAACCAAGTTGACTGGATATTCAAATGCTGCGACAAGGCATATCTGTTCTATGACCCCAAACAGCAAGTCCGCGCATCGGGACTCAACCGAGATGGCCTTGAGCAGCGACTCAACCAACTCGAAGAAGCTGGAATCGAGACCGAAGAATTCAACTTGAGCACCCAAATGCGTGTGCGTGGCGGCGATGAGTACCTCGATTTTGTCTACGACCTGCTTGACAACAAAGCGTACATGCATGCCGGCATGAAGTTTGATGAGCTCTTTGCCTCTCAGCCTTACGACTCGCAAGCCGGCGATCCTGACAGTGATATCCCCAGGTACCAGTTTGGCATAGTCGACCGCTTTGAAGATTTCTGCTCCCTACAGCAGACCAAAGAAAAAGAAGTTGGGCTGTCCCGTATGACAGCCGGTTTTGCTTGGAAATGGGAAAGCAAGAGCAATAAAGATGTGTTCGATATCGTCATCGAGGGCATTCCCAAACGTTGGAACTCAACCCAGAAGGATTGGGTTAACTCCGCCAACGCCGTCAACGAAGTCGGATGCATTCATACGGTACAAGGCTACGATCTCAACTACGGATTCGTAATTCTGGGTCCCGACATTTACTACGATTCGGACAAAGATTCAGTCTACGTTAACAAGGCGAACTTCAAAGATGCCGTCGCGAAGAAAAAAGCAAGCGACGATGATCTGCAAAAGATTATCGTCAACGCCTACTACGTCCTCATGACGCGCGGCATGCTAGGAACGTATCTCTATGTGTGCGACCCCGCACTCAAAGAGTACCTGTCACGGTATATCCCGGTGGTATAGACCTAGCGACCGCCCTCCCCCATGTAACCATCCTGTAAATCATAGCGACGCACTCGAGTTTTACCGTGATGCGGTCGCGCTTGGCGCTCCACTGTGCTAAAGTATCCCGAACGTTCAAACGACTACGAGGGGGAACTAGAAGATGGCACGTGTGCACAACTTCTCAGCTGGCCCGGCAGCGCTGCCCACAAGCGTGCTCGCCGAGATCGCCGACGAGATGATGGACTACCGCGGTTGCGGCATGTCCGTGCTCGAGATGAGTCATCGATCTAGCATGTACCAGCAGATCATCGATGACGCTGAGGCAACTCTGCGCCGCCTGCTGAGCATCCCCAACAACTACCGCGTCCTGTTTTTGCAGGGCGGCGCCACGCTGCAGTTTGCGGGCATCCCCATGAACCTCATGCGCCGCGGCCGCGCCGGCTACATCGTGACCGGCAACTTTGCCAACAAGGCGTACAAAGAGGCCGCCAAGTACGGCGAGGCCGTGCTGCTCGCGAGCTCCGAGGACACCAACTTCGACCGCATCCCCGACATGGCCGACATCAACGCGCGCATTGCCGCCGAGGCCGCGGGCGACGGGCTCGACTACGTCTACATCTGCCAGAACAACACCATCTTTGGCACCATGTTCCACGAGCTGCCCGATTGCGGCGACGTGCCGCTGGTCGCCGATGTCTCGAGCTGCTTTTTGTCGCAGCCGCTCGACGTTGAGCGCTACGGGCTCATTTACGCCGGCGCGCAGAAGAACGCCGGCGCCGCGGGCGTCACCGTGGTTATCGTGCGCGACGACCTGATCGCCGACGGTCCGGCCTTTGCGCAGACTCCGCAGTACCTGGACCTTAAGACCCAGGCCGCCAAGGGCTCCATGCTCAACACGCCCAACACCTTTGGCATCTACGTGTGCGGCAAGGTGTTCCGTTGGGTTGAGCAGACCGGTGGACTTGCCGCCATGGCCGAGCGCAACTGGGCCAAGGCCAACCTGCTCTACGACCTGCTCGAGCACAGCAAACTATTCCACGGCACTGCGCAGACAGACAGTCGCTCCATCGCCAACGTCACGTTCCGTACCGGCGATGCCGACCTCGACGCTGCCTTTGTTGCGGGCGCGGCAGAGCACCAGATCCAAAACGTCAAGGGCCATCGCCTCGTCGGCGGCATGCGCGCCAGCGTGTACAACGCCGTAACCATGGAAGACGTGCAGGCACTGGCCTCGTACATGAAGGACTTCGAAGCGCAGCGTAGTTTGAGCCCGCGATCTAACTAGCCCGCAGCACGCGGGCCGACCAGCCACTTCAAACCACTTGTTTTAAACAAACCCGCTAAGGAGTTTTTCATGCGCAAGATTAAGACCATCGACGACATTACCAAGGATGGCAAAGTCGAGTTTGGCGAAGGCTACGAGTTTGTGAGCACCGCCGAGGAGGCCGACGCGATCCTGATGCGCTCGACCGACCTGCACGGCTACGAGCTGCCCGAGGGCATCCGCGCCATCGCCCGCTGCGGCGCCGGCGTCAACAACATCCCCGTCGAGGAGTACGCCAAGAAGGGCGTCGTCGTCTTCAACTCCCCCGGCGCCAACAGCAACGCCGTCAAGGAGCTCGTCCTAGGCATGCTGGTGCTCTCGAGCCGCGGCGTGGTGCAATCGATGAACTGGGTGCGCGACAACGCCGACGACCCCGAGATTCAGGTCGATGCCGAAAAGGCCAAGAAGGCCTTTGTGGGCCGCGAGCTCAAGGGCAAGCGCATCGGCGTCATCGGCCTGGGCAACGTGGGCTCCAAGGTCGCCAACGCCTGCGTCGACCTGGGCATGGACGTTTACGGCTACGACCCGTTCATTTCCGTCGAGCACGCGTGGGTGCTGAGCCGCGAGGTGCAGCGTGTGGGCACGCTCGAGGATCTCTGCCGCGGCTGCGACTACCTCACCGTACACGTGCCCAGCAAGGCCGACACCATCGGCATGATCAGCACCGAGCAGATTAACCTGCTGGCACCCGACGCCGTGCTCATCAACTACGCACGCGAGACCATCATTGACGAGGACGCCGTCGACGCTGCCCTGCGCGAGGGCAAGCTGAGCTGGTTTAGCTGCGACTTTGCCACGCCCAAGACCGTCAAGATGCCCAACACGTTTATCACCACGCACTCGGGCGCCGGCACTGGCGAGGCCGAGGCCAACTGCGCCGATATGGCCATCAGCGAGCTCAAGGATTACCTGGAGAACGGCAACATCGCACATAGCGTCAACTACCCCGCCTGCAGCATGGGCAAGGCGCGCGCCGCAAGCCGCATCGCCTGCCTGCACGCCAACGTGCCCAACATGATCGGCCAGATCACGGCCATTCTCGCCAAGGACAACGCCAACGTGCAGCGTATGACCAACGAGTCCGCCGGCGAGAACGCCTACACCATGTTCGACACCGACGAGCACCTGGACAGCAGCACGATCGAGGCGCTCAAGCAGATTCCGTCGATGTATCGCGTACGCGTGATCAAATAGCGCCGGCGCCAAGCCTGCCAGGCAGGCCATGAAGCCCATTCGGCCCCCGTTTTCGCGAAACGGGGGCCGATTTCTTTGCTCCGGCTGGTTTTGATAATGCTACCCAGAACAAGTTTTTTCGGATAATCGACAGTCATACCCAAATTACTGAGCGCACCCGCTTTGATAAACAGCTTTATCTGGAGCTTTAGTAGGTAAAAATCGATCTCTGTATACCACATCCAAGTTGACTGTCGATTTTCCGAAACAACTTGTTCTGGATAGCATTTTTAAAGTCCTTCCAAGGCGAAACTGAAGCTTTTTTCGCGCCCAAAACTCTAGTTCGCGCGACCGTTTTCCACCTGCACGACTACATTCCCGACCAATCGATAAATATCTCCTCACGAAGCCGGCGTTCGAGCTCCTGCTGCCGCGGTGTCTTGTCTTTCAGCGGCGCATCGAGATAGGACATGATGAGCTCCATCACCACGCGGAAGGCATCGGAGTCGGCCAGCTGGCCATAGGTCATCAAAACGACGGGATATCCCATCGCCTGCAAGGCCGTCGTTCGGTCGGAGTCAGAGATCTTGGATTCTATGGATCCGTGTATGGCTTTACCCTGGCATTCAACCAGACACTCTCGGCTGCCGTCCTTATTTGCCAGCAGGATATCGGCATAGCGCCTGTCGAGCCCCGAAATCAGACGAGCGCTGCGCGTCATACGAATCTCGACGTTATTGGTAAGGCGCAGCCCTTCGCCGCCGCGTAACCTCGAAAGACCAAACAGCATCGATGCCTGGACCTCGAGCGGCGATGCCGCCATCCCTGTAATGCATTTCGCGGCACGTGTGAACGATTTAGCGCCGCGGAGCCCCCGGATCTTATCGACGTACTCCGTAAGCTCAGAGAGCTCGATCAAGGGCGGTCGTTTCCACAAGTCCGTTGGATTCCCCGAGACATCCTTTACGTTTTCCCAGCCCAACTGCGCGTCACCCCACCGGCCCCCATACGCCTGCACAAGTGCCGACTTTACCTGAGGCGCAATCTTGCACACGGCAAAGGTGCCGCACATCTCATACATGCACATGATTAGACGCTCGTTTGAGACCGAGGAGGCCAGGGTCAGCAGGGTAAAGAGTGGGGACGCGGCATCGAGGCCAAACTCTGTCTGCCGCACGGAGCCAAACGGCCTCTCCCCGTTCCAAACATGCCTGACAATGCGATCGCCCTTACGTCCGCAGCTTCCCTGCGCCAAAACGTGCAACGGGATGCCCAGAAAATGCGTGACGAGCGGATGCTCGCAAAGGCGCTCCTTGCGCGGATCGTCCGCAGACTCGGGCAGGTCCGGCATTATCGCCAAGACCTGTGGAGGTATCCGGTGATACCGAAAGGCAGATATGTCGCACAGCATGTCGTCCATAGAGGCTACGTACCCACTGCGCCGTTTGTGAACCCGCTCGGACGGCAAACGCGCTGGCTCGGCCTGCGAACGGTAAATACTGCTGCGCGCACACCGCGGATCTCTTAGGAGGCTTACAATCGGTTTGGAAAGCAGACTGATTGTGAGGTTGCATATGGTTGACAAGGACTTTGCCTGGCGGCTTGCGCAGGAGCTTGTGCGAATCGACAGCTCAGACCCGGGCGCGTATGAGGATGAAATTGAGCGGCATATCAAAGCGTTGGTTGAGGAACAGTTGGCGCAGCTGAGCCATCCGGTACTCGATGCCGTGCAGATTGCAGAGCTCGAAGTACTCCCCGGGCGCCGCAACCTTATGGTCACCGTGCCGGGCCAAAGCGACGAGCCGCGACTCGTCTATATCTGCCATATGGATACCGTTACGCTGGGCGATGGCTGGGACGCGGACATTACGCCGCTCGGGGCGGTCGTGCGCGACGGCAAGCTCTACGGCCGCGGTGCCTGCGATATGAAGGGTGGCCTGGCCTGCGCCATTGCCGCACTGGTCCATACGCTCGAGCGCGTGGCGGCGGATGGCGCGTTGCCCCGCCGCGGCTTTTCGCTCATCTGCTCGGTCGACGAGGAAGACTTTATGCGCGGCTCAGAGACCGCGATCGATGCTGGCTGGGTCGGCTCGCGTGAATGGGTGCTGGACACCGAGCCCACCGACGGACAGATCCAGGTGGCGCACAAGGGGCGTACGTGGTTCGAGATTGAAATGGCTGGCGTGACGGCGCATGCGAGCCAGCCGTGGAAGGGCGCGGATGCCGTCGCCGCCATGGCCGAGGTCGTGTGTTCGCTCCGTCGCGCGTTTGTGGCGCTGCCCGCGCACGATGAGCTGGGGCCTTCGACCATCACGTTTGGCCAAATCGAGGGCGGATATCGCCCCTATGTCGTGCCCGACCGCGCCAAAGTCTGGGTCGACATGCGTCTGACCCCGCCGACCGATACGGCCGCCGCGACGCGCATGGTAGAGCAGGCCATCGCCGTCGCCGAAGCCGCCGTTCCCGGTTGCCATGGCAGCTACACCGTGACGGGCGACCGCCCCGCCATCGAGCGCGACCCGAACTCTCCCCTTCTAGCAGTGCTCAAGCGTGCCGCCGATGACGTGACGGACGCGGACACGACCGTCGGCTTCTTTACCGGCTACACCGACACCGCCGTCATTGCCGGCAAGACAGGTAACCGCAATTGCATGAGCTACGGTCCCGGGTCGCTCGCGCTCGCGCACAAGCCCAACGAATATGTGCCCCACGCCGATATCGTTCGTTGTCAGCAGGTGCTAATCGCGCTCGCCGATAACGTGCTCTGGGACGCGAGCGGCCAAGTTGGGGCATAATAAGCCGCGAACAAACCGACTCGTGCGTTAGGACCGCCCATGAAAGCACTTCCGTTTCCCTGCATCCGCCCAGCTCAGGACCGCGTGCTCGAGGCGCTGCCTGCAATGGGCAGCATCCTGAGCGGCAACGATGCTCTGGGCGGAGCCATTGCCGATGGTCTGATGCTCAAGGACCCGGGTGCGGCGTATTACGTGTACGAATGCTCGGGCGAGCCGGGACGCGTGACGGGTGTCGTGGCGATTTGCCCGACGAGTGTACTTGCGGGCGGCAAGGGCGATGCCAGCGCCGACGTGGCCGCCGCCGCGCGCGCGATCGCCGAGCTCAAGGTGCAGCCGCGCCCCGTATCGCTCGTCTACGAGGCCTCGCCCGTCATGGATATCATCCTGGGCGCCGCCAAAGAGGGCGCGTCTCTCTACGCCGTCACCGACCCCGCGGGCATTACGCACCGCGCGTGGGAGGTCAAGCGCGAGGACGCCGTCGGGGCCATCCGCGCTATGCTCGACCAAGCACCGGAGCCGGCACTGGCCGACAACCCCGCCTACGCCGCCGCTCTGACCGGGGCGTCGCAGCTGCTGGCCGATGAGGCCCGTGCCGCCGGAACGTACACCGGCAAGGAGCCGTTCAACTTTACCGTTGCCGTGCTCTTCCCCGCCGCGCAGGTCAGCGGCGCCGCGCCGCAGGTTCCGACAGGTCTGCTCACGCACCAGGTCGCGCGGTTCTAGCAAGACCAGACCGCCCAGCACAAAAATCGGCAGCTCAACAAACAGGGGGCGGAGATGCAGCAGGTACATGCATCTCCGCCCCTTTCGCGTCGAGAAGTTATGCCGGCGACCCGTGCCGCCGCGCTCGCGTTATCCGCGCTGCGGACCCGCAGTAGCCACAAGCGGTTCAAGCCCCAGCTCGCGCGCGTAGTCTTCCTGCGTAAAAATCTCAACCAGTTCAAACGTATCCGTCGCATCATCAAACGCAAAGTGCAGCACCGAGCAGTTGCCCGGCACGCGATCGCGCTCGTCGGCCGCCGAACCCTTCACGTGATCCATAAACTCCTTGATAGCCGAGCCATGGCTTACCGCGAGCACGCACGTATGGTCCGGACGCTGCATGAGTTCGGTCAGCGTCGCCACCATGCGCTCGCGCACCTGGATCTGGCCCTCGCCGCCAAATTGACGATAGAAATCGCGCCACGGGCGCTCGGGCATAAGCATCACGCGCTCGGCCTCAAAGTCGCCAAAGAACCACTCACGCAGGCCGTCCAGGCGCTCGTACGCCAAGCCCGGCCACAAGTTGGCGATAGTCTGCTCGGTGCGATGAAGCGTGGAGGTGTAAGCATGATCGGGCTCAATGCCGCGCGCACGTAAAAACATGCCGGCGCGCGCCGCCTGGTCGCAACCCAGCTGCGTAAGCGGCGAGTCACTCCACCCCTGAATGATACGCTTAAGGTTGAATATCGTCTGTCCATGACGGACCAGATACAGATCTTTATTCATAGGGGTCCTTTCGTTCGTTACCAACCCAAGAGCGAAAACGCCCCGTCGCAATAGCCAAAATGAAGCACGGCACCGTTGTCGGGCAGCTCTCCCCCGCCAGTCACATACTCAAGAAACTCCTGGCAGGCTGAGCCGTGGGAAACCGCCAGCACGCAGTCGTGCTGCGGCCTGGCCATGATGCGGGACAGCACCGCGACCATACGTGTGCGAAGCTCACTTTCCGACTCGCCACCAAAGGCAACCGGATAATCACCCCAGGGCTGCGGCGGCATCTCGCGATTTGATGTGCCCTCCAGCGAGCCAAAATGCCACTCACGCAGGTCATCGACCAGCTCAATGGAACGGCCCTCGCCAACGATAAGCTCGGCCGTATGCCGCGCCCGGCCCAACGGCGAGGAATACACATGATCAAAGGCCACGCCACGCGCCGCAAACGCCGTACGCGCCGTCAGCGCCTGCTCGCGCCCGCGCTCCGTAAGCGGCGAATCGTGCCAACCCTGCAAAATGCTCTGCACATTGAGCTCAGTCTGCCCATGCCGCACCAAATACAGATCTGCCACACACCCTCCCCTCGTACCACCACAAAGGGGACAGGAGCCTTTGTGGTGATTTTGCCGCCGGATTGCACCGCAACGACGCACAACTACAGCAGCACGTCGGCAAGCGGACGCTTGGGTACGTGGTGCACCCGCGCCTCGTCGCGCCAATAATTGATGGAGCCGTCGGGGTTGGAATCGATCGCATCGATCACCTGCGTCTCGGCCGGAACGCCAAACGCCATGATCAGCTTGAGCTCATACTTGTCGTTATCGAGCCCCATGGCATCGAACGCGTGGGGCGTAAAAGCCTTGAACATGCAGGCAGCCACCTCGGGCGTGGCGCTGCGGGCGGCGAGCATCATCGTCTGCGCGGCAATGCCCGTGTCGACCTCGGTAATGGGAGCGGCGGGCTTGCCCGGAACGGCGCGCTCGGCAAGAATCGCGATGTAGCCGGTCGGGCGCTCGCCCTCATCGGGACCCGACCAATCCTTGAGCGCACCGGCCCATGCAAGCTCGTCAAACACGCGAGCGCAGTCCTCGGAACCGCTCACCACATGAAAGCGTAGGCGCTGAGCGTTGGCGCCGCAGGGAGCCAGGTGCGCCAGTTCCGCCAGCTCGAGCAAAAACTCGCGCGGCACGCGCATGGACTCGTCAAAGCGGCGGCACGTGCGGGCGCGGCGAACCAACGCATCGAACGCGTCCAGGCCGAGCTTTTCGCAACCTTGCTTTGCCATCGATTCGACACTCGACGGTGCCTCGGGAACTGCTTCGTTCATAGGGACCCCCAATACAAGCCAATTGTCCTTAGGAAAATCTAACCTAAAACGTAGGCAATAACGAACAGGGCTGCAATGTTCTACACCTGTTGAATAGAAAATCGCGACCTGGGGAACAACGGAAACAATTCGGGACCTTTGGGTTACGTTTCGCCCTCCCCGACCCATACGCCAGAGCCTTTAGGCGATACTGGTTGTAACGATCAAGGCTTACGCCGCACGGAAAGGAGACATTATGGGCATCTTTAAGAACGATGACCAAAAATCGAGCCAGTTTGGATTTGACGAGAAAAGCATGGCGGGCAAAGCCGTCAAGGCCGTACGCTGGATCTACGCCATCACGGGCGTCTTAGCGCTCATTGCTGGTATCGCACTGCTGTTTGCGCCCGCCAAGTCCCTCGTCTTCCTAACGACCGTCTTGGGCTTCTACTTTGTGATCACGGCCGCGATCAGGCTGTTTACCGCTGTTTTCGAGCCACTGCTGCCCACCGGCTGGCGCGTGACGAGCATCATCTCCAACCTACTCATTATCTTGGGCGGCGTCATAATCCTGCGCAACCAGGCCTTCTCGACCGCGACGCTCACCACGATGGTGGTTATCGTGGCCGGCTTTGGCTGGATCGTCGAAGGTGTCATGTCCATTCTGGAGTCCGAGCTTTCGTCCAACCGTGCCCTCGCCATCCTGAGCGGCGCGCTCTCCATCATCGCCGGCATGTTCGTGTTTATCTATCCGCTGTGGTCGGCCAAGATGCTCGTCATCTTTAGCGGCGCCGCACTGCTGGTGTTTGGCGTAACGCTGATTGTTCGCGCTATTCAATTTGGCAAACTGGTGCACTAGATGCCGCGAACGCTCTTTATTGATGCAGACGCCTGCCCGGTCACGCGCGAGTCGATTGACTGCGCGCGGCGGGCGGGCGTTGCCGTCGTTATCGCCGGCAACAGCACACAGAACCTGGAACGCCACATTCGCCGCAACGATCCGCGCGACGTCGAGCATGCGCGACGCGGATTTTGGGTCACGACGCTCGATGTGAGCGTGGGCGCCGACAGCGCCGACTTTGCCATTGTCGAACGCCTGCAGGCGGGCGACGTAGTCGTGACGCAGGACATTGGCTTGGCGAGCATGGTGCTCGGGCGCGATGCCGCCGCCATCGGCGTGCGCGGGCGCGTCTACGATAAGGCGACCATCGACATGCAACTGTTTATTCGCCACGAGGAAAAGAAGGTGCGCCGCGCCGGCGGTCGCACTCGCGGTCCGGCGGCATTTACCAGCGAAGACCGGGCCCGCTTTAAGCGCAACCTCACCGAGCTGCTGCGCTAACCAAGGTAGATTTTCGGGACATGCCCGGAAATCTACCTTTTTGTTTTGCGCGGTGTGAGCGCTCGGAATCCATGGCTCAACAAAAAACGGGCTTCAAAATGCCATGCGTCGCCGCATTGCGCAGGCGCCGAGCATGGCTATTTGAAGCCCATTTTTTAGGCCTACTTAGAGGCCGAAGGCGGATAGGATAAGGCCCCAGCCGGCGCCGATGACGTACATCATGACCAGGAACACGACGTTTTCGCGGGCGCTGCGGTTGGTGCGGAACAGCACCAGGTAGCCCACGCCGGCAGAAATGAGCGTGCCGGCGAGCATCGGGGCCAGCTGCAGCGCGCCTTCCAGGTACAGTTGCGTGATGACGACGCTGGCCGAGCAGTTGGGAATCAGGCCGACAAGCGCCGAGCCCAGGACCGCAAGCGTCTCGTTGCCGCGCAGGAACTGCTCGATCGCCGACTCGCCAAAGGTCTCGAGCACGGCGACCAGAATCAGCGTCACCAGGAAAATGAATACCGACACCTGCACGGTATGCGAGATCGCGCTGCGGATGATCGACACGATGGGCGCGCCCTCGTAGGAGTGGCTGTGGTCGTGGTGGCGCTCGTGCTCGTCCGCGTGACCATGATCGTGGCTGTGGTCGTGCCCGTGCTCGTCCTCATCCTCGTCACAGCCGCAATGATCGCGTTCGCACAGCTCGTGGATGTGATCAGCACTTACGCCCGCCTCGGCCACTTCATCAATGATGTCGCCCCCGGTATGGTCGTCGTGCGCGCAGTTCACATGAGCCGGATTGGCAGCGGTCCCCAGCACGGTACGGCGAATCGCCGCATGCGCGCGGGCATTACGACGAAGGCCGCGGATAGCCGCATCCACGATAAAGCCCGTGACCAGCGCGATCAGCGCCTTCGAGGCGAGCAACATCGCCATGGTCTGCACGGGAACTTGCTCGGCGAGCAACAGCGGCAGCATCTCATCGGAGGTCGAAAGGAACACCGCCACCAACGTGCCCAAGGTCACGACACGACCGGCGTACAGCGTTGCCGCCATTGCCGAAAAGCCGCACTGCGGCACCATGCCCAGCAACGAGCCAACCACGGGACCCGCGGCGCCGGCGCGCTTGATGGCGCCGTTAACGCTGTCGCCCGCGACGTGCTCCAGGGTCTCGAGGGCCAAATATGTCACCAATAAGAACGGTACCAGCGAGAGCGTGTCCTTGCCGGCGTCGAGCAGAATATCAATCAGCAAATCCATGACGGATGGAACCTTTCGTGTCTTTCGGCAGCATTGTAAAAGTCCTAGCGGTCAACTAGGGTATTGTAGTTGTCCTAGGCGCGATGCCAATAGTTGCCCATGGTAAACTATCATCTCGCCACATCTTAATGACACTGAGCCGCACGACGCGGCCCATCCAAGGAGCAGTTGTATGAACGTTTCACAAGCACTCGAATACGAGCGCCAGCCGTTTATTCCCATGTTTATCTATGGCGATCACGGCGCCATGGAATCCGAGCGCCAGAAGGGCGAGGAGGCCCTTAAGGTGCTCGAAACCGAGTACTTTACCGCCGAGGGCGACCCCAGCTTCGACTTTGCCACCGTGCGCGACCTGGCTGACCGCAACCGCGACCTGTGCGACCAAATTGGCGAGGCACGCCTGCGCAACGTGACGCCCGCGACGCTTTCGCGCGGCCTGTCCGATGCCGACACCTGCGCCGCCATCGGCAAGATGCAAAAGCGTACCGCTGCGTCCGTCATGCGCGAAATCCGCGGCGACCGCGACGCGCTCGGCGTGGCGTACGCCCGCAAGCCTATCCAGGGCACGGTGCTCGGCATCGACATCGAGACCACCGGACGTGCGCCCGAGCGCGGCTACATTATCAACGTGGGCTGGGAGATCATGGAGCTCACCAGCGACGCCGTCCCGCACGACGCCGAGGCACACTACTGCGGCCTGCCCGATATCTACCGCGGCGAGGATGTGCCGTTGTCGAATATCCACCACATCACCTGGGACGACATCGACGGAAAGGAGCCGTTCCGCGAGAACAAGGAGCTGCAGAAGCAGCTGCTCAAGCTCATGAAGAAGTACCCGTACATGGCACACAACGCCGCGTTTGAGGACAGCTGGTTCAAGATTCACCTGGACGGTTACGCCGAGGCGCGTCGTGCCGGCAAGATTATCGTCATCGACTCGCGCCAGATCTGCCGCAGCCTGGATGCCGACGTCCGCTCGCTCCCCCGCGAATCCGCCCCCGCCGCGCTCGAGAACTGGGCGCGCCGCCGTGGAACCCTCGCCGCCGACGCCAACGAGCAGCATCTGGGCCTGGACGACACCGACCTCATGCTCCGCACCGTCCAAGCCGAGTTCAACCTCAAGAACCTATTCGCCAAGTAGAAACGCCTGCGACAAACCCCGGCGTAGATCACGAGCGGCCCCGCAGCGGGAAACCCCGCAGCGGGGCCGCCCTACGTTCCACAGATAGATTTGCCATCACAAATTCTGAACACTCATTGCGAACGATTTCGGCCAATTCCCGACACGTAATTCGTTGTCGGATGGTGATGCATCACTATCAAATGTGCGGCAATTGAGTATTTATATGCTATAGCTAAGCTGCGAAAACTTTTATTTAGGGCATACCAACTCATAATTGTGTCAAGCTTTTGGACAGCATTTGGTTAGACCTCTAAAACGGCTTTTCCACTCAGCGCCGTCAACACGGCATTAGCTGACACGATATATATCATGAGTATCGTATTGTCACATACCACTGCAAAAGCGGTCTACCAGGCCGCGCATTCGGTGTCTGCGAAAGGCATCGAGTCCTGTAACCCTGCCGCGATTTACGGATCATGTCCCACCGGAACGCTCCTTGACGCAGCCGCAGAATGGCTCACCAAACATGATGTTTCCCTCGACGCGAATGATTCCCTCGAGGTGATGGTGTTTGATCGCAGGAATGCGCGCCATGCAATGAACTGTCAATGCCACGTTTCTTCAAAACGATTCTCGAACTCACGCTTTATAGAGCTTGAAGATGGCATCTTCATTGTTGGCGTTGAGCTTTGCGCACTTCAGGCCGCCACCTATCTTCCTTTTCGCGAACTGGTGGAGTACTACTTTGAACTATGCGGCGCTTATTCCCTTGGAACCGACTCTCCCACCTCCTATACCGAGCGTTTCGCGCTCAACTCGACCGAGAGATTGAAACAGTTCTTTAATTCCATTACCAGATGCGACGGTCTGGCTCTTGCCCGAAAGGCGATCCAATGTGTGCGCGACGGATGCCGGTCTCCTATGGAAACAGCCTTTGTCATGATGCTAACGCTGCCCAAAAGCGAAGGAGGGCTTGGTATTAAGGGAATTGAGACCGATTACGAGGTACAGGTCACCGCTGCCGCAAAGAATCTCACGAGACGCAAAAAGTTCTTTATGGATGCATATCTAAAGAAATCTCGCACAGACATTGAATACAACGGTTTTTATCATGACGCGGAAGAAGACCGCGCCATCGATGAGGAGCGCAAGAATGCACTTGCGTCCATGGGGTACGGAATCATCACCGTCAGTCGTTATTCCTTTATGCATGCCAGCTCTTTCGTTAGGGTCATGGAAGCAATCCAGCGGAAAGAGGGCGTACGCCCCTCGCGTCTGCCAAAAGACTTTCAAATCATGCAAGAGGACCTGAGACAGTTTGTGCTCAGAAGGTTTATAGAAGAGAAAAAGCGAATTCAGAAGCAGCTTCGCCAGGATTCCGAAGAGCGTCAACGAATCGACCTCGAAAAAGCAACGCTCGAAGGCATCACGCTGGATGACCCGACAATTAATGAAGTTCCGGCAATCGATGACATGCAGACTGTCGAATCCGACAGCCCATCATTTGCCCAAACAAGCAGCCTCGCGCCCGAGGGCAGGGTCTTCGGGGCCGGAGACTAGGCCGGCTAACAAGGTGGGTACCCTAGCGACGTGCAAAATTGCGAGTATTCAGCAGGGTCGGGTGTCTATCACCCTCGAG
Source organism: Collinsella sp. (assembly GCA_019414325.1). GTDB lineage: Bacteria > Actinomycetota > Coriobacteriia > Coriobacteriales > Coriobacteriaceae > Collinsella. Next base: position 4,505 of record DXMG01000011.1, on the reverse strand, counting down.
TGGATCCAAATGTGAAGCGAAATCACTCTTGCGTGAGAGCGTTAGGCAACATTTGAGGAAGAACTCATCGGATTAACACCCTAAGATAACTCTTGAACTGCATTATATGACCTGCAATAAATTAGCGGACCCCCTATAGTTGCAGAATACTCCATTTTTTTGCACGGCACGAGGGTACCCACCTTGGCATCGACTATCAAAAAACGCTCAGTCCGGGATCTCGTCCACTATTCCCCATCATTTTGTACAACGAATTACCTGAACGTCATTGACATATGAACATGCACTCATATAATCGAAAGTAAATTATATGAGCGCATGTTCATATGAAAGGATATTGCAATGAGCATCCGCGTTGATGAAACGAAACCCGACATCGAGGCCACCGAACCCGCGATCCCCACCACCTGCTCGCCCGAGGACCTTCCCGACGAGGAGCTTCTCTACGACCTCGCCGACCTGTTCAAGGTCTTCAGCGACACCACGCGCATCAAGATCCTTTACGCCCTCATGGGCCGCGAGCTCTGCGTGGCAGACATCGCCGAAGCGACCGAAACCTCGCAGTCCGCGGTGTCGCACCAGCTGCGCACACTCAAGCAGTCGCACCTGGTTAAATTCCGGCGCGACGGGCGCAATATCCTATACTCGCTCGCCGACGACCACGTCTACACCATGCTCAACCAGGGCATGAGCCATATCTGCGAATAGCAACCAACCACGGTACCAGCGCGGCCTGCACCCAAGCCGCAAAAACGGGAAAGGAACCCACCATGAAAAAGCAGTACAAGCTCGATGAGATCGATTGCGCCAACTGTGCGCGCGAGCTTCAGGACGAGCTGGCCAAGCTCGAGGGCGTCAAATCCGTGTCCGTCAACTTTATGACCCAGAAGCTGACGCTCGAGGCCGATGATGCTGAGTTCGACGAGGTGCTCAACCGCGTTGTTGAGTTTACGGCCGACGCCGAGCCGGACTGCGAGATCATTCTCTAGCCCAGGTTTACGCCAACCTGCAAGGCCGCGCTTGCCGCGGCCTTTGCTCGCGAAATTATATGAGCGAGTGTTCATTCATTCAAATGGGAGGATACGAGTCATGGCCACCGCCGACCCCAAAAAGAAAAAGAAGAAGCGCAAGAAAAAAGAATCACTCGAGCATAAGCGCAACCGCATCCTGGTAGCGCTGGGCATTTTTGCCGTGGTGTACGCCCTCGATGAGCTCGGCACCCTCACTGCCGCATTCGGCACCCCGGGCGACATCTACGCCAGCTTTGTGCTGTTCCTCGTGCCGTTTTTGATTGCCGGCTACGACGTACTGCAAAAGGCATTCAATAACATCCGCCGCGGCAAGGCCTTCGACGAGAGCTTCCTCATGGCCGTCGCGACCATCGGCGCGTTTGCCATGGTGCTCTTCCCCGATACCGACCCGCACATGGCCGAAGGCGCCGCCGTCATGCTGTTCTACCAGGTCGGCGAGCTGTTTCAGGCGTACGCCGTGGGCAAGAGCCGCAAGTCGATCAGTGCCATGATGGACATCGCGCCCGACTACGCTAACGTCGAGCAGCCCGACGGCACACTCGAGCAGGTCTTCCCCGATGACATCGCCGTCGGCACCGTAATCGTGGTCAAGCCCGGTGAGCGCGTGCCTATCGACGGCGTCATCGTCGAAGGCGAAACCCAGCTCGACACCGCCGCACTCACGGGCGAGTCAGTTCCCCGCCCCGCCAAGTCCGGCGACGACATCATCAGCGGCTGCATCAACATGACGGGTCTCATCCACGTGCGCACCACCAAGCCATTTGGCGAGTCCACCGTCGCGCGCGTCCTGGAGCTCGTAGAAAACGCCAGCGAAAAGAAGGCGCGCACCGAGAACTTCATCACGCGCTTCGCCCGCGTCTACACGCCCGCCGTCACCGGCGCTGCCGCGGTGCTCGCGCTTGGCGGCGGCTTGGTCACCGGCGCCTGGTCCGACTGGATCCTGCGCGGCCTGACCTTCCTGGTCGTCAGCTGCCCGTGCGCGCTCGTGATCAGCGTGCCGCTCAGCTTCTTTGGCGGCATCGGCGGCGCATCCAAGCTAGGCGTTCTCATCAAGGGTTCTAACTACCTCGAAACGCTCGCCGACGTGGACATCGTCGTCTTCGACAAGACCGGCACGCTCACCAACGGCACGTTTTCGGTCGTGGCGGTGCACCCCGAGTCTGGCTATACCGAGCAGTCGTTGCTCGAGGTCGCAGCCCTTGCGGAGTCGTTCTCCGATCACCCCATCGCGCAGCCCGTGCGCGCCGCCTACCATGGCGAGGTCGACCCCAAGCGCGTAAGCGACTCCACCAACGACGCGGGCCATGGCGTGACGGCAACCATCGACGGCAAGCACGTCGTCGTTGGCAATGCCAAGATGCTTGCTGCGGCCGGTATCGACGCTCCCAATTGCGAGGTTGTCGGCACAATCCTCCACGTGCTCGTTGACGGCGTGTACGCCGGCCACATCGTGATTGCAGACACCGTTAAGGCCGATGCCGAGCAGACGATCCGCGACCTGCACGCCGCCGGCGTCAAGCGCACCGTCATGCTCACGGGCGACCGCGAGGAAGTGGCTGCTGCGGTGGCCAAGCAGCTGGGGCTCGACGAGTTACACGCGCAGCTGCTGCCGGGCGACAAGGTCGAGCGCGTCGAGGCATTGCTGGCAGCCGAATCGGGCAAGGGCAAGCTCGCCTTTGTCGGCGACGGCATCAACGATGCGCCCGTGCTCACCCGCGCGGACGTTGGCATTGCCATGGGCGCTATGGGTTCCGACGCCGCGATTGAGGCCGCCGACGTTGTGCTCATGGACGACAAGCCGTCCAACATTTCCCGCGCGATCCGCGTGGCACGAAAGACCATGGCGATTGTCTGGCAGAACATCATCTTTGCGCTGGGTATTAAGTTGCTGATTCTGGTGCTTGCGGCACTGGGCATCGCCAACATGTGGCTTGCCGTGTTCGGCGACGTAGGCGTGGCGATTATCGCCATCCTGAATGCCATGCGCGCGATGGGTGTCAAGAACCTGTAGCACTCGTGGTCCCTCCGGCCGGGGCCGGGCTTGGTTTTGAAAACGTCCTCGCGCATGAGGCCCGTCTTTCCTGCTCCTGCGGAGCAACGGAAAGGCGGGCCTCGCGCTGCGGAGTGTTTTCAAAACCAAGCCCGACCCCGGCCTACGGTGACGTTGCTGGTGGTTCTTGGGCATCGCTTGCTGGCAGGGTTCCTTTGCTGAAATGGACTTGGCCGAAAGGGCCGCTGGTCCCAGTCGCTGGTTCGCGCTTTGCGTGAACTCCGCGCTACTGTGGGACAGTTAGGCTTCTGTTGTTGGACCCGCTACATCTTCCCGACCCAACATCGCCCGTAGCTTCTCAAAGCTTTCCTCGCTCAGGCAGTGCTCCATGTGGCAGCCCTCTTGCGACGCGACCTCAGCCGAAACACCCGCATCCTCCAGCAGCCCCACGAAAAAGCAGTGACGCTCCCACATTTGACGAGCGACCTCCAGACCACGCTCCGTCAGATGAACATCTCGCTTGCCCATTTCGACGTAGCCGTTGTTCTCCAACGTCGCCATAGCTTTTGAAACGCTTGCCTTAGTTACGCCAAGGTACTCTGCAACATCAATCGAGCGCACGATGCCCTGACGTTGCGACAGAACGTAGATCGATTCGAGATAGTCTTCTCCGGATTCACGTAGGGCCATGGGCCGCCTTTCGCGATGATTGCTAGTTAGCCGTTGGATACTTTCCACGGCTTACTTTACCGCAAAAGTTGCCCATGTCTTACTACTTTGCCTAAAAGTTAGCCGTGTTTCACAAAACGAGCGGGACGAAAACAAAGTGGGAACACGCCCCGCAAGGAGTGTCCCCAAGTGCCGGGTCGCAGCTACACGAGTCCAAAGTGCTTCGCGGCGTTGTAGATGCCGTCATCGTCTACGGCGGTCGTTACGTAGGTCGCTGCGGCCTTCACGGTCTCCTGCGCGTTGCCCATGGCCACACTTGTGCCCACGGCCGAGAACATCGACAGGTCGTTCTCGCCGTCGCCAAAGGCAATCGCCTCGCTCGCGTCGATGCCCAGGCGCTCCAGCGTCGCCGCCACGCCCAGGTCCTTGCCGCCGTTAGCGGGAATAATGTCACAGAACAGGTCGCACCAGCGCGTGGTGAGCGAATGCGACACGGCATCGGTCACGATATGCTCGTCGTCAGGGTCCACAAAGGCGCAGAACTGGTAGACCGGTGCGTCAAAGGCGTGCTCAAACGGCTCCTCGTGGTAGACGATTCCCGCGTTGCTGCCAGCCGTCACCACGCGCTCGGACAGGCGGTTCACAAACGAGTTCTCGCCCTGCATGCACAGCGAGTCGTAGCGCCCCTGCGCCACCTGGTCCACAATCACCGCGACGTCGTCCGAATCGATCGGGCAGCTGCGGTAAACCCCCTCGGCATCAAAGCAGTGCTGGCCCGAAAGCGTAATGTACGCATCCCAGCCCAGGTCGAACAG
>DXMG01000010.1:43075-54492 GCA_019414325.1 Collinsella sp. | reverse complement strand
AGATGTGTATAAGAGACAGGGAATGACCTCCGCACAAAAGCGGCCCGTCAATCGCATCCGCCGCCTCGTCCACATAACGCGCCGCGGATTCCTGGGCCGGCACAGGATACCGGAACGCCATGTTAAAGTCCTCTTTCCAGCCCACAATCGTGCTGTCGGTCCCTCGGAAGGAAACGTAGCTAAACCCTGCCGGAAATCGGAGCGTCATGGCCGCAAACTGCTCCGTCATCGCAACATCGTTCACGGCGCGATAGCCGCAAATGCGCGCACCGCGGTATCTGGGATTTGCTGCCACTGCCTCCAACAAGGCAAGGCTTCCCTCTGGATTCCACAGGTCGCCAACCATATCCCGATAGCACTCGGCACGTAGCAGCTCGCGCACGTCTAGGCCCTGCCAGTTCGTCAGATCCGCCATATCACCCGGCAAACGCAAATAGGACAACCACGCAAAGACCAGGCTATCCACCGCGCAGAACGGCCGCTCCTCAAACGGATCAAACGCCGTCTGGGCATAGGTCAAAAAATTAGGCGAATCCGACATGGCCCTCCCATCAACTATGGTGCATTGGGGTGGTGCAAAGTAACCTGACCCCCTCGCACCAAAAAGGCGCCCGGACCGTGTGGCCCGGACGCCTTTTATTGTAGCCTGTTGCCCAAAAGAGCTTGATTTAGCAGGAGAAGTCGACGCTGTCGATGATGTCCTTGAGGGCCTTTGCGGAGGCGGTGAGCTCATGCTGCTCGTCATCGTTCAGCGGCACGGGGACGCGGCAGACAACGCCATCGCGGCCGACGACGGTCGGCATGGAGATGGCCAGATCGGACAGGCCATACTCGCCCACCATGAGCGAGGAAACGGGCAGAACGGTCTGCTCGTCACGCATAACAGCGGTGCAGATGCGCTTGACAGCCATGGCGACGCCGTAGTAGGTGGCGTGCTTCTTCTCGATGATGGTGTAGGCGGAGTTCTTGACGTCCTCGGCGATGCGCTTCTCGGCGGTCTCATGCTCCAGATGACCGTGAAGCTCGCAGAAGGTGTTCAGCGGCACGCCGGCAACCTGAGCGCTGGACCAAGCGACAAACTCGGAGTCGCCGTGCTCACCCATGACATAGGCCTGGACATCGCGCGGGTCAACCTCGACGTGAGCACCAAGCATCTGCTGCAGACGGCCAGTGTCGAGCACGGTGCCGGAGCCGATGACATGGCCCTCGGGCAGGCCGGACATCTTGATGGCAGCATAGGTCAGAACATCAACCGGGTTGGAGACGATTAGCAAAATGCCGTCGAAGCCGGACTTCTTAATCTCGGGGATAATGGACTTAAAGATGTTTACGTTCTTGTTGACCAGGTCCAGGCGGGTCTCACCGGGCTTCTGGGCAGCGCCAGCGGTGACGACGATCATGGCGGCGTCCGCGACATCGGAATAATCGCCGGCGTAAATCTTCATCGGCTCGGCAAACGTCATGCCATGCGCGATATCCAGGGCCTCACCCTCGGCACGGTTCTTGTCCACGTCGATGAGGACCATCTCGGAGAACAGACCACTCTGCATCAGTGCGAACGCCGAAGACGAACCGACGAAACCGCAGCCGACAATAGCGACCTTCTTCTCGTTAACCATTAGAAACTCCCATCTCTCTCCACAAACAAGCCGCCCGGGAACGACCCGAGCGGCTTGCCGTAATCCCAATACATCCAATCGGGACTTTGATTATGCCCCTATTCGCAGCCAAAAATCGACCGTTTACCGAAATTGTTTGCAGGATTCGTAAAATAACTGTACGAAATCGGTTTCGAGCTATTGACGAGCCGAAATACCTTTCTAATACAGGCCCGCCTCGCGAATGGCCTCGACAGCCAAAGCAATCTGATCGGGCGGCAGGACCAACGCCATGCGCACGTGCCCCTCGCCCGAAGGACCAAAGCTCGCGCCCGGCGTCACCACAACGCCGGCCTTCTCCATGAGCTCCTCGCAAAACGCCATGGAATCGGTGCGACCACCGGGAAGCTTGGCCCACACAAACATAGAGCCATGTGCGTTGGGACGCTCCCAGCCCAGGCCCTCAAGACCGTCGCACAGGGCATCGCGGCGCTCCTGGTACTTCAGACGCTGCGCCTCGACCTCATCGCGCGGACCGTTCAGGCAGGCGATGGCGGCCTTCTGAATCGGGAAGAACATGCCAAAGTCGATCTGGCTGCGCAGCTTGGCAAAGGCAGAGACCACGTCCTCGCGGCCGACCAAAAAGCCGATACGCGCACCGGTGACGTTAAACGACTTGGAGAGCGAGAAGAACTCAACGCCCACCTCGAGCGCACCGGGATACTGCAAGAAGCTGCCGCCGGGCTCGCCGTCAAACACGATGTCGGAGTACGCGTTGTCATGAACGATCAACAGATCATGCTCGCGGGCAAAGGCGATAATCTCCTCGTAGACCTCGGGCGTGCCCACCGAGCCGACCGGGTTCGCGGGCAGCGACACGATCATATACTTGGCACGATCGGCCACCTCGGGATCAATACCCGCCACATAGGGCAGGTAATTATGCTCGGCAACCAGCGGATAGTATTCGAGCTTGGCATCGGCGATCTTGGCACCCGCCTCAAAGACCGGGTAGCACGGATCGGGAACCAGAATGGTGTCACCTGGATCGAGCAGGGCCAGGCCCAAATGGCCCACACCCTCCTGCGTGCCGTTGCACGACTGCACCATAGACGGCGTAATGCCCGAAACGCCAAAGCGACGCTCATAGTAATCGCACACGGCTTGCTTGAGTTCGGGCAGGTCGCGCAGGGCATACTTCCACATCTCGGGATCTTGGGCTGCCTGCGTGAGCGCCTCGACCACGTGGTCGTACGGCTTAAAGTCGGGCGTGCCCACGCTCATGTTGTAAATGGTCTTGCCCTGAGCCTTCAGCGCGAGAAGCTTGTTGTTGAGCGAGGCGAAGACCTCCGCGCCAAAGCGGTCGAGACGCTGCGATGCCTGCATGGTGCCACCTTTCGATATAAAAAACGCGGCGCTCCGACAAGAGCGCCGCGCGATACGGGCCATCAGATTGCAAAAGTGTAACGCTTGCAACCCCCGTATTGGTTCAATTTAGCCAACCTTAGTCAACTGGATTGAGCGCGTCGATCTGCGCAAGCCACAGACGCGAGCTAGCGTCACTCGGCATACGCCAATCGCCGCGCGGGCTGAGCGTCACCGAGCCCACCTTGGGACCATCGGGCAGGCAGCTGCGCTTAAACTGCTGGGCAAAGAAGCGACGGTAGAACGTACGTAGCCACGTGTGGACGGTCTTGGCGTCGTAGACGCCCTCGAAGCTCTTGAGCGCCATGCGGTAGATCTTGCCAGGCTCAAAGCCAAAACGCAGCAGGTAGTAGAGGAAGTAGTCGTGCAGCTCGTACGGGCCCACCAAATCCTCGGTCTTCTGCGCAATCTCGCCGTCGCCCGTGGGCGGCAGAAGCTCGGGGGACACCGGCGTATCGAGGATATCGAGCAAGACCTCGGCAATGCGCCCGCCAAAGACATCGGCGGCATAGCGCACCAGATGGCGCACAAGCGTCTTGGGCACGCTCGCGTTGACGGCGTACATGCTCATGTGGTCGCCGTTATAGGTAGCCCAGCCGAGCGCCAGCTCCGACAGGTCGCCCGTGCCGATGACAAAACCGCCAGCCTGGTTGGCCAGATCCATCAGAATCTGCGTACGCTCGCGCGCCTGGCTGTTCTCGTAGGTCACGTCCTGCACGGCCGGATCATGCTCGATATCCTTAAAGTGCTGTTCCACGGCTGCATGGATCGAGACCTCGCGGAAGCTCACACCCAAGTCACGAGCGAGCGACTCGGCATTGGACTTAGTGCGGTGCGTGGTGCCAAAGCCGGGCATGGACACGGCCGTGATACCGGTGCGCGGCAGGCCCAAGGCGTCGAACGCACGCACGGTCACGAGGAGCGCCAGCGTGGAATCGAGGCCGCCCGAAAGGCCGATGACGGCAGCCTTGGTGCCCGTATGGGCAAGGCGGGTCTTGAGGCCCGCGGTCTGCAAGTCAAGAATGGTCTCGCAGCGCTCGGCCAGGTCGCCGTGATCGGCCGGCACAAAGGGCGCGCGTGGGAAAACACGGTCGATGCCGAGCGCATCGCGCAGGACAGGCTCTTCGGCGAGCGAGCCCTCAAACGAGAACTCGACGGTCACGGCCTCCGGCGCATCGTCCGAGCGCGTCCATGTCGTCGAGCGACGGCGCTCGGCAACCAGACGGTCAAGATCGACATCGGCCACCGCCATATCGCAGGTAAGCAGTTTAGTGGCGGCGAGCTTGGATCCGTTTTCGTAGATAAGGTTCTCGCCCGCAAAGACCATGTCGGTCGTGGACTCGCCCTCGCTCGCGTCTGCATAGGCATAGGCACAGTACAGGCGCGCGCTCTGATTGGAGATTAGGCTGCGGCGGTAATCTGCCTTACCGATAATCTCGTCCGAGGCCGACGGATTGAGGATCACCGTGGCACCGGCAAGCGCCATCTCGGTCGAAGGGGGCGCCGGCACCCACAGGTCCTCACAGACCTCAACGCCCAGCACCAGGTCCTCGGCGCCCTCATCACAGCAGCGGTAGACAAGCCCCGAACCCAGCGGAACCGGACCCTGACCGGCAAACTCGACCCACACAGGATCTGCGGGCGCCGGAGCAAACCAGCGGCGCTCGTAGAACTCACCGTAGTTGGGCAAATACTTCTTGGCCGTAAGACCCAAAAGCTCACCCGCACAGCACACGGCGGCGCAGTTGTAGATATTCTCGGCAACTGCAACGGGAAGACCGATGGTAAAGACAATCGGCAGCTCGCGAGTTTCATCGAGAATATGCGCCAGTGCGGTCTCGCAGGCATGCAGTAATGTGCGGTTATGGAACAGGTCGGCCGCGGTATAGCCGGTCAGGTTAAGCTCGGGCAGCACCAGCGCGCGAACGCCGCGCTCGGTAGCCTCGCGAACAGCCGCCAGCGCAACCTCGGCATTGCCCTCGACATCGGCCACGCGAATCCGCGGCGACGCCGCCGCGACCCGCAGAAAGCCATCGTTCTTATTAGCCGAAACGCAGCATTGCCTTGTTGATCTGGACACTGGAGGCCCCTTCTACCCTGAGATTCAGTCTAACGGACGTTCACATATCTCTAACTAGCCAAAGCAACCTCTCAGTTTACTGAGACGCCAACCTGTGCTAAGAGCATGTATTCCAAAAATATCTTTAATTAAAAAAGGAGAAATCGATAATCGACTTCTCCTTTAAGCGAGGCAAGTTAATTCCGAAACTAATGGCAGAATTTATCCATGTAGTCCTCAAAGTCGAACACTTCTACCACGACGCCCTCTTCCTGAGACTCTTTCAGTTGCTCCAAGAGATCTTTGTTAATAACGTCCATGCAGAAACCTCCTCTATCTAATCAATTGTAGTATATCTGCTTTCATGCAATTATCAACCAACTTGTTTAATTGCTCCTCGTTTGTCGATAGTCCCTCTTTTTTCAAAATGTCGCGCACCTCGTTCTTAGTAATCGGCTTTTCAAACAACGAAAGCAAAGCGAACGAAAAATCATTAACCGCACACATTCTATGGGTGGCACAACTCAGCAGTACTCTTAACCCCTCTTTTGAGCGTCCGACTTCTTTAACAAACGAACTTTTAACCAATTGAAAACCATTATCGTGCATTACATAATCGGCATCGATATTTGTATTCAGCAATCCATAATGCAACAGTTCTTCTATCGCCCTTGTCAGCTCGAGGTCGCCCTGATCAAGAATAAGAGAAATGCTACAATCGGCCTCCAATAAACGGGCCAACTTAAGGTATACCAACTGGGAAACAGCATAGACATGATGGTATTCAGAATTATAGAAGTAGGCAAATGGCTCAACGAGCACGACAGAGGTCTTGGAATCCAGCCAGATTCGATCAGCTGGATTTAGACTAGTTAGCCGTCGCTTTACTTTGGTCAAATGTCCCTTATACCTGACAGCGTGAATAGAATCTAGGATCCAGGTCACCTCTGAAATATGAAGCCGCTGGGGCAAGTCAATTGTGTCGCTACCGTTTATGACCTCTTGCATATAAAAATCAATATGATGCTCATCAGATAAGGATTTTGCTTCATTTAAAGTTAAACCAGTGCCTGAAACATAATCCACTTCGAGGCGCAAATCCTCATATTGGGACTTCGGCATTACAGAGACACCATACTTATCGGGATGATTCCAAACATCCGACCCCATAACGAGACCAAAATTCGTAAATCCTCTCGTGGAATATGGAACACCACATACCTGTTTTGAATAATTCAAAACATTCTCTGTATAAGCTAAGGTGTTCAGAGCCTCTTCTTTAGTTTCGGTCGGAAAGCCAATCATAAAAAATAGATGAACAGGAATACCGGCATTGAGACAATCATGGATATTGCGATCAATCCAATCAACTCTCGTGTTCTTCTTCATTAGATCAAGAACTCTTTGGTTGTATGACTCGAGGCCAAACTGAATCTGCCTACATCCACTTTGGTATATCTTGTTAAAAACGTCTGTACTTAGGGTTGGAGAGAACCTCGTTTCTCCATGCCAGAAAAACGTTTTTCCCGATGCGTTTATTTCATCCGCGAGTTGCTCCATTCTTTTGCCTTCGAATGTTTCATCCACAAAAGAGAAAACTCTCGTGCCGTATTTTTCATTTAACCGACACATTATTTCAAATACTCTCGATATAGGCATCTTTCGGTAACAACCACCGGTAGCACCGGGAATGGTGCAGAAGGCGCAATGATTAAAACACTGCCTAGAGGAATAAACCGGCAATATTAGCTCAGGCATGAAGTATTTAGAAAGGGCGAAGCCATCGAAATCGGGAACTGTATCGTTGATAAATGTTTGCTCAATCCGATGGTTTTTATATATCTTTCCACCTTTAGCATGGCAAAGGTTTGGAACACAGTCGAGATTGTCATCACCAGAGTCAAGGGCCTCAAGAAGACGTGCAAGCGGCTCTTCGCCGTCATACATCATTATCGAATCAATGTATTCAAAAAAGGGATGCCATTCTTTCATGCAGTCATCTGCTAAACGAGTAATGTAATTGCCGCCCAATGAGACGTGTTTAACAGATGGACATTCTTCTTTAATCAGTTTCGCTAACGTAACTGCAGAAATCAATTGGAAACAGCCGCTCACCGAAATCCCAATAAACTCGATTTTTTCCCTCTGAATACGCTTAAGGAAGGCAGTCTCATAGAAGGAAATAAACGGATTATGCAAGGTATCCGCAAGCGATTTCATTATTTCTGGTGTCGAATAATAATCATAGGGCAGATCTATGGAGTTGAACGTGTATTTAACTCCATATGAGACGTGATTTATGATATAGAGTGCATTTCTAAAAATGTTTTCAGCATATTGTCTTTCTTTTAGATTAAAGTATCTCTTCGATCTGAAAATATCTTTTGCCTCGTCAACATTAAGTGCCGACTTTTGTATCAACTCGATTGTTAATTGAACATTCGAACTAAACGAATCCTTTGATTCCCGATACCTTTTACAGCACTCTTCGACATGTCTAAAAGATAGGAGGTCATCGTAAAATTCCACGTTTAAGTCAACAATGTCAACTTTGTATTGTTCAACCTCTTGAAGATATGACTTCAAAACAGGCAAGGCAAGATACGGCCCCACTGGACTCCATACTGGGGGAAATACTAAAAGCGTTTTAGGCATATCAACGTCACATCTTTCGCAAATAATTCAATTGAAACACAACTACCATCATAATTGAAAATACACCAAGTCCTGTAACGAGAATTGAGAACATCGCGATGCTCGTGAACAGCGAAACAAGAAGTGTTGAAATAACAACAGCAACCGATTGCAAAGACTCCCTAATTGAAAACAGGCTTATCGATTCAGATCCGTCTCTCGCCAAATCCTGCAGCGATGTTATGAGAAGCACATCTTGAATGGCGTTTCCGGCACCGACGATAAAAAGGAAAATAAACGATATCCCAGACGCATAGCGATAGCCAAACGCCAGATACGCACCGAGCGCAAGATACGTCACAAAACAATATGATTTAACGCAATCGGAACCACTGATTAAACGACCATATATTGTATTTCCGAACAACAGTCCGATTGTAAGACTACTCTGAAGGAATCCGTATTGTATCGATGACGAGTCAAATTGCAATTGCGCTATAGCTGGCAAAAGAGAATTCAGAGAGCCGAATGCCACGCCACTAGAAATATCGATTAATAGGAAACCAATTGCCAAGTGCTTCGCGCTAAGATCACTAAATGCAGTCCTGTTTTTTTCATTTTTGCTTATTCCCTCTTTATCATTAACCTCGATAACCGACGGAACATCTCGCAGCAACCAGAACGACGCGGCAAAAGAAAGCGCGTCTAATGCAAGAACAGCCTCCGCCCCAAATTGAGCGACAACAAAACCGCCGGCAACTGGCCCCAGAACCATCATCAAATTCTGCAGGAACCCAAACGAATTATTAATTACGTCGCGATTGATACTATTCGTATTGGCTCTTAACAACGAGTAAAAGCAGGGCATTTCTACCGTTCGGCAAAGCGATACCGCGCACGTAATAGCAAACATACTCCATTTACTATCAACAAAAATATAGCAAACGAATAATCCCGCGCGAATTAAGTCTGCCAATCTCATGGCCTGCAGTGTCCCGATACCCATCTTCTGAGGCAGCTGCGCGAGCGCAACTGAAAACAGAGAGGGGGCAAATCTGCAGCAAACCATCAAAGCAGTTGCAGAAACATCGTGAGTTACCTCGTAAATCAGCATTGGCAAAGCAATATTCGCACACCAATTGCCTATTTCGCTTATCCCTCTAGCAATATATAGGACCCGAACCGGACGGCTAGCTCTCAATACCGTGAACATCACGATTAACCTCGTATTTCAGGCCTCGTTCATCCCTTAATAGGAATCCATAATCAACCAAGTACCGCCTCAACACGGCATAATCAGGATAGAGCTGTGACAGCACACGATTAACCTGAAGCTCCGTATAACTTGTATTTAATTCAAAGAAAGAGACGGCCCATAGCAGCATGATTCTTTTATAGCTTTCCTTTTTTGGAATTGAAACCAGCTCGCCATTCTTGAGAAATCGTTTTTTAAAGTCTATTAGCTCATCCATTCACATCCTCCATTTCATACGCATCTAATACTAAAAATGCATACGCTTTAGCTCATCGCATTCAGCTTCTTTATTCGAACTAAACTCGAACTAATCAGAATTATTTGCTCAGACACTCTTCGAAAGCTCGTTTTTCACTCTGAGTAAAATGCCCTTCCCAGTCAGTCCACGAACAGGAAGGCAACTCACAACGAGCGGAGTCGAAGCCCTCTGCCGTCGGTCGCTCAAAATGCACGATAACCTTTTCGATATCGCCATCTGTAATCAGGTCAGAATGAATGACCTCGGTTCCATCTTCGAATGTCATATACGGGTACATCACGTAAACCACCTCGCAAACATAAATCCAGTTTAGCATCAAGCTATTGCACCAAAGACAGCAGGCCCCCTTGATGAGTTGATGGTATCTGTTAAATGTCACGTACGATTCACATCTGGTGGGTACCCTGATGGCTACACGAAACGAAGCAGATTTACACCGGGAGGACCCCGTATGACAACCAAGTACACCGACGCGCCGCGCACGCGCGTCATGACACCGGCATCGCTCAACAACGGCGTGCACGAGAACCATTCCATCGGACAGACCATGGCCATCGCGCCCAAAAAGGGCCTGTTCGATGACATTTCCATTCCCCAAATCATCGCCGGCGCCGCAGCTGCTGCCACGAGCGTCGCGCTTGCTTCCAAGATCGGCATCGCTGGTTCAGTAATTGGTGCCGCCGTGAGCTCGGTCATCACCGTTGTGTCCTCGCAGGTCTACCGCCACTTTATCTCTGCCAGCGCCGAAGCCCTCAAAGGTACGCACGCCGCCGACGACTACCCCGCCGGTGCTTATGAGCCCGTTGAGCTTAATGCCGAGGAGCACCTGGGCGGCGCCGCGACTACGCAGGAGATGCGTCAGGTCGCGGGATGCGCGACCACGGCGCGCGTCGCCCCCAACAGCCTGCGCGCCAAGGCGGCGGAAGAGCGCAGCCAGACGCAAAAGAAGGTCATCATCTTCTCGATCGCCATCGCCATCGTCGCGGTTATCGCCTGCGCCGGTGCCATCCTTATAACCACCGCCGGTGAGGGTCTGGGCGAGCGCCCCGAGCCAATCCTTTCGTCGCGCACGACCGAGAGCGATGCAAATGGCAACACCCAGTCTCAAGATCAGCAGACACAGGCGGACGGCACGCAAGACAGTTCTACCTCTGCCGATTCGTCCTCGAACACCCAAAACCAATCGCAGGGCACCGATTCCTCTACGGCCAACAGTGGCACGCCGTCCGACACGACCAACTCAAGCCAAACAACTGACGGTTCACAGCCGAACACGGGAGGCCAGACGAGCGACACCACGTCGGGAACGGGTGCAGCAGACAGTAGCAACACCAACAGCTCGAGCGGAACCGCTTCCGGCACGGCATCTGACAGCTCGAGCCAAGGCACGGCATCGGGCAACTAGGCGCTTCATCCCCAGATAGGCAACCTGTACAACGGGCGCGAATCGACAGCGGTTCGCGCCCGTTTGCCTTGGGCGCCGCCATGACGAACGCTCTGCGATGGTAAGATGCTTTACATATGTAAAGAGGAGATTTGCCATGAGCAAGACAATAGTTAGGCCCACGCTTGCGCTGGGCAACCACATCTATCTGTATCGCCTGCTACGCGATGCAATCGGATGCGGCAAGCAAACATTTATGACGCAGGTCGAGGAGGCGCTCGCCGCAGACGACATGACTGCTTATGACCTGGGCTTTGAATCCACGCGCGAGCTACTCGAGGAGCTTAACGACTGCATTAAGCTGACCGTCTTCAAAGGCGGCCGCCTGTATGCCACCGTCATCGCCAACGAGGCATGGGATGCCGCCCTTGCCAAGGACGAGGACAAGCGCAAGGCTACCAAGGGCGCCAAGCAGTCCTACAAAAAGAAGAAGCGCGGCAAGAAGGACCTCAAGGCTGTGCGCCCCAAGCACGTTAAGCGTCCCGAACCAGAAGCCGCGGTTGAAGCTGTGCCGGAGCCCGAGCCCGAAACAGAGATCGAAGTCGCTATTGAGGTAGCAGTAGAAACCGAAACCGAAATCGCCGCCACGACCGATCCTGAAGTCATATCCGAGCAGGAAGCCACTGCTGAGCTCAACGAAGCTCCCAAGTCGACAACCGAAGAAGCCGCTAACCAACCCGAGACGTCTGCGTTCCAAAACAGCGATGTCTTTGGCAACGAGGCCGAGGACGATCAGTCCGACG
>DXMG01000010.1:34236-43065 GCA_019414325.1 Collinsella sp. | reverse complement strand
GCCCGCCATCTCGCTTACGGTCGTCTATGACCCCGAGAACGCCAACGCCGGCATCACCACCATGGCCTCCACACCGATCGAGGCAAAGCCGTCTGTCGAGGCAGAGGACGCCCCGCAAGCCGACGCCAAAACCGAGACTGAAGACACATCCGTCTCCGTGGAACCGACAGATTCCGCAGTTAAGCCAGAACCGGCGCCCGAGTCTGCACCCGTCATCGAGTCCGCATCCGCACCTGTCTATGACCAAATTCCCGCACCGGTACCGGCTTCGGTACCCGCAGCAGCACCGGCCCCCGCACCCACAGCACCGACCATCCCCGAGGACTTCCCCGTCGATTTCGCAACCGAGGTCTTCTGCCCCGGCCCGTTGCTACACCAGCTGTCGACCTATCTCCCCTACGGCGCCGACACCCTCGGCATCGTCGGCGAGTACTACTGGATCGCTCGCGAGCGCGGTACCATCGAGGCCGGCCGTAACCGCGCGAGCTTCCCCCTGCGCTACACACAGGCCGGCAAACGCCACGAAGTCACCGTACGCATTCGCCGCAACACCACCGGCGGCCTCGGAGCCACCTGGGCCATCGACAAGGTCGAAGCCCCGGTCGAGTAAAAAACGGCCTCGGATAGCCAATTGACCATCCGAGGCCGTTTGAATTCAGGCCTTTTAGTTGTCATCGGCGCATATAGACACCAGAGAAGCAAGCTCATCCTCAAGTTGCGGAGCAAAGTATCTAAAAGAAACCTGCGCTCCAGTCGGTATCGACTCAATCATATTCGCAGCATTATCTGAAACTCGGTACGATGCAGTTTCACCTGTCTTCAAATCCTCTATTGAGCAGACAGCGTCTTCAGCATCAATCGACCTAAGCACGCCTTCTCCTTGTAACATCACATCGGCATGCCCGCCAGCTATTTCTAATGAACCTGAGTCTGTCGCAGTCACTTCTCCGGAACCTCCGCGCGATATCTCTTCCTTTGTTGAACAGCCCACCAATGAAGCCATCAGCACCAAAGACAGAGCTAGACGAATCGCCCTACTTCGAAAAAGTCGTTCCATAAGTCCACGCATAATAGCTCTGATCATACTTCAGGAAGGATAAAGATGAATTCCAGCCGTCCGCTATGCCAATCATCTGCCTTGTCTCTCCAGTTTTCTTACCAGTAAGTGTGGCGTAAGCCTCCGCTGTTACAGAATGGGCTGATCCGTTGTACAAACTCGCATGTAAAACATTCGGTCTATTAGAGTTAATCTCATTTTGAATGCTCGCGATAGCCGGAGAGGAGACAGTGCGGGCGATAAGAGTACTTCCTCTGCTTGCGCAGTAATTTGTAAACCCCGTTGCACAGGTTGATATCGGCGTTCCGCCCAAAACAACGCCGGGAACAGTCTGTTCTTCATCGGAAAGAGCATGGGTATTGGTGTAATTCCATATCTGCATATATTGCGAAGGGTCGCTATATAAATTGGCAATGCCATACAGTTCCGCAACGTTCGAAAAAGCTGTCACCATACAAGCATAGTGGGCAGTAAGCCTCTTAATCTCGCTTTCATCATATGACATAAACTGAGAAATGGAACGAAATCCAGATACTGTGTAATCCTGCATTTGAGTTGCGTAAATTACGACATCGTTCCAGCTTGAAGGTTTATTCGATAAAACGACAGGCCGTCCTTCTATGGAAACAGCCGGGATTGTTCTTCCGCAATTTGTTGTTATTGAACCGTCCAAAGATTGCACACCGAATTCGAATGGATTGATCATTACGACTGGGTTATTGAAAGAATAAGACTCAACACCAAGATCTCCTCCCCGATCCATAGGACTGACTAAGCCGTCTCCAAAACGATATCCCGTAAGTATTTCATCATCTGAAGCATCTAAGATCAAATAGCCCGCGGCTCTATTGAATGTCACAACCGGAACAATGTAGCCAAGCGGGGACCCATCAACGTCTACAAAAGGAATAGGGTCAGAGGGCGTATACGAAGAGCCGAGGAGTCCCTTTATATATTTATCGGCAAGCTCTTGCGCAATTTCTGAAGTAAATTGTATCTGTTCACCATCAATATTGCCCGTCGAAGCAAAAACCTCTTTCGGACGTGCGGCTAAGGCGACAATTGAAGACGCGACAAGTTGCAGAAAACGACGACGCGAAAGCATATGTTCTTCTTTCTAGAGGAGCGACTTATAAGATACTCCTATTCTATAACCTTTTTTGTAACGTTACAGCACTGGTTATATTTCAATTCGATTTGCTTATGTCCTTGTAGCCCAATACGTCTTTACGTTTTAAACGGAATTAGAAAATCACTCATAGCAAAAACGGGCTTTAATCCCAAAGAGATGACTTTGATTATGAATCAAACCAGCAGCCAGGGCATAGCTGCAGTGCAATTGCTACAAGAAAGGCCGCCCTTGCTGGCGGCCTTTCTACTTGCTACTAATCGCGCGTCAGCTTGCGGTGAATACGATGCGGCTGGGCTGCGTCCTCGCCCAGGCGCTCGATACGGTTGGCCTGATAGGCCTCGAAGTTGCCCTCGAACCAATACCAGTTGCCCGGATTCTCATCGGTGCCCTCCCACGCCAGGATGTGCGTGGCGACGCGGTCCAGGAACATACGGTCGTGGCTAATGACCACCGAGCAGCCCGGGAACTCGAGCAGTGCCGCCTCGAGCGAGGACAGCGTCTCGACGTCGAGGTCGTTCGTGGGCTCGTCGAGCAGCAGCAGGTTGCCGCCCTGCTTGAGCGTGAGCGCCAAGTTCAGACGGTTGCGCTCGCCACCGGAGAGCACGCCGGCGCGCTTCTGCTGGTCCTGGCCCTTAAAGCCAAAGCTCGCCACATAAGCGCGGCTCGGAACCTCGGTCTCGCCGACCATCATGTGGTCCAGGCCGTCCGAGACGACCTCCCACAGGTTCTTGTCGGGGTCGATGCCGGAACGGTTCTGGTCGACGTAAGAAATCTTGACGGTCTCGCCCACCTCGAGCTCGCCCGAGGTCAGCGGCTCCAGGCCCACGATGGTCTTGAAGAGCGTAGTCTTGCCCACACCGTTGGGGCCGATGACGCCCACGATGCCGTTGCGCGGCAGGGTGAACGAAAGGTCGTCGATGAGCACGCGGCCATCGAACTCCTTGTGCAGGTGATGGGCCTCGAGCACCTTGTTGCCCAGACGCGGGCCCACAGGGATGCGGATGTCGGTCCAGTCGAGCTTCTGGCTTGCGCGGGCCTCGGCCTCCATCTCCTCGTAGCGAGCCAGACGGGCCTTGTTCTTGGCCTGGCGAGCCTTGGGCGAGCTGCGTACCCACTCGAGCTCGGCCTCCATGCGCTTGGCGAGCTTGGCGTCACGGTTGCCCTGGGCCTCGATACGCGCGGCCTTGGTCTCCAGATACGTGGAGTAATTGCCCTTGTAGGGATAAAGGTGACCGCGGTCGACCTCGCAGATCCACTCGGCAACGTTATCCAGGAAGTAGCGATCGTGTGTGACGGCAAGCACCGCGCCCTGGTAGTTGTGCAGGAAGTGCTCGAGCCACAGGATCGACTCGGCGTCCAGGTGGTTCGTGGGCTCGTCGAGCAGCAGCAGGTCGGGAGCTTCGAGCAGCAGCTTGCACAGGGCCACGCGACGGCGCTCGCCGCCGGAAAGTACGTTGACCGGCATGTCGGAATCGGGCAGCTGCAGGGCGTCCATGGCCTGGCCGAGCTTGGAATCGATATCCCAGCCGTCGGCGGCGTCGATCTCGTCCTGGAGCTTTCCCATCTCGGCCATGAGGGCGTCCATGTCGCAATCCGGGTCGCACATCTCCTCGCCGATCTTGTTGAAGCGATCGACCTTGGCGATCATGTCGCCAAATGCCATGCGCACGTTCTCGATGACGGTCTTGTCGTCGTCGAGCGGCGGCTCCTGCTGCAGGATACCCACGGTGTAGCCGGGGGTAAGCTTGGCATCGCCGTTGGAGACCTCCTCGATGCCGGCCATGATCTTGAGCAGGGTCGACTTGCCCATACCGTTGGGGCCCACGACGCCGATCTTGGCACCGGGGTAGAAGCTCAGGGTCACGTCGTCAAGGATCACCTTGTCGCCATGGGCCTTGCGAGCCTGATACATCTGGTAGATAAACTCCGCCATTTGTCTGTTTTATCCTTTCTACCTGTTGTTTCCCTATTCTTGATTCGCTTTAGTGGAAACGAAATGAGAAAACTAGCTCTGAAACGTAACGAAAAAGGGGCATGGTTGCCCATACCCCCTAATACTACCTGGGAAAAATCCCCCAGAACATACCATGAACTGCGTACGCTAGTTTTCCGCAACCTTAACGAACAGCCCGCTGAGATTTGCGCCACAGCAGATACGAGTAGACGTAGACGGCTCCGACCGAACCAAACGCCAGAACCGCAATCACCGCGGCGACGACTTCATTCGAAAGCACAGCACCTGCCACGCCCATCGCAATCAGGCCAACACCCAGCACCATAAAGCAGGCACCGCCAAAGCGCTGCGTACGGCGCCAGTTCTCGGGATCGGCAAGCGCCCAAGGCGTCTTGATACCGAGCGTATAGTTCTGCTTCACACGCGGCAAGTAGTTGCCTACGCCGATGGACAGCAAACCGATAGCACCGGAAATCAGCACGTTGACCGAACCGACCGCCGGCACCACGCCCCAGACCGTAAGCTCTCCCAGCCAGCTTACGGCACACATGAACAAGGTAAAGGCGATTACGAAGCCCTGATAGAACTTGCCCGAGGTTCGATATGCCTCACCTTTGGGGTCGATGCGCGGCACCACGCAGAACATTGCGAGAAGCGCCAGAGGCAGCACGCCGAGCGCGGGGGCCATCCAGCTAGGACCCCAACCGTCGACGGCGCCGTTCGCGCCCCAGTGCGTGGGAATCTGCGCAGGCAAGCTCGGCATCACCATGAGGTGCGCTACGACATTGGCGACGCACAGAGCGACCAGCGCAATCCACACGCGCGACGATACCCCCGTGGGGTGAATGCCCTTGTTTTCGTTATTCATCCTTATCACCTTCCGTGTTTGTAAAGCCCATAAACCAGCCAATCAAATCCTGCATGACGGTGGTGTTTAAGCTGTATACGATGTTTTGGCCATGGCGCTCGTCGGTCACCAACCCGGCGTTTTTGAGCGTCGCCAAGTGATGGCTCAGCGACGGCTTACTGATATCGAAATGCTCGGCAAGCTCCCCCGCCGTGCAATTGCCCTCGCGCAGCAACTCCAAAATGCGCCGTCGCGTTGGATCGGCAAGCGCCTTAAAACCCTCTCCCGGCATAAGACCTCCTCTCATCATCTCTCATGACGTGCACACTATACTCGATATTTAGATGTTTGTCTAACTATCTAATCTCAATGCTTCAAACCACATCAAAGTAAGCGCCGTCGCAACCTATGGGCGATTACCTATAATGGCAATAGCTAAAACACGATTCGCTTCCCCATCGGAGGATGTCTATGACCGAAACCGCTGCCGCTCTCGTCGAGACGCGCGATACCAAGCTCGAAATCATCATGGGCCGCGAGGCGCTCGACAAACTCGCCGCCGCCACGGTGCTGGTGCTCGGCTGCGGAGGCGTGGGCTCCAACTGCTGCGAGGCACTCGCCCGCGGCGGCATCGGTCATTTCGTCATTCTGGACAAGGACATCATCGCGCCCAGCAATATCAATCGCCAGGCCATCGCCTTTCACAGCACCGTCGGCAAGCGCAAAGTGGACGTGATGGATGCCATGATCCGCGATATCAATCCCGCCGCCACCGTTATCAAACGCACCGAATACCTGCTGAGCGACAACATCGACGAGTTCTTCGCGAGCGTTTTGGAGCAGACGGACGGCAAGCTCGACTACGTCGTCGACGCCATCGACACCATCTCGGCCAAGCTCACCATTGCCAAATATGCTCAGGACCACGACATTCGTTTGGTTAGCTCCATGGGCGGGGCCAACAAGCTCCATCCCGAGTGCCTCCGCTTTGCCGACATCTTCGATACGGTACGTGACCCCATGAGCCGCATTATGCGCAAAGAATGTAAGAAGCGCGGAATCAAGAGCCTACATGTACTGTTTAGCTGCGAGGAATCGGTTAAGACACAGCCCCGCGACCCTTCCAACATCCACGAGCGTACCGAGCTCGGAACCGCCAGCTTTATGCCGCCCATCATGGGCCAGATGATCGCCGGCGAGGTTATCCGCCAGATCAGTGGCCGCGGCACCGAGCACGTGCGTGCCGATGGCCAGCGCCTAGACTAGCGGAGCGCGCCGAGATGGAGCCCCGGTTATTTGATGCACACTGCCATCTTGATTTAATGGCTCACCCGGACGCCGTTGCCGATGAGGCAACGGCGCTGGGCTTGGGTCTATTTGATTGCGGCGTCGATCCACGCGACTTCGCTAGCGCACACGGGCGAACCCGTCGCCTTCCTACCGTCATCAAGGGCATCGGCCTCCATCCCTGGTGGCTCGCCGACGGCCGCTGCGGTCCCGCCGAAGTCAATCTGCTTTGCGAAGTTGCTGCCCAAGAGCGCTACATCGGCGAAGTCGGGCTCGACTTTTCCGCGCGCTTTGCTGGAAGTGAGCCGCTACAAATACAGGCACTTAACCGGCTCTGCGATGCACTCGTGCAGCATCCTCTTACCGGGCGCGTGATATCAATTCACGCCGTTCGTTCGGCAGGAGCCGTACTGGACGTCCTCGAATCGCATGGACTACTCATCCCAAACCCCGACTCCCCCGCTATCATCTTCCACTGGTTTAGCGGCACTTCGAACGAACTCGCCCGCGCGCGAAACGCAAACTGCTATTTTTCCGTGAACGAGCGTATGCTCGCCACCAAGCGCGGTCGCGAATATGCCCGGCAGATTCCACTCGACCGTCTACTGCTCGAGACCGATGCGCCAGCCGAACCAAACACAGAAACAAGCGCGCAGTCGCTCATCAGATCGCTCGCAAGGACCTCGATGCGCATCGCCTCACTCAAAAACTGTGACGCAAAGCGCATCGAGTCGGCAGTTTTAGCAAATGCGCACTCTGTTTTTGACCTTCGCTAACTCCTGTGGGCAAAAATGCCAAGGGGCATGCAAATCGCACAACGCAGTCCCTATTTTGGAAGACAGTACAATTCGGCAGCATTACACCAATTCGTGCATGAGATCACGGTTGCGTGCATACAATTCGTCAAAGATATGACGGCGCGACGCATATAACTCGTGGGCAGTCATATCAGGCACGATTGTTTGCGCAACGCCAAGGACTTGGGCGAGCTCATCCCATGATGCATAGGCGCCACCTGCGAGAGCTGCCATGATGGCATCACCGAAGCATGCGCCCACCGTAACCTTGGCAACCGAGACCTCGCGCCCACATACGTCGGCGATAGCCTGCATCCAAACTGGATTCTTGGTTCCACCTCCGACAAGCATGATGCGCCCAATTGGCAGTCCATGTTCTCGCTCGATAATGTCGACATGGGATGCAACGGTATACGCGACGCCTTCCAAGGCGGCACGAACCATATGGGCTCGCGTATGCCTTCCGGTCAGGCCAAAGAAGACGCCACGCGCCTCGGGATCGTTGAGCGGAGTGCGCTCCCCCGCAAAGTACGGCAGACACAGGAGCCCATCGGCACCCGGCGCCACACCGGCGGCATCATGCGCCATAACCGAATATGCATCGGGGCCACCGTGGCCCTCGGCCTCCACGGCGTCGCGATACAGCTCTTGGCGCAGCCACGATGTGAGCGCACCCGCCGTATTGGTCCCCGCGCAGATCCCGTAAGTTCCGGGAATGATAAACGTCCCTGGCCACAGGCGGGCATCATCGACCATATGATCAGCTAGATAGATGAAATACGCCGTACTCCCCAACTGAACCATCATATCGCCGGGACGAAATACACCCGTCGAAATGGCCTCGGCACCAGAGTCGCCCGTTCCCACTAAGACAGGTGTCCCTGCCGCGAGCCCCGTCGCCTCAGCCGCACGCTGAGTAATCACCCCGGCAATATCGGTAGCCGACATTACCTCCGCCATCTGGTCAGGCCGGCAGAAACGAGCACATTCCCGAGCATCAACCTTCCAAGTGAAGCGGTCGTATAGGGGAAGAAAATCCTCCGCCAAATAACGGTCCACCGTAAAACGCCCCGTCAACTTTGCGCACAGAAACGATGACGCCGTCAGGAACTTCGCGGCACGTTCGTGCACCTCGGGCATATTCTCCTTAAACCACAAGATCTTGGGAGCAATATCTGACGAACAGGGATCGTGCCCGAAAAGCTCGCGTGCGCGATCTGACCCATATTCGGAAAGAAGCTCGTCAATCTGCGGTTTCGAACGTGCATCGACTCCATACAAAATCGCGGGCGCCAGCGCGTTGCACTCGGTATCGACCGGCACACAGTCGCAGCCCAATGCGGAAAGGCCCACGCATCCGATCTGTGCCGCGTTAACCCCCGATCGCGCCACCAGCTCGCGCGACAAGCGGCAAAAATCGCCCCACCAAACGGCCTCGGCATCATGCTGGTACCATCCGTCACACGGGTTGTCCGTCTCATGTCCACAAGAGGCTTGGCAAACGATGTTGCATCGATCATCGATTAAAACGCCTTTAGAGGCGCTTGTCCCAATATCAATACCCAGATAGAGCGCCATAGGTGCCTACTCCCCTCGCGCCGTACGAGCGGCAGCCATAAAACGAGCTACCCGCTCAACATCAACCGGGGCATCCAGCTTTCCGTCGCGCTTTAAGCAGGTGCCGACAAACGCGCCATCGTAGTGAGCAAATACGTCAGCCACGGTATTTTCGCGACAACCGGTGCCACATACCAC
>DXMG01000010.1:0-34226 GCA_019414325.1 Collinsella sp. | reverse complement strand
CCACAGGCACTTCGCCAACACGCTCACGGACCTCATCGGCAAGCTCGCCCGAAGCGCCACGACCGGCAGCCGAACCGCCGATGACCATAGCATCCGGTAGGCAATTAAAGAGAAGTGAATCGGCAATGTCCGCAGTCGTGCGGTCGTTGAGATAAACCTCCCCCTCGCTCGTGATGAAGTGAAAAAGCTTGAGGTCGTCCAGGCGCAGCGCCGCCTTGCGACGCATGGTGTGAGCGAAATCTCGGTTAATCAGCCCGAGATCACCGGCCCAGGCACCGCAAAAATTGCAACGCGTGAACTGCGCGTCGACGGCAGCGCACAGCTCGATTGTGGCATCACCATCGTAAATAGCTTCAGCTCCCCAAGGAGTCGACAAATCATGGGATAGAGCCCCGATTACATAGCCCATCGACGCAAGGGTTGAGGGAGAAACATGCTGCTCATAGGGCATCGAGAGCTCATTGGTAATCAAAATGCCATCGACACCGCCCTGCTGCAACGCCTCGAGATCGCGCTTGGCGGCTTCCACGACCTGCGACACGCTTCCGCCCGGGTAATACAGTGGATCGCCCGGCAGAGGACGCAGGTGCAGCATTCCAATAACCGGCTTTTCGGTCTTGAACATCGAGGTTAGAAACGACATAACGTGCTCCTTCTTAGGGTCATTGCAGGGACGTTACTCCCCCAGCACCTCGACGTACACTTTTCGCTTCTGCGGACCGTCAAACTCCGCAAGATAGATGTTCTGGGCACCTCCGCACACGATGTGGCCATCTTGGACGGGAAAGAAGCAACTGTTTCCACAAATCATGCTCTTGATATGCCCACAGGAGTTGTTACCGGTGGCTCCATAGCTCGGCAGGAAGTGTGCATGCGCATAGGGGGCATCGAGTGGGGCGATGCGATCAAGCGTCTCCATAAGATCCGTCTCCACGCAGGGCAGTCCCTCGTTTACCACGATTCCACAGGTCGTATGCGACAAAATAATCGCTGCCAAGCCATTGGTCACCGAGCTGCGTTCGATGGCAGCGTGCACATCTTCGGTAATATCGATGAACTGGTCCGGAGCAGTCGATAGATAGCTCAATGTCTCGAGCGTCACCATGTTTACTCATCCCCTTCAAGAAAACGCAGGGCATTACCCCAGTAGAGCCTTTCTCGCGCATCATCGCGCATGAGCACGGTATCGAGCGCCCGCTTGAGTTTGAATGCACGGAAACGCGGCGTATTGCTGGCGAACATCACTTGATGCGATAGCGCGCGCTCATACCACAGCGGCCCCATATCGACCGTGAAAAGGCGCTGCATCATCTCCTCGGGCGAATCGATGTAAGTGATAGAGGTGTCCGTGTAGCAGTTGGGATACTTGAGCAGCATCGCCACGGTCTCGCGCACCCAGGGCCAGCCAAAGTGGGTCAAACTAAAGCGCACATTTGGATGCGTTGCGATTGTGTGCTCAAATGCAAGCGGGTTACTGCGCGAGAGCTCTGCGCCCGGCTCCCAAGACATACCGGCATGGAAAACCACCGGCTTGTTATAGCGCTCGCACAGCTCGTAAAGCGGCTCGGCCACAGCATCATCGGGGGCAAAACCCTGCTTTGCCGGATGCAGGCAAAGCCCCTTTGCCCCCAACTCGGTAAAGGCGCGCTCCAATTCGTCTGCGGCACCGCTCACCTGCGGATCTACGCTCGCAAATCCCCACAGACGATCGGGGTGCGCGGCAACCAGCATGGCAATCTGGTCATTGGTGCCAAAGTGTCCTCCGCATGCCGTGGTTACATCGAGCGGCATGAGCACGCTCTTCCGCACGTCGCAGACGTCCATCTCGACTTGAAGCTCATCCCAATCCATGGGGCCCATATGCCCCATACCAAATTCTCGTGACCAAAAACCGAATCCATCAGGCTCATCACCCGGCGTACAGATCTCGCCATAGAGCATAGGATGGACCAACATGTCGATAACCATTTCGTACTCCTTTCCAGGCATTTGGCCCTAGTACGGCTCAAACGAACCAATCACTCGGGACGACAGTTCAGCGCCCGCCTTCATACACGCCGGAATATCAAGGCCATCGATCACGCCCTTGGTAAACCCGGCAATATACGAGTCGCCGGCACCCACGGTGTTAACGACCTTCTCCGCCGGCACGATCCCGCACTCATAGAAGCGCTCACCGTCATAGGCAATGCTTCCCTTCTCACCAAGCGTGGCAACTGCCACCCGCGGTCCCAGCTCCTGTACGTGACGTACCCAATCACGCAGCTCCGGAGTGTCCTCTTCAAACGACATGAACGCATAGTCAACGTAGGGAAAATGGTTCTCGCAGGCATATTCGGGATCCTGGCTGAACACCGAGAAGTCCATAACCACCGTCTTGCCCGCATCATGCCATTCGGGCAGGAGGTCCAAACAATTGCCAAACAGGTCGGTGTGAATGATGTCATGTTCTAGGATAAACGCCCGGTCATCTTCATTCGGTCGATATGCCTCCATTACGCCATCGATTGCCTCGAGATGTACGCGATCGACGCCGTCTTTCAACGCCATGAGCATCACCGAGGTGTCGCCATCCTCCACCCGCAGATGTGAGATATCGAACCCCTCAGCGGCCAGCGCCTCCCTCATCTTGTCTCCGTACTCGTCCTTGCCGACAACCGACACGGCGGATACCGAAACGCCCATTCGTGCAAGATGGATACCCCAGTCAATGCCATTACCAGTCGGATAGAACACGCCGATGTTTTGATAGACGTCCGCACAGCAAAAACCAGCTGCGCACGCTTTAATACCCATGGTCTTCTCCAATGTTCAAAAGGGGACCCACCACATGGCGAGCCCCCTTTTCGCGTTTCGCTTATTGTTTTGCATCGGCTGTCCAAAGCCTCATAGCCAGACCGCCGTACGCTTTCTTAAGCTATTCGACGATTGGTGCTCCGTGGCCCCAAGAACCTTCCATGCCGCACACGGTCGAGGCAAACCCGGCAGCAAAGTCGAGCGCGCGCTCGATGGCCTCGGCGCCATCCTCACCACGCTTGGCGGAATCGAGATAGCACATCAAAAACGAAGTGAGGAACGAGTCGCCCGCTCCCATGGTGTCCTTCATGTCCGTTACCGGTTTAGCCAGCTGGCGGTAATAACGCTCGCCGTCGTAAGCAATGCAGCCCTCGGCACCCGCCGTAGCCGACACAAAACGCGGACCCAGGCCCTTCACCCATGCCAGACGCTCGCGAATCTCGTCCTCACTCGCGGCATCCGCCGCACTAAAGAAGGCAAAATCGACGTAGGGTGCAATCTGCTCGTAGTACTCGTCGGTGGAGTCGTCCGAAAAGTCAAAAGAGACCGTGACGCCCGCAGCCTTCAGCTTGGGCAGCTCGCGCTCGGTAAAGCAATAGTTGCCCGAATGAACCACATCGAACTGCTTCATGTACGAAAGGTCAAAGCGATCGAGGACATAGCGCGCATCGCCACGGATACCGCCCTCGTTGGAGCCAAGGAAGACACGGTCACCGTCAACGACGGTCACGCGAGCCGCTCCGTTCTCGCCAATCATCTGCTCACACTTGTCAAGCTCGATACCCTCATCCTCGAGGCTTGCAATGACATGCTCGGCAGCGGCGTCATTGCCAAAAATGCCCATGTATGCGGAGCGTGCGGCACCGCATTTCTTGGCATAAACGGCGAAGTTCACCGCGTTGCCGCCAGGATACATGGTGTGGATATGCTCGTAGCGATCGACGACGTTGTCGCCAAATCCGAGCGCGTTAACGTTAAATGCCATGGTATTTATCCTTCTAGTACTCGACGACGCCCATGTAGCGACGGAAATCGGGATCGTGATCAAACACCTTGCCGCGTGCGGCACGCAGCTCGCAGTTCATGGCGTAGAACAGCACCGGGTCCAGATAAGCACGGACGCTCGCCGGCACGGCTTCCATACCGTACTCCTTGGCATCGAGCACCATCAGCGTATCGGTATGCGTCTTAAGGAACGCCAGGGCGCGCTCGTCCATAGCACTGCACTCGCTGGAGCCCATCTGCAGGAAGTAAAAAACGCCATCCTGAGTAGCCTCGAAGGGGCCATGGAAGTACTCGGCAGAGTGAATGTAGCTGCAGTGCTGCCACTGCATCTCCATAAGAGAGCAGATAGCGAAACCGTAGGTCTGGCTAAAGTTGGGACCGCTGCCCAGAATATAGAAGAACTCGTGCTCCTGGCAAAGCTTGGCAAAGCGATCGCCCAGCTCGGCATTTACCTTCTCGCGTGCCGGGGGAAGAATCTTATCCATCTCGGCGATACCGGCATACATATCGGCAAGATCGGCGTAGCCCTCCTGCTGATCGAGCAGCTCTGCCGCAAGCGACAGCGAAATGCCAGCGGGGACCTCGGCCTGCGGCACGCCCTCGCCCCATGGGTAGACCCACGTGGTCCACTTGCCGGAGTCAATCTTGGATCCAGCGTTGTCGGTCTGGGCGATCACCGTAGCGCCGGCAGCAAGGGCAATCTCGCAGCCCTCGACGACCTCGGGGGTATTGCCGCTGTGGCTGCAAGCGATGACCAGGGACTTCTCGCCCAGACGACGCGGACGCATAATGTCGAATTCACGCGCGGTATAGATATACGAAGTGAAGGTGGTAGCCTCGCGCTGCAGAAGCTCATGAGCCGGGATCAAATCGATCATGGAGCCACCGCAAGCAATCCAGTAGACGCTGTCGAACTTGCCCTTCTCGGCAATTGCCTCTTTAATCAGATCGTGTGCGTTCATATCCAGTTCCTTTCTTGTTTGGCCCGCAATCAATGACGTTGGTTGCGTGGCCGATGGTTGTTTTAGTCAATCAGATATTTCTCGAATGCGGCCATGTTCTTGGCATCTGCGGCCGCCGGGTCATCGTAGTAACGACCGTCCGTGATTTCCTGGCCCAGCATGCCGTCGAAACCATGGGCGTTGAGCGTGGCGACGAAGGCGTCCATATCGTGCTTGCCATCGCCCCACACCAGATGGCCATACGGGTCACCGTCGATAAAGTGCATCTCGTGAATTGCCCCATCGCCAAAGGCGGCAAACCAGTCCTCGAGCGTCTCGCCTGCGACGCCCATCGCGGTTGTATCAACCATGGGCTGTAAGTACGGGCTCGCGACCTCGTCAATCATGCGCTTCGCATCGGAAACCGTCGTCACGAGGTTGCTCTCCTCGGGACGCAGGCTTTCCATCGTAAGCACCAGACCGTGCTCGCCGGCATACTCCGCCAGAATGGACAAGTGCTCGCGGCTGCGCTTCCAGGCTTCCTCGCGGTCCTCGTCCCAGTCGCCCCAGCCCGAGTTGATGGACATACGGTCGCACCCAAGTACCTCGGCAAGCTCAATGCCGTGTTTAAAGTACGCCAGGCTGCGCTGTTCATGCAGCGGCTTGCGTGCGCAGTACTGCCAAGGATAGACAACATTCTCGGGGCACAGAGTACGATACCTAAGCCCACGGTCTGCAGCCTTTTTCGCCAGGACCTCAGCCTCAAAGTAGCCCGTATGGTCGAGCGTCACATGCGGCTCTGCACACCACAGCTCAATAGACTCAAAGCCCAAGCGCTGCTGCACATCAAGGAAGTAATCGAGCGACCACATGATGTAGTGGATATTCATGCCCGCAATCTGCTCGCGACGCAGCGTCGGTTTGGATTCAGACATCTTATGCCTCCTTATTTCGATCGAACACGATTTGTCCGTCCGACATCGTCATATCAACCGCAAGATCGCGTGCGTCGCGATAATCGAGGTCGAACACATCCCGATCGAGCACGCAGATATCGGCAAGCTTGCCAACCTCAAGCGTACCCAGCTCGTCTTCGCGCATCAGATCGTACGCGCCCCCGGCAGTCCAAGCGCGCAAGAGCTCGACAAGCGTCAGCGTGTTGACCTCATTCACGGGCAGTCCGTCGGCGAAGAATCCACCGCACGCGCTGTATATTGACTCGCCCAGGCTCGGAATCAGCAGTGGCAAATCCGTTCCACAGCACACTGTGCATCCGGAATCTTCCATGCCGCGGCGATTCCAGCTGTGCAAAAGTCGCGTCTCGCCAATTTGTCGACGCATCATCGACAGGCAATCCTCGCGCCGGTCCAGCGTCAGAATCTGCGGATAGACCTCGCAAATTCCACCTAACTTGCCAAACTCGACAAGATCGGTCGGGTCAGAGTTCTCGAGATCGGTAATCGCATGGCGGCGAAGCATCCGTCCATGCTCGTCTCGAGGCAGCGAGGCATAGAGCGCCACGGTGCGGCGAACGGCGCCATCGCCCTGGCAATGCAAGGAGTATCGGAAGCCCTCAGCATCAATTGCACGCAGCTCGTTCTCAATCAGATCCCACTCTGGCTCCTCGACGACCGTCTTGCCGGCAGCGCCCGCATCGGCCGTGTCCTCATAGGGGTCAATCATCTCGGCAAGCCCCACCCATACGCCGCGATCGGTCATACGGTTGAAGCCAGAAAAACGAACGAACGGTCCCCGGAAGCGCTCTCGCGCCTCGCGGGCATATGCCAGATTTGCACCGGCGCCCACCGGCTGCGACATCATAGAGACGCGAACCGTCAGCTCACCAGATTCCTCACGGCGAGCCATTTCGTCGGCAAAGCCGTAGTAGTCATCAAACGCCATTTCCTTGATGGCGGTAACGCCGCGCTCGTTAAGCATGCTCATGTAGTCCGAATACCCGGCACGCACCTCGGGCAGCGCGAGGAAATCGCTCATCATGCGCCAGATCTTCTCGGCATAGCACGCCTGGGGTGTAAAGCCATATCGCGCACTGGCGGCAGCATTGAGAACGCAGGTCTCCGCGCCCGGCGTAAAGCAGACGACAGGGATATCGCCAAAACACTCGTCAAACACAGCTGCTGTATTTGCGTTCTCGGCATCCGATGCCAACGTTTCGGGTAGGTTGTGGCCAAAAGCCGCCGCGCAATCCGGATGACCTTCTTTCCATGCACGCAAGAGCGACACGGCCTCTTTGGCATCAGCGATGCCGGATAGATCAGACCCCAACGTCCGCAGCGCCCAACCTGTATAGAAGGTATGCACATCGATCAGGCCAGGCATGACAGTGCGGTCGCCCAGGTCAACTACCTCGTCCGCCTGGGTCAAATACGAAGCTACCTCACACTTGGTGCCAACAGCCTCAATTCGATTGCCACGGACCGCTACGAAACCTTCAAACGGCAGGTCCCCCGTACCGGTAAAGACGCTCTTAGACGTCAGGACCGTCAAACGATCAGACATCACAACCACCTACACCGGAAGCATGCCAGAGATTGCCGTTACGATCAGGCCAAAGACGACCATGAAAATGAAGAACTTCCAAATGGTCTTCCACCATTGGCCAAACGAAATCCTAGCCACGGCAAGACCGGCGACCGTCATGCCCGCCACGGGGCTGATGGTGTTGATGGTCTGGTTGGCAAACTGGAGCGCGGTGACGGCCGCCTCGGGATTGAGGCCCATAAGCTCGGTCAGCGGACCCATGACGGGCATGGTGAGCGCCGCAAGTCCAGAGCTCGAGGGAACCAGCAAAGAGAGCAGGCCAAGGACGATATACATAAACGTGGTGTAGACGGCGGCGGGTGCACCGGCAAGCGCAGTAGCGAGCGCCTGGAGGATGGTGTCGATGATCATGCCGCCCTCGGCGATGACCAGAATACCGCGAGCGATACCGATAACGATGGCAGCGTACGCAAAGTCGGCAAGACCCTTAACGAACTCCTCTGCGATCGTCTGCTGGTCAAGACCGCCCAGGATACCGGCAAGCAAGCCCATGCCAAGGAACACGGCGGAAATCTCATTCATGTACCAGCCCTGGGTAACAAGACCCCAGACGATAATGCCCATACCGCAAGCAAAATCGATAAGCACGAGCTTCTGACGGATAGTGAACTCTTCCTCGATGGAGGCATCGGTCACAGAAAACTCAACACGCTTGAGCTTATCGTCCTCGTACGTAATGGACGACTCGGGATTTTTCTTTACACGCATGGCGTAGCGCATGGCCCATGCGATACCGACGGCAGTGAAGATGACCCAAGAAACGGCACGCAGCCACAGTTGCGGATTACCCTCGATGCCAATGATGCCTTGGGCGATCAAAACATTAAACGGGTCGATGGTCGAAGCACAATATCCCAAGTTAGGACCAAGGAAGCAGATGATGAATGCCGTCATCGAGTCATAACCGATACCCATCATGATGGGAATGAAGATGGCATAGAACGGCAGGGCTTCCTCAGACATACCAAACGTAGTGCCGCAAATGGACAGCAACGTCATCGTGATGGGAATGATGAGGATGTCCTTGTTCTTGAGCTTTTTAATCACACGGCTCATGCCGGCATTCAAAGCGTTGGTCTTGGTGATGATTGCGAACGATCCGCCAATCAATAAGACGAACGCAACGACGTCGGCAGCCTCTTGGATACCCTTGGTGGGCGCTTGCAGGACCGCGAAGATATCCTGGCCCAGATTGATGGTCTCGCCGGTCTCGGAATCGGTGTAGTTCTTATCGACCTGTTCATAGGTTCCAGCAACGGCGACTTCACGCTCGCCCGCCGCTGTCGAAATCGTCTTGCGCTGATACTGACCAGAGGGAACGATCCAAGTCAGGACCGCAAAGACAACGATCAGCAAGAACATGATCGTATAGACATGCGGTAATTTGAACTTAAAACGTCTGTTTGTCTTCTTCGCCTTCGTATCTGACATAGATACCTCCAAAGAACTCGAGACTGCATCGCATCTCGCTTCAACGTTTGCACAATGCAAACGTTCTATGACGTCCCATAGATTACCAGCAGTTTTTCCCATCATCAAGATAATTTCAAACTGATTGCCGCGACGCGGTTGAACGGTTGCGTTCGCGCCGTGAACGGTATGGAGACGCCCGGTGAGATGATCAACCGGGCGTCTCCATTCGCAATGTCCTAGATGTCAAAGACGTAGCGAGACCCAACGATCCGCTGACGACCGATGATAAACGGCCGCCGCTGCTCATCGAAAAAGAAGGCTTCCATATAAAACAAGGGTTCGCCAACGGGAACTGCCAACAGCCGAGCGACCTCAGGCGACGCGCACGCGATCTCGAGTGTGCACGGGTCGGTAAACGCGGGCGTACGGCCCGTCCGGTTACGCACGAACTCAAAAATGGATTGGTTAGATAGAGGTGCCGTTGATAGATAAGCGTTGTCCTCGTAAACGTATATATTGTTCTCGAGCATGACGGGGACTCCATCGGCAGTACGCACACGCTCAACGCAAATCAAATCAGTTCCAACGGGAACACCAAAGAACTGCGCTTCGGTGGAATCCGCCGGCAGTATCTTTCTCGAAATGACGCACGCCCCCGGCTCCATTCCGTTAACGCGGCATGCGTCCGAAAAACTCTGGACGTCATCCTTCTGGCGAATCTTGCGCTTAAGCTTGGGGGCATTGACAAACGTGCCTTTCCCCTGCCGCTTCGTTAGATAGCCCTGCTGGACGAGCTCCTCAATAGCGCGTCGCACGGTAACGCGGCCAACTTTATAGCTCTCAGCCAATTCGAATTCGTTGGGTATCCGCGCGCCCGCCTTGTAGGCACCGGAGTTGATTTCGTTTTTAATGATATCGATAACCTGTTGGTACAGCGGTATCGCTGCTTTACCGTCAGTTAGCCCTTCAGTCGGTGGCATATACCCTCTCCCAGCACAATTAAGTCTAAAGCGGGCCCAAGGGCATTCAGCAAGCCCTTAAGCCCGCATTAGCATTAAGTATGCTTGCTGCCGCACCAAAATGTCAGGTATTTACTCATCTGACCCGAAAAACGCGCAACTACCGCACTCCTAAGAAAGCGTGAGCAGCTCCGGCAGCTGGTCGATAATCTTGTCCGCGGCATCCTGGCTAAAGCCAAAGCGTTCCTCGCGCTTGGCAATGACTGTCAGGCCAGCTCGTTTGCCGGCAGTGATGCCAGGCACCGAATCCTCGACGCAGCAGCAGCGATTCGCGGGCAGCCCCAGCAGGTCCAGCGCATGCAGGTAGATGTCGGGCTCGGGCTTGCTCTCCTTAAACTGCTCGCCACTCACCACATGCTCAAAGGCATCCGACAGCCCGCATGCGTTGAGCACTTCCTCGATGCTATCCATGGGAGACGAGCTGGCAAGCGCCACGCGAACGCCACGGCGCGGCAGCTCTCGAATCGTATCCACGGCGCCTGGGTTAATCAAAGCCTGATAGTCGCGCGGACGCTTATGCGCCCACTCGTCCCAACGGGCCAACGCTTCCTCGCCAGTGAAATGCCCCTTACCGGCGCGCTCAAACCAATCGACCAGCATATGCAGGAAGAACTGATGGGAGGTACCGACCTGCCCATTCAACTCCTCTTGAGTCAGATTAAGCCCCAGCTCCTTGGCAAACGCGGCAGTCTCGCCCAAGTAGTAATACTCGGTATCGACAATGACGCCGTCCATGTCAAAGATAACGGCGTCGAACGGAAATGCGGACACGGCACCCTCCCTAACAAAAGGACGCCCGCGAGCAGGCGCCCGAATCATGCATTAATCGGCGATTCTAGCCCAGCAGCTTATCCAGCGCCACCGCAATACCATCTTCGTTGTTATTGGCGGTCACCATCTGGGCCACAGCCTTAACCTCATCGACGGCGTTGCCCATGGCTACACCCGTGCCGGCCCACTCAATCATGGACTTGTCGTTCTGGCCGTCGCCAAACGATACGACATCGCTGGCATCGATGCCGAGCTTGGGCAGGGCACCCTCGAGCGCACGGGCTTTGTCGATACCGGGCGCCGTGTACTCAAAGTACCAGTCGGCCGTAAACATGCCCGAAAGCGTCTGCTTAAAGGGCGCATACATCTCCTCGTAATGCGCCTGCAGGTAGGCCGGATCGCCCGCCGTCAGCAGCTTGTCCACGGGATAAGCGTCCACAACCTCATGCAAGCTCTCGACCTCGCGAATCTTAAGATCGCACGCATCGCGCTCATACTTGACGATATTCTTCTGCGAGTCGTCAGGCAGCGTGATCATGCAATGGTACGAGTCCTCGACATGCAAATCACGACCGAGCGAAATCATAGGGATCACGTCAAAATTACGCAGGTGATCAATCAGGCGATGCAATTCGTCGGCAGGCATAGCCTGATCGAACAGCACCTCGTCGGTCTGAGCGTCGACCACATGCGCGCCGTTAAAGGCCACCAGCAGACCGTCATGGTTTTGAAGGTCGAGCTCCTGCGCCAAGGCGTGCAGCCCCCATGCGGGACGGCCCGAAGCCAAGATGAGCTTAATGCCCGATTCCTGCGCCGCGAGCAGCTTCTCGCGCGTACGCGAGCTAATCACTTTCTGGTCGTTGGTGAGCGTACCGTCGATATCCATCGCGATGGCTTTGATTGCCATATATGCCTCCCTGTCATTGAACAACCTTGTCTGAGCCATCATACAGAACACCCACGGCGGCTCTGTCTGCAACGGGAAAAATGTCATATTGTCCCAAACATGAACGGCGCGCCTTCGACGATTGCGATGCCCGTCGAGGCGCCTCCCGATACATTCCATCCTATCCAAATAGCAAAGGGCCCGTATCCCAACGGATACAGGCCCCTTTCGGCAATGACCTATCTCAGCAACAAAGACTACTTGCGGTGCGCGCGATAGAACTCGATGAGCGCCTGGGTCGAAGCGTCCTGCTCGGCCT
This sequence comes from Collinsella sp., assembly GCA_019414325.1. GTDB lineage: Bacteria > Actinomycetota > Coriobacteriia > Coriobacteriales > Coriobacteriaceae > Collinsella. Next base: position 22,514 of record DXMG01000010.1, on the reverse strand, counting down.
TGGCGGCGTCGTCGTGGAAGGCGGGAGTGATCTGCTTGGCAAGCTGCTTGCCAAGCTCGACGCCCCACTGGTCGTAGGAGTCGATGCCCCAGACCGTACCCTCGACAAACGTGATGTGCTCGTACAGGGCGATGAGCTCGCCGAGCGCGAACGGGGTCAGCGTGTCGCCAAAGATCGAGGTCGTCGGACGGTTGCCCTCAAAGCAGCGAGCCGGGACGATCTGCTCGGGCGTGCCCTCGGCGCGCACCTCATCGGCCGTCTTGCCAAAGGCGAGCGCCTTGGTCTGGGCCAGGAAGTTGCCCAGGAACAGCTCGTGCACGTCCTGGCCGTTGTCGGCTGCAGGGTTGGCGGTGTTGGCGAAGGCGATGAAATCGGCCGGAACCACCACGGTGCCCTGGTGCAGCAGCTGGTAGAAGGCATGCTGGCCGTTGGTGCCGGGCTCGCCCCAGAAGATTTCACCGGTGTCGGAGGTCACGGCGCTGCCGTCCCAGCGGACATGCTTGCCGTTGGACTCCATGGTGAGCTGCTGCAGGTAGGCCGGGAAACGGTGCAGGTACTGGCAGTACGGCAGCACGGCGTGGCTCTTGGAACCGAAGAAGTTGACGTACCAGACGTTGAGCAGGCCCATCAACGCGACGGCGTTGTTCTCGAGCGGGGTGTTGCAGAAGTACTCGTCGATGGCGTGGAAGCCCTCGAGGAACTGCTGGAAGCGCTCGGGGCCGAGCACGACGATCAGCGACAGACCCACGGCGGAATCGACGGAGTAACGGCCGCCAACCCAGTTCCAGAAACCGAAGGCGTTGGCCGGATCGATACCGAAGGCCTCGACCTTGTCGAGTGCAGTGGAGACGGCAACGAAGTGCTTGGCCACGGCCTCGGCGTTCTGCTCATCGGAGCCGTCGATGGCGCCCTGGGCCTTGAGCTGCTCGAGCATCCAGGTCTTGACCTCGCGGGCGTTGGTGAGGGTCTCGAGCGTGGTGAAGGTCTTGGAGACGATGATCACGAGCGTGGTCTCGGGATCCAAACCCTTGAGCTTCTCGGCCTGGTCGTTGGGGTCGATGTTGGAGATGTAGCGGCAGTCGATACCGGCGTCGGCATAGGGGCGCAGAGCCTCGTAAGCCATGACCGGGCCCAGATCGGAGCCGCCGATGCCGATGGACACCAGGTGCTCGATCTTCTTGCCGGTAACGCCCTTCCACTCACCGGAGCGCACGCGCTCGGCGAAAGCATACATGCGATCGAGGACCTCGTGCACGTCGGCGACGACGTCCTGGCCGTCAACGATGAGCTGGCCTTTCTCGCTCGCCGGACGGCGCAGCGCGGTATGCAGGACGGCGCGGTCCTCGGTGGTGTTGATGTGCTCGCCGGAGAACATGGCGTCGCGGCGCTCCTCGAGCTTCACCTCGCGGGCAAGATCGCACAGCAGCTTGACGGTCTCATCGGTCACCAGGTTCTTGGACAGATCGAAGTGCAGGTCACCGGCGTCAAAGCTCAGCTTGTTCACGCGCTCGGCATCGGCGGCGAACCAGGCCTTGAGGTCGATACCTTCGGCCTCGAGCTTCTCCTGATGAGCCTCGAGCGCCTTCCAAGCGGCAGTCGACGTAGCATCGATAGGTGCGGCAACAGTTGCCATAGAGTCCTCCTCAGCATACGAGCGCACGCCTCCATGCGCCCGGACATTCAGATGCCACTATTCTAGCGCAGGTCAAGACTATAATCAGCGAGCGTTGCCAATCGGCCCCCAAACGGCAACCGACCAAAAAGGGACAGGTTTATTTTGGCAGGTCAAACGCTTTGCCAACCAAAAATAACCCATCCCTTTATGCCAAATATTAGGCCGCGGCGCAGACGCTACCGAGCAACTCACGCAGAGGAGACCCGATGCCCTCCAGCAGCTCGGGCGCGATGATGGCAAAAACGGGAACCTCGCCGGCGCCAACCGCAGCGGGCACGTTGCCCTCCGAGACAATGCATCCATAAGGGACAAAGCCGTCCTCACCGTCATCAAGCGCCGCCATGCGACGCGCGAGTTCGCGCGCAAAGCCAGCAGTATCGGCATCGCCAATCGCCAGGACAAAGTCCACGCCCTCGTCGGTCGCCAGGGCCACGGCCTCGTCAACCAGCCCGTCTCCCCCGGCACCCTCAACCGAGCCGCAGCGGAAAAGTACACGCTCGAGTAGGGCTCGATCAAGCGAGCCAAGTGCCGCCGAGACAAGTTCATCGCGCGTATGCTTGTCGCCGCCCAACACGACCAGCGCCTTGGTGCCGCCATAGTGGGCAACCAATCGTCCGCACCAGCGAGCCACGTCTCCATCCGCGACAAGGCGCGTCGGCATACCAAACCCATAGTTGACCATCATTCCCACAACCCTTCCGTGCATGTAGGCCGTATCGATCGTTAGGCTCATGCTACGAAGGGAGCTTTTCCGAGCTGTTACGCGCTCTTTAGAGCTGCGTTAAAACCCGATCCAGCCGCACGACCATACCTACCAAAACAAACCAGTCCCTTTTTGGCAGGTTTTGACGATGTCCGCGCAAGCGGGTATTATCGAACATGTATTCGATAAGAACATGTGTTTGATGGGAGGACGCGTGGGGCACGAGCAGCATACCTATATCTGCATCGACCTTAAGACGTTTTACGCCAGCGTCGAGTGTGTCGACCGCGGGCTCGACCCACTCACCACGTGCCTGGTCGTTGCCGATGAATCGCGCGGACGCACAACCATCTGCCTCGCCATCACGCAGGCCATGAAAGACCTCGGGATACACAACCGCTGCCGTCTGTTCGAGATTCCTGACGGCATCGACTACATCAAGGCCATACCGCGCATGCAGCACTACATGGAGGTGTCGGCGAAAATCTACGGCATCTATCTGGAATACGTGAGCCCGCAAGACATTCACGTCTATTCAATCGACGAATGCTTTATCGACGTGACGCCCTATCTAGACCTCTACCACACCAATGCCGAAGGGTTCGCCTGCATGCTGCGCGACGAGGTCCTCGCGCGCACCGGCATCACGGCAACCGTCGGCATCGGCCCCAACCTATTCCAGGCCAAGGTGGCGCTCGACATCACCGCCAAGCACGTAGCCAGCCGCATTGGCGTACTCGACGACGAGACCTTTCGTAAGGAAATCTGGCCCCATCGTCCCATCACCGACATCTGGGGCATAGGCCCCGGCGTGGCGGCGCGGCTCGAAAAGTACGGCGTCTACGACCTGATGGGCGTCGCCGCGCTCGACGAAAACCTGCTCTATGACGAGCTCGGCGTCAATGCCGAGTATCTCATCGACCACGCCTTCGGGCGCGAGCCGACAACCATCGCCGATATCCAAGCCTATCGCCCGCAGGCGACCTCAACTACCACAGGGCAGGTGCTCTCGAAGGGCTATGCCTACGAGCAGGCTTACACCGTTTTGCGCGAGATGGTCGACAACGCCGTGCTGGACTTGGTCGATAAGCACGTGGTGTGCGACAGCATCTCACTCTTTGTTGGCTACGCGAGCGAGCGAGCCGACATACGCCGGCTCGACGCCAGCGGTACGGCGCAATATGTAGACGGATGCGGGCACCTGCGCTCGAGCACGTCAAGCATCGAGCCTGCCGCAACTGCCGGCCCCGAACTCGCACCCCGTGCGCCCAAACCCGTCCAGCGCGATGACGATCGGCGTCGCTTGGTGCGCGAGGCGCAGGCAATCGATGGCATCTTCGTGGGGGAACACGGCGGCAAACCGCGTGGTGGCTATGCCGCACTCTTCGCGCACTCCAACGCCTCGCGAAAACTGCCCGAGCGCACCAATTCGTTTAAGAAGATCATGGGCTATTTCGATGAGCTCTGGGCGCAGACTGTCGACCCCAAACGACCGGTCAAGCGCATCAACCTGGGCTTTGGCAACCTCATGCCCGAGGAATTCGCTACCGTCGATCTGTTCAGCGATATCGAGGCCGATGAGCGCGAACGCGACCTGGCGCGCGCCGTGTTGGCCGTAAAAGGCAAGTACGGCAAGAACGCCCTGGTCAAAGGATTGAGCTTTACCGCCGGCGCCACCGCACGCGAGCGCAACGATCAGGTAGGAGGACATCGTGCCTAAGCCCCAACAACAACCGATGCGGCCGCCGACCCCATTTGAGCGCCTGGCGGACCCCGAGGGAAGACGCCGTTCCGCCGATCCCAAACTCACCGCCAACGGCGCCGTCCGCGCCGGCCGTGCCGCGCAGTTTATGCCCTTTGCCGCCCTCACGGGATACTACGAGCTCGTGCGCAAACAAGAGATCACCGCCGAGCCAAAATGCGAACTCACGGAAGAAAAAGCCCTCGAGCTTTCGGAAAAGCTCGAGGGCCTCAAACGCGGCGACCTGGTGCGCGTCACCTATTACGATACGTACGGCTATCGTAGCCGCACCGGCATTCTCGACGAGGCACTCCCCGTCTTCAAGCTCCTCAAGCTCAAAGACATCGCCATCGATTTCGATGACATTCAAGACATCGAACTGCGTGGACGAGCCTAGACAAGGAAATGCATCCAAGGCGGCGCTTACAGCGTCATGACGTAGTAACCCGCATCCCTCACTGCCGCCTCAAGGACACCGCGATCAATCGGCCGCTTGGAGCGCACGCGCGCTGTGTGGTCCGCGTACGTTACCGTAGCCCACACACCATTCAGCGCATTGAGGGCATTGGCCACATTCTGAGCGCAGCCATCGCAGCTCATGCCGCCGATAAGCAGCTCCTCACGATAGGGGTAGTGGGACTCGTCGGTGTCTGCCACCACAACCCTCTTGGCTTTCTTGCCGCTCGCGCCATCACTGCAGCAACTCTTTCCATGCGTCGACGCCGCAATGCGGCGCAGCCCAAAGAACATACCGATAGCAATCACGCCCAGCACGATGATATTTGCTGGGTTGAGCAAGTCGCTCATACGCTCCCCTTCCTTACGGTCCATTTCAGAGATACCCCCGTGGGGTGTCCCATCTTACTCCAAAATCATGTCCGTTCGGTCAATTAGTTTCCCTCTTCAAACTTTTTAGTTGACCAAGGCTTACTTTCGTGTATAAGTTTTCCTAGGCTAACAACTGGGGACCCGAAAGGAGCATCGTGACTCGAACCATTGACATCCCAACATACCAAACGGCTGTCGTGCGCAACTGCTCCCCTACGCTCGCAGGTATCAAGCCGGCTTCGCTCTTTACCTATCCCGGCGTTTACGCCAACCAAAACGGAAAACCCAGCGCCGCCCATATCGAAGAGCGACGCTCTCGCCTGCTCGCCGTCATAGCCCAATGCAACCGCGAGCTCCAGCCACTCGGAATCCATATGAGCGTTTTGGTCTGGCGCCCCTGCGGAGCGCTCATCTATGTGTACCGCCCTGCGGACCTCATGCGATACCTCTCCGACCCCCGCGCCACGATGGCGCTTGCCGCCGAAGGTTACGATGTCCACAACCTGCCCGCATCCCTGGTGCATCTCGCCGCGCGCATCACGCTGGCAAGCAGCAATGCCGCAGAAAGCGCCTATGACGGCAGCGTCTGCGCACTCGTGCGAAATAGGCACTGCGATACGGGATGCATGTGCGAGTTCCCCCACGAAATTGGCTATTTTTTGGGCTATCCCTACGAAGATGTCCATCAGTTTATCGTCCAGCACGGCGAAAACTATAAGGTCTTTGGCGCATGGAAGGTATACACAAACGTTGAGCAGGCGCTCACGACCTTCGATTCCTATCGTGCATGCACGCAATACCTTACCTACATCTATCAACAGGGCTACACCCTGGGACAACTTGTCCAGGCAACCCGATAGAGCATACAAAACGCGGCCGCACACCGCACAACCGAAAGGAAAACATATGAGCAAGATCGCCGTCGTCTATTGGAGCGGCACGGGCAATACCGAGGCCATGGCAAACCTCGTCGCCGAAGGTGCCACGTCTGCGGGTGCCGAGGCAGAGGTCATCTCTTGCGCCGACTTCTCCGCAGACAAGGCCGCCAGCTATGACGCCATTGCCTTCGGCTGCCCCGCCATGGGTTCCGAGGAGCTTGAGTATGACGAGTTCCAGCCTATGTGGGACGAGGTCAAGGAGACCCTCGGCGACAAGAAGGTCGTCCTCTTTGGCTCCTATTCGTGGGCCGAGGGCGAGTGGATGGACAACTGGAAGGCCGACGCCGACGAGGCCGGCGTCAACGTCGTGGACTCCGTCATTTGCTACGATGCGCCCGACGATGAGGGCGAGGCGGCCTGCAAGGCTCTGGGAGCGGAGCTGGCCTAACGAAGCCGTCAGAAAGTCGCAAGACAACTGACAGCCGAGCACCGCACAACAACAGTCGCTCATGCCCAAACAAAAACGGGGGCCGGATACTATCCGGTCCCCGTTTGTGATATCGACAACTTCGACGCGCCGCTACGAGATATTACCCAAGAACGCCTTGGTGCGCTCGCTCTTAGGATGGTCGAAGACCTCGCTCGGCGTGCCATCCTCCACGATAACGCCGCCGTCCATAAAGACGACGCGGTCGGCGACGTCGCGGGCAAAGCCCATCTCGTGCGTCACCACGATCATGGTCATACCGTCATGCGCAAGATCGCGCATGACGCCCAATACATCGCGGACAAGCTCAGGATCGAGCGCCGACGTGGCCTCGTCAAAGAGCATCACGTGCGGATTCATCGACAGGGCGCGGGCGATGGCCACGCGCTGCTGCTGACCGCCCGAAAGCTGACTCGGCATAAAATCGATGCGCTCGGCCAGGCCGACCTTGGTCAGCTCCTCGATGGCAATCTTCTCGGCCTCTTCCTTGCTGCGCTTGAGCACCTTTTGCTGCGCAAGCATGACGTTCTTTTTGACCGACAGGTGCGGGAACAGGTTGAACTGCTGAAACACCATGCCCAAGTGCGTACGCACCTTATTGAGGTCAACGCCCTTGGCGCACACATCCACGCCCTCGACGACAATCGAACCACTCGTGGGCTCCTCAAGACGGTTAATGCAGCGAAGCATCGTCGACTTGCCCGAACCCGAAGGGCCCAGGACTACGACGACCTCACCCTTGCACACATCTAGATCGATGTCGCGCAGGACCACGTTATCGCCAAAGGCCTTCTGGAGATTCTTGATGCTGACGACGACCTCGTTCGAGTTATTGGTTTCGCTCATGATAGAACCTCCTTACAGACCAGCGATATGGTCGGCGGGCGTCGCGACAACCTGTCCGGCGCTCTTGGTGGGACGCTTCTTTTTGGTTTCGGCCGTACCCAGCAGCCTCGCCTCGAGACCGCTCACCAAGCGCGCAAGCGGCAGGGTAATGACCAGATAGAACAGGGCGGCAACCACATACGGCGTAATGGAGCCCGTCGTTGCCACGATGGTGCGGGCGTTCATGACGATCTCGACCACGCCCACGGCGGCGAGCAGCGACGTATCCTTGTAGAGCAGGATAAACTCGCTGGTCAGCGTAGGCAGGACATTGCGGAACGTCTGCGGAATCATAACGTAGAGCAGCGTCTGGAAGGCATTCATGCCCAGCGAGCGAGCAGCCTCGTTTTGACCCTTGGGGATCGACTGAATACCGGCGCGGAAGATCTCGCACAGGTACGCAGACGAGTTCATGGCCATGACGATAACGCCCAAGACGTAGTCGTCAACCTTGACACCGGCAAGCGGCAGGCCAAAGAACGCGATATAGATCTGCAGGAATGCCGGCGTGCCGCGGATGATATTCACGTAGATGCCGGCAAGGCAGCGCAAGATGCGCGATTTGGAGATGCGCATGAGCGACAGGGCAAAGCCAAAGGGGATCGCCAGCGGAAACGCCACAAGCACGATCGAGAGCGACATAAGGAAGCCCTTAAAGACGATCGGCAGACTCTGGACCAAAATGACCGGGTTCAAGAACAGGCGCAGGAACATATTGGAGTTCCATGCCTCGACCCACGGCTGTTCCTTAAGATCGGCCAGGAAGTTGTCAAAGGCCGTCACGCCTTTGATCTCGACGGAAGGAATCTTGGAAATCTTCTTGGTCGAACCGTCGGCAAGCGTATAGGTTCCGCTAAAGGCCTCATCGCCGCCCTCGACGGGAAACGTCACGCCGTAAACCTCGACACGGAAAAAGCCGCCGGCAGGCGCCGTCTCGCCAAAGTCGATCTTGAGCGTCTGGCCGTCAGCCTTGCACGTGGGCTTCATGGGCGTACGATCCATGAGGTCCTCGCCCGAGAGCATCGTCAATCGCGTGTCATCGGTACCAAACGTCGTGCCGTCGACAAACGTCAGCGAAAGACCGCTCAGCTCCTCGTCGGCATCGGCCTGAACCTCCCAGGTAATGCGCGTCTCAGTGCCGCCGACCACAGCGCTGCCCGAACCGGTATTGGGACGCGCGGTGATCTTTGCGGTCTCGAGCGCCTGGGCGGTCGAAGGCGCGGCTGTCCCCGCGCACAACAAAGCGAGCGCCACAGCTAGGGCGCAGGCTAGTTTTTGGAGCATCGAGGGCAGCGGAAAACGCCGACCCATGGCCCCCTCGTTCAATCGAGACAAGGTGGCTCCTATCGTAGAAGTTGCCGGCAAAACGAGACGGAAACGCTCTCCGTCGAGAGAAGCGCAAAGGCCCTCTCCGCAAAACGGAAAGGGCCTACGCGCAATCAAGCATCTATTTACTTGATGTTGTACTTAGCCATGAGGGCGTCAACGGTACCGTCGTCGGTCAGGTCCTTGATGGCCTGGTTGATGTCGTTCTTGAGCTTGGTGTTGCCCTGGTTGATGGCGATGGCGTACTCCTCGCCGGTGCTGATCTGCTTGATGGTCTGGCAGGTGTTGAACTGCTCGGCGGTCAGCTGGCTGGCAACGGAGCGGTTGGTGACTACGGCGTCGCCCTTATCGGACTGCAGGGCGCTGAAGCACTCGGTGGCGTCCTTGTAGGGGACGATCTTGGCCTTGGGGAAGTTCTCCTGGGCAAAGGCCTCGGCGGTCGAACCGGACTGGACGATGATGGTGGCGTCGGCGTTGTTGAGCTTCTCGCTGTAGTTGTCGGCCGTGATGTCGGTGTTATCGACCTTGGTCACGATAGCCTGATCGTCCATGTAGTAGGAATCAGAGAAAGTGACTTCCTTCTCACGCTCGGGCGTATCGGTGATAGCCGCGATGGAGACGTCATACTTGGCGCCCGAAGCGACGCCCGGAACCAGCGTGTCGAAGTCGTTGTTGACGTACTCGACATCCAGGCCCAGCTTGTCGCCGATAGCCTTGATAAGCTCAAGGTCAAAGCCCTGATAATCGCCGTTGTCGTCCTTGTACTCAAACGGAGCGTACTCGGCAGAGGTGCCGACGGTCAGCGTACCGTCCTTGACGAGCGCGTACTCCTTGGAGCCGTCGACCTTCTCGACCTTAGCGTCGTCAGAGCTGCTGGAACCGGCATTAGAACCAGAGGTGGCGTTGGACGAGCCGCAGCCCGTCAGTGCGAGGGCGAGCGCCATGGCGCCCGTGGCGGCAAATGCGCCAATCTTCTTGAGCTTCATAATCAGTCTCCTTCCGTGACCCCGTTTGATTCAGAGGTCTGCAAAAACTGAGGGTTATTATGCACCCGCTTGGAAGAATCTGCAATTAGAAAACTGATTGAAACAAACCCATAACGTGAATGGAGCACTTCAGTTTATGGCAGCCATTACTGCTGCAACGACCTTAACAGTTTGATTTCAGCCGCATAACCTGCAAGTTCGTTCGGTGTCTCCAAGATGAATGGCAATGCGCGCAAGCGGCCATTCGATACAATATTCTGTATAACCTGCATACCGCCACCAAACTCTTCACCACCCAGGTAGCCCTTACCGATACACTCGTGGCGGTCCTTATGGGCGCCGCAGGGGTTTTTGGAGTCATTGATATGCACGGCGCGCAGGCGCTCGATACCCACCACGCGATCGAACTCGTCGAGCACACCGTCAAGATCGTGGACGATGTCATAACCGGCATCATTCGCATGGCAGGTGTCTAGGCAAACGCCCAACTTGACCGACAGCTCGGGGCGCTTGTCGGCAACGCCCCCAATGATGCGCGCCAGCTCTTCAAAGCTACGGCCCACCTCGGTACCCTTTCCCGCCATGGTCTCGAGCAGCACCGTCGTCTGCTGCCCCTCAAACATCACCTGGCACAAGGTGTCGACGATCATCTGAATGCCGGCATCGGTCCCCTGCCCCACATGCGCGCCGGGGTGGAAGTTGTAGTAGTTGCCGGGCAGCGCTTCCATGCGCCGCAGGTCCTCCGCCATGGCCTCCAAGGCAAACTCGCGCGCCCGCTCTTTGGCCGAGCAGGGGTTATAGGTATACGGGGCATGAGCCACAAGCGGGCCAAAATCGTTCTGTTCCATAAGCTCGCGCAGGGCGGCCACGTCATCCATGTCAAGGTCTTTCGCCTTGCCGCCGCGCGGGTTGCGCGTAAAGAATGCAAAGGTATTGGCGCCAATTGACAACGCCGTCTCCCCCATCGCCCGATAGCCCTTCGTCGTGGATAGATGACACCCAATCGTCAGCATCTCCAGCTCCCCCTCATCAGTTGCGGTGAAATAGTTCCTGTTTGGCCCCTATTCTGCCGCAAACAGGAACTATTCCACCGCAACTTATAAAAGGGGCATCAGAGATGCGGGCCACCAAGCACCACGGTCGCCGGCGTCATGATCCCCTACGCGTCAGCGCCAAGTCCTAGAGGGCTAGACGGATTGCATCGATAATGCGCGCGCAGCGCTGTGTGGCGGCAAGGGGCATGACGGGACTCTCGAGTTTCCCCGCCCGGATGAGCTGGGTCGCATGCTGGATTTCGCCGTAGAAATCATCGACCTCAAACGGGGCATTTATTTCGAGCATTCGTCCGTCGGAGTACCTCACATGGGCGAGCTCGGGGCGATGGAGGCGCTCGATTTCCAACGAACCCCGCTCGCAGGCAATCGTTAAGCGGCTTTCATATGCTGCTTTGCCGTCACACACCATATGAATGGGTATACCGCCGACGCTCATATGGACCTCGTCGGCCCAATCGACGCGGCCGCCCGATACGTCACGCCAGCGAACTTCATGGGACGAAACCTCGCACGCGCCCGCAAGCAGATCCTCAAACCACCCGACTGCATAGCAGCCCATGTCATATAGACAGCCACCCTGCAACGGATCGAGTAGATAACTCGAAGGGGACTCACCATAATCGAGTTTTTGCACGCTTTCGATCGAAACGATACGGCCGAGCTCGCCCGACGCAAGCAAGCCCTTCACGCGAGTACGCATCGGACAAAACCGATTTTTCATCGCCTCCATAAACGGCACACCGCACTCACGGGAAACGGAGGCGATCGCATGGGCCTCTTCTTCATTCAAAACGGCCGGCTTTTCGCACAGTACGGCCTTTCCCGCGCGCAGTGCCCGACAGACCCAATGCGCATGCATGCCATGCGGAAGAGCCAAGTAGATTGCGTCGACATCGGGGTCGGCAATCAGCGCATCATAAGCCGCATCGCCGTTATCGTCGACCGAGGCATGGCCATGCGCAACATCAATCGAAAACGCTCGGCAAAATTCCTCGACATGTGCAGGAGTGCGGCCGGCCGCAGCCACCAGCCGTGCCCCGTCGACCTTCTTGAGCGACGATGCAAATCGATGCGAAATGTGTCCAGCGCCCAAAACGCCCCAACGAACCTCACGCAAATCATCACATGAATCCCGATGGCCCACGACAGCCCCCTTCAGTTGCGGTGAAATAGTTCCTGTCGATGCCTTATTCTGCCGCAAGCAGGAACTATTCCACCGCAAGTTATAAAAGGGTCACGAGGGGCGCGTTTTGCCGAAGGCCTTAAGCACCGCCGTCACGGGGCCAGGCTGAAAACGGCGGCGTACGTCGTCCAAGCGCCCGGGGATATCGATATGCTGTGGGCAATGCCGCGCGCATTTGCCGCACTTGACGCAATTGCTCACCAGCTTGGGCTCGTTCGTCCGCACCGCGCTCGCCGTAAAGTATTGAGACAGCCCCGTAAACCAGCTGTGCGCATAGCTTGCGTTGTAGGCAGCAAAACACCCAGGGATATTGATGCCTTTAGGACACGGCATGCAATAGCCGCATCCCGTGCAGGGCACGCGATTCGATTTTTCAAACTCCCTCAGCACGCGTGCGATGGCATCGAGCTGAGCAGCCGTCATCGAATCCGGCAGGGCCCGATCGGCCAACGCCGCGTTCTCATCCACTTGCGCGGTATCGGTCATACCCGAAAGCAGCATCGTCACCTGAGGATGGTTCCACACCCACGAAAGCCCCCAGGCGGCCGGAGTGCGCAAATGCGGGTCACGGGCGCCATCGAGCACAGCGCGTGCCCGCGGCGGAAGTTTGCCCGCTAGACGACCGCCCAGCAGTGGCTCCATCACAAACACCGCAAGACCGCGCTCCGCAGCCGCCATGAGTCCTGCCGTTCCCGCTTGGTAACGCTCGCCGGCATAGTTGTACTGGATCTGGCAAAAATCCCAGTCATATGCGTCAAGCACCGTCAGGAAATCCGCCGCGCTGCCGTGATACGAAAAACCAATCTGGCGAATGCGCCCCGCCGCCTTTTGACGCGCGATCCAGTCCTCGATGCCCAACGCCACCACACGTTCCCACTGGGCGGGCGAGGTAATGTTGTGCATAAGGTAATAGTCGATACGGTCGGTCCGCAGCCGACGCAGCTGCTCATCAAAGAAACGGTCGAAATCCCCCGTGCATACACACGAGGCGTGCGGCAACTTAGTCGCCAGCAACACCCGGTCGCGCAGCCCCAAGCGCTCAAGTGAGGCGCCCACGCACACCTCATTACCGGGATAGAGGTACGCGGTATCCAGATAATTAATCCCCTGCTCCACCGCACGGGAGATGATGGCATCGGCTGTCTTCGCATCCGGATGGCCCGGCGCACCGGGAAACCTCATACAGCCCAGGCCCAGAGCAGATATTCGGTTACCACTTTTGGAGTCAACGCGGTATTGCACGGACCCTCCCTTCGCCATCAGCGCTCGGCAAGGCGAAACACAATGGTCACGCGGCCGAAACATCGTGGAATCGCAATCGAGAACGTATCGTAACGCAGCAGAAATCGAGCTGTCACGGCACCGCATTAACATCAGCAAAAAGCCCGATGAAAGGAGCCACCCATGCCCGCGCTCGACCTTTGGAACCTCGCATCCCAGCTCAAAAGTACCGATTATCGCTGGGTTGACCTCACCCACACGCTCTCGTGCGACACCCCGCACTGGTTTGGCTTTGAGCCGTGAGTTCCCATGCGTTTGTTTTTCTAAATACGGCTATCCGGCACACGCAACATGCTCCGGCAACACCAGAGTTGAGGCTAACTTTAAGACCCCACGATCTCGTCCTCATCATCGCGACAAAGGACGACGCCGGCGCTTCCCAGCGCAGCGACAGCAATCAGAGCCCCCACAACGACAGGAGCAGCTCCGCACGAGCCCTGCATGCCCGCGACAAGCGCGGCCGTAGGACCAAGACAACCAAGTGCAAGTGCGACGGCGGCAATAGCGATATCTCGAGCGTTCATAAGACCACTTCCTCCACGGGAAAGACCTTGCTTCTCATGACTTAGTGTGCCCCGCGCCCATATGCGCGGCGTACTGCCACGGTAAGCGCTCTGTTAACTCAAGCACGCACAAAAAACGGGCGTCCTTACGTTGCCCTAAAGCTCGGTAAAGACGCCCATCCGCCAAATATCCGTGTTGCAGAAAAATTACCAGCCAGTGTAGTAGTCGGTGGTTCCGGCTGCGCAGCCGGAGTCATAGACCTTGCACTCGCCCTTGGATCCGGTAAACGTGGAGCCTTGGGCTTTATCGCCCGCGGCAACGACGTAGTAGCCATCGGAATCGCGCCAAAAGCCCTCGGAATCCTGGGTCCACTCGCCCGTGCGGTGGTGATACAACACGTTGCTGCTGTAATAAGTCTCACGACGACCGTTATAGTTATTGACGCCGCTCGAGCGCGTCAGGCCCGAACCGTTCGCGTAATACGCAGCAGGCGCGTAAGACGAGCCGGAGCCGGCGTTGTAATACGAAGCCTGAACGGCCTCAGCGGCCTCGGCTTCGGCGGCCGCAGCCTCGAGCGCCTCACGCTTGGCATCCTCAAGCGTCGTGCGCAGCTCATCGAGCTCGGTCGATTTGGCGTCGACCTCCTCCATCGTCAAAAGACCGCCCGCACCATCGATACAACCTTGCAGTACAGCGCGCTCGTCATCGGTGGCATAGTCACCGTACATGTTCATGATGATCTGGGCGCGGACCTCCAGGGAATCGCGCTTGGCCCCCATAGAGGCGTTCCACTCCTGCATGGAGCCAAAGCCGTCGCCGCGATAGTCGACGGGCTGCATCAGCGTCGCCTCGGACGGCGTGGATCCGACCGTGTCGGACAGTGTTGCCGCGTGGGCATCGGTTGCGCCGGCGCCCGCTAAAAGTGCCACGGTCAGAGCGGCGGAAAGGGCGGCGGCTTTCGGTTTTCGTGAATCAATCCTCATGTAGCTGGAAACCTCCGTAGTGCGTTTTTGCTGCGTTTGAGCTGCGCGTGATTCGATCGCGCTGCATAGTACTCCGAGCAAATCGCGACCTGCGGTTTTTCTCAAAAGGTGCACGTCATTTGCGTAAAACTCACATCCTCTCAACAGGAGTTTTCCACATCTCGATTGCATAAAGCATGTCAAAAACCCTGTAATAGCGCCCTTCCTATGCAAAAAAGGCGCCTGCGCAACCATTGCTTGCGCAGGCGCCTTGAGCAGGCATTTTATGCAGCTATACCTATCGAGTCGCAAGGGGTCCTTGCACAAGTCGCCCTACTCGTCCAGTGCGGCAAAGGCCTGCTTCAGGTCCCAAATGATATCCTCGGCGTTCTCGGTACCGATGGAAAGACGGATCGTGGAGGGCGTGATGTTCTGCTCGGCGAGCTCCTCGGCAGAGAGCTGGGAGTGCGTAGTCGTAGCCGGGTGCACGACGAGCGACTTGACGTCGGCCACGTTGGCGAGCAGCGAGAACACCTGCAAGTGGTCGATGAACTTCCATGCAGCCTCCTGGCCGCCCTTAATCTCGAAGGTGAAGATCGAGGCACCACCGTTGGGGAAATACTGCTTGTAGAGCTCATGGTCGGGGTGCTCAGGCAGGCTCGGGTGGTTCACCTTGGCGACGTGGCTGTCACAAGCCAGGAACTCAACGACCTTCTTGGTGTTCTCGACATGGCGGTCGACGCGCAGTGACAGGGTCTCGGTGCCCTGGAGCAGGATCCAGGCGTTAAACGGGCTAATGCAGGCGCCCTCGTCACGCAGCAGGATGGCGCGGACATAGGTCGCGAAGGCGGCAGGGCCGGCAGCCTCGGCAAACGAGACGCCATGGTAGGAGGGATTGGGCTCGGCGATCTGCGCATACTTGCCGCTCGCCTTCCAGTCAAAGTTGCCGCCATCGACAATCACGCCGCCCAGCGAGGTACCGTGGCCGCCAATGAACTTGGTCGCGGAGTGGACGACGATATTGGCGCCATGCTCCAGCGGACGGAACAGATACGGGGTGCCGAAGGTGTTATCGACAACAACCGGCAGGCCATGCTTCTTGGCAATCTCGGAGATGGCGTCGATGTTGGGGATGTCGGAGTTGGGGTTGCCGAGCGTCTCGAGATAGATGACCGTGGTGTTGTCCTTGATGGCACCCTCGACCTCGTCCAGGTTGTGGACGTCGACAAAGGTGGTCTCGACACCAAACTGGGAAAGCGTGTGCTCCAGCAGGTTGTAGGAGCCACCGTAGATGGTCTTCTGAGCCACCACGTGGTCACCGGCTTGGGCAAGAGCCTGCAGGGTATAGGTGATGGCAGCAGCACCGGAGGCGACGGCAAGACCTGCCACACCACCCTCGAGTGCGGCAATACGGTCCTCAAAGACGCCCTGGGTGGAGTTGGTCAGACGGCCGTAGATGTTACCGGCGTCGGCAAGACCAAAGCGGTCGGCGGCGTGCTGGGAGTTGCGGAACACATAGCTCGTGGTCTGGTAGATAGGCACGGCACGGGAGTCGGATGCAGGATCGGCGCTCTCCTGGCCAACGTGCAGCTGCAGGGTATCGAAACCAAAGGTGTGCTCGGGGTTGTTGATGAACTGGCCCATGATGATCTCCTTGATCAAACGAAAGTAAATAAAAAGAGAGAAATAAGTCGCTGTCTCCTGATCACGCCGACGGGCGCAAGCAGGAGCCCGGCATTCGTCTTGGTAAGCAATTCATATGCGGGCCTCCTTTCGCATCCCGGTTCCGTGGTCGGCTTAATTACCTACCGCCTTTGTGTGTTTTGAATAGTACGAGCATTGTTTCGCTCGGTCAATCACTTAAAAGCGCTAACATGTTATCGGTTTTTTAGATAGCTATCGAAAGGACGGGCGTCGATGACACTCCAGCAGCTTCGTTTTCTTATCGCCGTGGCAGAGTCCGGCTCAATCAACGCCGCAGCTCAGCGCCTCTATACCGCTCAGTCCAACATCTCAAACGCCGTCAAAAGCCTAGAACAAGAGCTCCATCTGGAGATCTTTACGCGCTCCAGCCGCGGCGTCACGCTCACCAACGACGGCACCGAGCTTTTGGGCTATGCGCGCCAGGTCGTAGAGCAGGCCGACATGCTCGAGGCACGCTACGAGGACGGTGGCACCCCGCAAGCCCGCCTCGCCATTTCCGCCCAGCACTACGCCTTTTCGGTCGAGGCCTTTGTCAACGTCGTCGAGCGCTGCCGCGACAGTAAGTTCGAGTTCATCATGCGCGAGACCACCACATCGCAGATCATCGATGACGTCCGTGCGTTTCGCAGCGATATCGGCATTCTGTATCTGGATGACTTTAACGCCCGCGTTCTGCAGAAGGCCTTCGCCGATGCCCGCGCAAGCTTCCATCCCCTATTCGACGCGACGGTCCACGTCTTCGTTAGCGAGCGCCACCCGCTCGCACGCCGCCCGCAGCTGTCCCTTGCCGACCTCACGCCCTATACGCGCTACAGCTTTGAGCAGGGAACCTCAAACTCCTTCTATTACGCCGAGGAACCTTTTAGCTATATCCCTTGCGACCGCAACATACGAATCTCGGACCGCGGAACACTTACTAACTTACTTATCACGTCGAACGGTTACACTCTGTCGACCGGTGTCCTCTCCAATGAAATGCAATGGGACATGGCATCGATCCCGTTAGCAGACGCCCCAACGATGCACGTAGGCTATATCATGCACGACGAGCGCAAGCCCTCTCCCCTCTTGCAGCAATACCTCGACGAGCTCAACCGCACCATCCATGCCAACTAACTGTCGGAAGACGGGGCAGAAATCATAGATTGCTAGCCCCCGGCGGGCATGGCGCTACAATGGTCACTCACATGAAACGCACTCAACGAAAGGAACCATGTGAAGGTCATCATCTATACCGACGGCTCGGCCCGATCAAATCCGGGACGCGGCGGCTACGGCGCCGTGCTCAAATACACCAACCCCGCCGGCAAGACCTTCACCTCCGAGCTTTCGCGCGGTTACGCCAAGACCACTAACAACCGCATGGAGCTCATGGCGGTCATCGTGGCGCTCGAGGCACTCAACCGCCCCTGCGAGGTCGAGGTCCATTCCGATTCGCAGTACGTCGTCAACGCCTTCAACAAGCACTGGATCGACGGCTGGAAAAAGCGCGGGTGGAAAACTGCCAACAAGCAGCCCGTCAAGAACCGCGACCTGTGGGAGCGCCTGCTCACCGCCAAAAGCAAGCACAAGGTTGAGTTCATCTGGGTTAAGGGTCACGCCGGTCACGAGCTCAATGAGCGCTGCGATGAGCTCGCCACCACGGCGGCCGACGGCAGCAACCTCGATATCGATACCGGCTTTAACGAGAGCGACCTGTAACGGCGTTTTCGCACGCTATTTCCTGCCCCCTCGCGCTACACTCATCCTGTAAACCGAACGGCACGAGGGGGATACATGCTGCGTATAGCGACCATCGGCACATCCATGATTACCGACGACTTTATCCAGGTCGTCAACGCCAACGACCAAGCCGCGTTTGTGGGCACGCTTTCGCGCGACGCCGATCGCGGTGCTGCCTTTACCGCCGAGCGCGGCGGCGAGCGAAACTTTACTTCACTCGATGAGCTCGCGGCAGCCGCCGACGTCGACGCCGTCTACATCGGCAGCCCTAACGCACTTCACTACGAGCAGGCCCTTGCCTGCATCGCCGGCGGCAAGCACGTTATCGTCGAAAAGCCCTTCTGCGCCACCGAGGCGCAGGCGCTCGAGGTCTTTCGCGCAGCCGAGGCGGCGGGTGTCGTAGCCCTCGAGGCCATGCGTCCCCTCCACGATCCCGCCTTCCACGCCATCGAGGACGCCCTGGGCGAAATTGCGCCCATCCGCCGCGCCTCATTGCGCTTTGGCAAGTATTCTTCGCGCTACAACGAGGTTCTCGCGGGACGCGCCACCAATATCTTCGACTGCAATATGGCATCGGGCTCCCTCATGGATATCGGCGTCTACACCGTCGAGCCGATGGTCGAGATTTTCGGCATGCCCTCCGGCCTTACGAGCATGGCTACTCTGCTCGACCCCACCACGCGACAGCTCACGCACGGCCCCATCGACGGCTGCGGTTCCATTCTCGCCAGCTACGGCGGTGGCCGTATCTCCGTCGAGCTTGCGCACTCCAAAATAACGAATGACCTGCTGCCCTCGCAGATCGAAGGCGAGCGTGGCACTATCCAGATCGACCATCTGTCCACGCCCCGCAACGTCCGCATCGATTATCGCGGCGACGTCGTGCGCGGTTCGGCAACCGAGGCGCCGCGCGAGCAAGGCGACAACGGCCGCGTGCTCGACCTGCCCAAATCGAGCAACACTATGGAATACGAGCTCGCCGACTTTATCACCGCCATCGGCGACATCGATAACGTTAAGGAAGAGATTTGGGAGACCCCGGCGGGACGCCACGAGCTTGGCCACTACCGCGATGTCACGCTCGTCTCGCTGCGCATCATGGATGCCGTGCGCCAGCAGGCCGGCATTACCTTCCCGGCCGATGCAGGCAAGCAGGCCTAGCGATGGGCTTCTTCGATACGTTCTTCTCCAGCGTCACCGGCGGCAGTCGAGAGCCTCAAAAACCATCAAACGTCGAGCTCGAGCTGCGCCGCAGGCTTACTGCGCTCGCAAGCGACGAGGCCACTCAAGATACTCCCCTGCGCTATTTCCTGCGCTGGGAGGGGCAAGTCCAAGGCGTTGGCTTTCGCTTTACCAACACCAACCTCGCGCAGGCACGCGCACTCACCGGCTGGGTGCGCAACATGGAAGACGGCTCAGTCGAGATGGAGATACAGGGGGCTCCGGCAAACATCCTATCTCATCTCGAGGCGCTTCATGCCTCCTACGAGCGCATGGGAACGCGTTTTCGCCTCGTAGGCGCCCAGGCCCGAGCCCCACTTGCCAATGAAGACGGTTTCAGTCCTCGTTATTAGTATTGTGTGCTAAATACGGTATCATTTACTTATAACCGTTGATAGAAAAGAGGCGAGGCGCATGACGGTGCAAAGAAGGAATACCAGACAGCGAAAGCTGGTTCTTGACGCCGTGCGCCAAAGCTATAACCATCCCACCGCCGACGAAATCTACAACGTCGTGCGCGCGCAGGATGACAAAATCAGCCGCGGTACAGTCTACCGCAATCTCAATCTCTTGGCCGACGCCGGCGAGATTCTCTCCATCAGGACGCCGGGCGGTAGCCGCTTCGATCGCACGATCGAGCCGCATGCACATATCATCTGCACCTCGTGCAGCCGCGTCATCGACGTACCGCTCCCCTTCGATGCCCAGCTCGACGCCAAGGCGTCCGAGCAAATCGGCTGGCACGTCACGTCGCACTACACCATCTTCGAGGGTCTCTGCCCCGACTGCCGGTAGATGTTTGGGACATGCCTTAAAATCCACCTTTCTGCACTCTGCAGCAAAAAGAGATTCCTAGGCATGCCACATATATCTACTCGGCGAGCAGGCGGCGCAGTTCTTCTTCGACCGTGCGCGCGTAGCGGACGCGGTCGTTGATGCCGCGCATAGAGGGATTGCAGCTCTCCATTAGATAAGGATGGCCCACTACGTTGAGCATGTCGCGGTCGTTTTCGTTATCGCCAAACGCCATCATCTCATCGGGCGAAATTCCCAGGGCACGACCGTAATCGGCAAGCGCGGAACCCTTGCCCGAACCAAAGCCGATAAAGTCCGTCCACTCGGTTCCCGACGTCATCACATCAACCCGATCGCTAAAGCGACGCACAAAATACTCCAGCGCCGCCGGCTGCTCCGCCTCGGGCGTCTGGAAGGCAATCTTAATGACATCCTCGTCAATGTCTTCGGGACGGTCGACTACCGCCACATCACAATGGACCTCATAACGCAGGTGGTCAACAAACGCATCGTTGCTGCTCATGGTGTAGAGGTGTCCCTCGCACGAAAGGGTCACGTCGGCATGGGGGTACGCAACCACGGCATTCGCGATATCCATGGCCAGGCCACGCTCCATAGAACGCTTGACCACGGCACGCCCCTCGCTCATGACCAGGGCTCCGTTTTCGCACACATAGGCGAGCTCATCGGCCACCGGGGCAAACAGGTAGCGCAAGCTCGCGTATTGACGGCCGCTCGCCGGCATAAACACGATACCGCGACGATGCAGCTCATCAATGAGCTCAAAGGCCTCGGGGCGTGGCTCGCGCTCCCCCGGATGCAGCAACGTACCGTCCAAATCACAGGCGATCAGCTTGATTCCCTCAAGACCCATATGTTCCCCCAAAGCATCTCATCAACAGCAAGACGGACTTTGGATAGTTGCCTCTCAAAGTCCGTCTTACGCATACGCACGCTAACCGCGCGCCTTCTTTACGATCGTAAAGTCTGGAGCCATACTCACAACAACATCCGCCGCGCTCGATGCAAAGCGTCGACTGGCATCGAGCTCGCGTGTGACCACCGAGAGCCGAACGCCTTCAATACCCCGGAACATGCGGCCCAAAACCGGTTGTACCGGCGTATACATGCGCACGGTATGGTCATCCGAATCACCCCGGAAGAGCGGCGCGTGCATGTTGCCGATCTCCCAGCACGCATGCGCGAGCACAATCGGATCCATGCGGTCGACTTCGACCAAATAGACCTCGGCGCTACGCAGACGCACGACAACCGCCACGGGCACCGCGCCCATGCGGTCGACAGCGAGCACGTCGCCGTCGGCAAGACGACCGCCGTCGGCAGTATCCAGTCGAACATCGACCGTGCGCCCCAGCTCCGTCACGCCCACAAACAGGCGCGCATCAGCCTGGTCCCAATCGAGCAGCAACTCGTCAACTTCAAAGACGCCGCCCAACTTCCGGCGAAGCAGGAGTTCATAGGACGGATCGTTGAGATTTCCCAAGCATGTCGTCGAAACCAAGCGTTCAGGCATACTCTAGTCCTCGACCTCGACGAGCTCGATATCAAAGTTGAGGTCCTTGCCGGCGAGCTCGTGGTTGGCGTCGAGCGTCACGGCCTCGGGCGTCACATCGATGACGACGGCGGGGACAGGCATGCCGCTCGGCGTGGACAGGAAGAGCTTCATACCCTTCTCGATCTGCTCGATGTTGGGAACCTGCTCGGCCGGGAAGGTCAGGACCATCTCGGGATTGTGCTCGCCGTAGGCATCGACCGCAGGAATGTGTACGGACTTCTTCTCGCCCACCTGCATATCGATAACGGCGGCGTCGAAGCCCTTGATCATCTGACCGGCACCGCAGGTGAACTCCAGCGGCTCGCCGCGATCGTAGGAGCTATCGAACTGCGTGCCGTCGTCGAGCGTGCCACGATAATGGGTCTTAACCTTCTTGCCCTGGTTGGACATGGTAACCTCCGTAATAAGGGCGGCGCACAACGCGGGCCGCCGTGAACATATGGCGCTAACTATACCCTAGTCATACAATTCAAAGACAGTTTGCAAAGAAACGCTGCAACCGGAGGAACCATGGCATATCCCGTATTTGACCTACACTGCGACACTGCCGACCGAATCGGCTGGGCCACGCTCGATCTCGACCTGCGCTTTACCGCCGGCACCGACGGTTATTTCCCCGGCGACGAAACGCATCCGCAAGATTTCGACCTCATCGAGGGCAACGCCTGCGCCATCTCGCTCGCAAAGATCGGCAACACGCCGTGGGCACAGTGCTTCGCCACGTTTGTCCCCGACGAGATTCCCACCGCCCACGCCGCACGCTTCCAAGCACAGATCATGGCGCACATGAGCGGCCAGGTAATGCTCAACCACGACCGCATGGTCAACGTACGCAGCGCCGCTGACATTCGCCCTGCACTCAAAGACGGCAAGGTCGCCTGCATCCACACCATCGAAAACGCCACGTTCTTTGCCGAGGACCCCGCGCTGATCGAGGCGCTCAAGAGCCTGCGCGTTCCAGCTGAGCGATGACATGAGTACGCCCAGGCTCTTGAGCGCCTC
>DXMG01000001.1:92695-109067 GCA_019414325.1 Collinsella sp. | reverse complement strand
CGGGCCGTGTTCCGCTATGCGGTTGTCAATTTGCGAAAGAAATTATGCGTCACCCCGGCTGTCCATGCAGCCGAGACCAAGGAGGTACAGCATGGCGAGAAGGATAAGGGCCAGGGAGGCCCTCAGGCTCCGTGCGTCCGGCCTGTCGCAGAACGCGATAGCCCGCGCGGCGCATTGATTGGAAGGCTGTATGGACGTCAGGCTGCTTGGAAAGAAAAACGAGGGCGAGGGCCTTGGGGTCGCTGTTCTCGTTGATTCGGCTTTTGCAGAGTTAAAAGACAAGAGCGATGAGCAGTTGGCGGAGGCCCAGAGATTTTTGATTGACTTTATGAAAAAAGTTGCTCGGCTAAAGGGAGTGAGAATTGATCGGCCCCATTTCCTCCGCTCGGAGCTGAGGAGGAAGGGTGTCCATAAAGATGTCGGCGAGTTTGCCGTGGAAACGACCCCCGTTACCGCCGGAATCGATGTGGGCCTGATCGATAGAATTGCTAGAGAAGTAATTGATTATGAGGCAAAGAAGTCAACCGCCTTTTCCTTTGCAGCGGGTCTTCCCGGAGGTGTCGCGATGGTGGGCACCATTCCTGCCGATATTACGTAATACTACGTGCACGCATTCAGGATTATGCAGAAACTGGCATACCTGTATGGCTGGCAGACCTTTTTTGAAGAATGTGACGACGTTGATGACGAGACTCTCTACGAAATGGCAGTGTTGCTCGGTGTGATGATGGGTGTAGGCAGCGCGAATTCGATGCTAACCGTAATCGCCAAAAACGCCCAAGAGGCGGTCGCGAAAAAGGTCGCTCGCCAGTCGCTAACCAAGACCAGTTGGTATCCGATCCTGAAGAAGCTCTTGAGCTTCATGGGTATCAAGATAACAAAGCAGACGGTGGGGGATGCCGCTGGCAAGGTTGTTGTGGGCGTCGGTGGCGTAATCTCTGGTGCTATCACCTTTATGGGTCTTTCAAAGGGGTCGGCGCGCTTGTGTAGGCAGCTTAAGTGCTTGCCGCAGGCAAACGAGCGGATTCCTGGCACTGGGTACTATGAAAAGGATGAGGCCGCGGTTGCCAAGAAGAGGATTGACGTAGCGGAACCCCTCTTTATCGAAAAGTTCGGATTTTACTCCCATATTCTACGGCTCTATTGTTGAATATGCTGACCGGCTGGAGGAGTCACTGGCGACTGGAGAAGCGAAGCTGGATGCATATAATCCGGACGTTCTTCTCTGATACTCAGCGGAATTAGGCTATGCGTAACAGGATTGTTGTTCGATCTAATGTGAACGTTGGATGATGCTAACTATTTATGGAAAACAGTTAAAAAAGTTTTTCACCCCTTTTTCACTCCTCGGAGAAGGAGGAAAGAGACGCGAAAACAAAAAAGCTCAGAAGCAATTACGCTTCTGAGCTGCACTAATGCAATGGAGCCAGCGACCGGGCTCGAACCGGTGACCCCCGCTTTACGAGAGCGGTGCTCTACCAACTGAGCTACGCTGGCGGCCATGTGATGGCGCAACTGAGGCGTCAACGGCTGTCTATGATACGGGACATCGCAAATCCGCGCAAGTGTTCTGACGGCTTTTCTCACTTTAAATGCACTAATATTGGAGACGCGATGTCTTGCTCTTACGGGTCTCAAACAGAATGGGGCAGCGATGACTCAACCCAAGATTCTTCTCGCACGCATCGACGACCGTTTCATTTACGGACAAGACGTTGAGCTGTGGAACGAAGCCGTGGGTTCCAACCTTGTCCTAATCGTCAACGATGAGATCGCGGCAGATTCGCGCCAATGGGCACCCATGAGGGTGGCGGCGCCAGAAGGCGTTTGGACGCGGTTTTTCTCGGTGCAAAGGACCATCGACGTCATTCATACCGCAACGCCTCGCCAATTGATTCTGATCATGGTGGCCTCACCCTCCGATGCGCTCGCGCTGGTTAAGGGCGGTGTGCCGATCACCAAGATCAGCATTGGTCATATGCAGGCAGGGGAGGGCAAGCGTCCCGCAACGCCCGCAGTTGCCGTAGACGACACAGACGTCGCTGTTCTCAGAGAGCTGCAAAAGCTCGGCATAGAACTAGAAATCCGCTATCTCCCCAGTTCCGCCCCCGACCCCATCGGCAATCTGTTCAACTGATCCCTTGGGGACGGAGGAAAACGGATCATTTTGCCTTCGTAGGGGATCTGTGTGGCGCTGTCCGCCAAAACTATGCCGGTTTACTACGATGAATTGCTTATCGCCGAGCATGCCAAATTTGCAGAGAATAAAACCGCAGGTAGACGAGTTGCTAATTTTTTATAAACCAGCGCGTGGTCGGACATAGTGGGTTCATCGTAGTAATTCGGCATAGTTTTGTTATGTCACCAATTCGGTGGCATCGAAAAGAAGGATTTAGGCATGAAGCAGCGCCCGTCGGCGGTGGTGCCGGCGGGCGTTGCTGTGCGAGATGTCGCGTTGTGGGCCTAGTGCCTCATAAAGTGGTATTCGATCATATTGCTGTAGGGGTGACCCGGACCCACAATGCCCTGCGGGAACAGCGGCTGGTGCGGCGTGTCGGGGTACATCTCGGCCTCGAGGGCAAAGCCGGCGCCCCAGCCATAGTTGGCATCGTCCTTGGCGTGCTCGTCGCCCAGCCAGTTGCCGGTGTAGAGTTGCACGCCCGGGGCGGTGGTGTAGTAGTCCAGCTCACGACCGGTCCACATCTCCTCGACATGTAGGGCGCGACGCAGGTTGCGGCCGTACTGATAGCCATCGATGCACAGGCAGTGATCGTAGCCACGGGCCTGCTTAATCTGCGGGTCGTCGGCCTCCATGCCGGGTGCGACGGGGCGCAGCTCGCGAAAGTCAAACGGTGTTCCCTCGACCGGAGCGATTTCGCCGGTGGGGATGTTCTGCTCGTTAATGGGCAAGTAGTGGGCAGCGTTGGCGATAAAGAAGTGCTCACAGTCCATGCCGGCGTTATGGCCGGCAAGGTTAAAGTACGTGTGGTTGGTCATGGACACGTAGGTGGCGCGGTCGCTCTCGCAACCATACTCGATGCGGAAGACTCCGGTGCGCGTAACGGTAAACACAGCCGTAAAGATTCGGTTGCCGGGCAGGCCCAGCTCGCCATCCTTAAGCGAGGTGGTCATGCGCACGGCGTTGTGAGTCTCGTCGAGCTCAACGTCCCATACGCGCTTGTGCAGACCATGCTCAAGATCGCTGTGCAGGTTGTTGACGCCTTCGTTGGCCGGCATATGCCAGTCCGTGCCGTCGATGGTGATCGTGGCGCCCGCGGTGCGGTTTGCCACGGGGCCGATGGTCGCGCCAAAGCAGGCGGGGTTGTCAAAGTAATCCTCGAGCTTATCGAAGCCCAGCACCACATCGCGCACGTTGCCGGGAATGTCGGGCACATCGATACCCAGCACGGTGGCGCCATAGTCCATAATGCGAACGCAGATCTCGGGCCCGTTGAGGGTGTAACGATGAACGGGGGTACCGCACGGCGCGGTGCCGAAAAGCTCGGAAGTGATCATTTGGTTCCTAACATCGAGGTATTTCCGACAAACTGTAGCGCGAACAGGTGAGATTATCACTACACCCCACTAAAGCAGGGGGTATTTTTCTCAAAAAAGTGATGATTGGAGCTGTGCTGGCGTTGATTTTTGACGCGCACGAGTCTGATACAATTTGTTCGTTACTGTTTGAATGATATGTGCGCAAAGAACGGCGAGGATTCATCGTGATTAAGGCGGAGCGACAGGATAAGGTTCGTCAGCTGCTCGAGGAACAGGGCACGGTCTCGGTCAAGGAGATCTCGGACGCACTGGGCGTCTCGGATATGACGATCCGCCGCGATCTTGAGGAGCTTGCGAGCCTAGGTGAGATTGAGCGCGTGCACGGTGGAGCCCGTAGCGCGCAGGGCCGTCCACATGCTATGTTGCGCCACGAGTATTCGCACAGCGAAAAGCGTACCAAGCATGCCGAGGAAAAGCTGCAGATCGCGCGCCGCGCCGTTGGGCTCATCGAGGAGGGCTCGACCATCTTTTTGGGTACGGGCACCACGGTTGAGCAGATGGCCTCGATGCTGCCGGCGTTTCGCCTGCGCATCGTGACCAATTCGCTTTCGGTGTTTAACTTGCTTGAGGCGCGCGAAGACTGCGACCTGTGCCTCGTGGGCGGCATGTACCGTCGCCGCACCGCCGCTTTTGTGGGACCAACGGCCGAGGATACCCTGCGTGCGTTGGGCATCGACGCGGCGTTTATCGGCGCCAACGGCATTCTGGATGGCGATGTGTCTACGTCCAATATGGACGAGGGCCGTATCCAGCAGCTCGCCTTTAGCAAGGCAGACTCGCGCTACTTGATCGCCGATTCAAGCAAGATCGGCAAGCGCGACTTCTACACCTTCTGCCGCCTGGACAGCTTGGACGCCGTGGTGTGCGAGCCGGGCATCGCCGCCGAGAATCGCGCCGCCATCGAGGAACACACGCAGGTCATTTGCTAGCTAACGCTGCAGGATTGCCAGCAAACGCTGTGGGAGGACTTTTGCCTCCTGTCATTGTGGGGAATCAGCGCGTCAGCGCTACGCGATATGACGCGCAAATGAGGACTCCACTATCAAATTGTCTCAACCTGTAACAGGTAGGGGTGAAACCGCCAACCAGATGTTACAGATTGAGATTTTTGGCCCGGCCTATTCCGTTTGTCTCGATCTGTAACAGCTAGGACCCAAAAACTCGACTAGGTGTTACAGATCGAGATTTTGTCTACCCAGCCATCGTCTTTATCTCGATCTGTAACAGCTAGACGGCCAAAAGCGAGTCAAATGTTACAGATCTAGATATTTCGAACCGGGTGCCTCCGTTCATCTCAAACTGTAACAATTGGGACCGAAAATCCCTGCTAGATGTTACAGATCGAGACAGACGGCCTGCTCGGGCCGAGCCAAAACAAAAAGGCCGCATACGAACCCGTGGAGGGATTCGTATGCGGCCGACAGGGGGTATGCGGCAAAAGTTAGGCCATGAGCAGGCCGGTCTCCGCGACGTTCTTGTACCAGTACGCGCTCGCCTTGGGATAGCGCTTCTGGGTCTCAAAGTCGATGTAGAACAGGCCGTAGCGCTTGTTGTAGCCGTTGGTCCAGGAGAACTGATCCTGCAGCGACCACACAAAGTAGCCGTCGACGTTTACGCCGCCGTCAATCGCCTTGAGGATCCATGCGAGATGCTGACGCATGTAGTCGATGCGAGGGGCGTCGTCGATAAAGCCGTCCTCGAAGTCGTCCTTATAGCCCATGCCGTTCTCGGTGATGTAGATCTTCTTGTAGTTGGGGTAATCGTTCTTAATACGCAGCAGCAGGTCGTACAGGCCCTCGGGATAGATGATCCAGTCCCAATCGGTGGTGGGTACGCCTTCGCGCACGCATGCCTCGCCAACGCCCTTAAGGAACCAGCGCGAGGAGCCTTTGTCGCCGGTGCCATTGTGGTTGATGTCGTTTTCGCCCTCGGCGGCGCGCAGGAACTGACACTTGTAGGTGTTGACGCCCAGGCAATCGTTGTAGGGGAGCGCGGCGGTCAGCGCGGCGATGTCCTCGTCACGAACGTCGAGCTCGCCGCCGGCGATATGGGCCAGCTTGGTCGCAGCCTCCATGGTGTCGGCTGCATAGTGGCCGCGGAAGGTGGCGTCGAGCACCCAGCGGTTGTTGATGACGTCGGCCATGCGAGCTGCCTCGCAGTCGGCGGCGCTGTTGGGGTCGAGGGGATACTTGGGCTCCAGGTTCTGGACAATGCCGATCTCGCCCTCAAAGCCGCCCTCATGGAAGGCGACGACAGCCTTGGCATGGGCCACCATCATGTTGTGCATGAGCTGGAAGGCCTTGTCCAGGCGATACTTCTCGCCGTGCGGCCAGTTGCCAACGATAAAGCTGCCCTCGGCAGTTGCAGGGATCTCGTTAAAGGTAAACCAGTGCTTGACCTCGGTGAACTCGGCAAAGCAGAACTTGGCGTACTCGACAAAGGCGTCGATCGTCGTGCGCGTCAAGAAGCCCTCGCCGCCGTTCTGGTAAAAGGCTTCGGGCGTATCAAAGTGATCGAGCGTGACATAGGGAATAACGCCGGCATTGTTGCAGGTGGCGAAAAGCTCGTGATAGAAAGCGACGCCCTCGGGGTTAATCTCGCCGGTGCCGTTGGGGAAGATACGGCTCCAAGCGATGGAGACACGAATGCCGTTAATGCCAAAGCGCTGGCACAGGTCGATATCGACTGGATACTTATTGTAGAAATCGCTTGCGGGGTCGGGGGAGAAGCGACCCTGAGCTGCCAGGAAATCGTCCCAGGGCACTTTGCCCTTGCCGTGCGTGCGGGTCTCGCCCTCAACTTGGTAAGCGGCGGTGGCGCCGCCAAACACAAAACCGTCGGGGAACTGCATGGGGTTGGTCATGAGTCATCCTTTCTGTGGGGTACGAATAGGGAGAGGTGCCCGAACTGGGGATCCGAGCACCAACAGAGGGAGGAACTAGTCGAGGTTCTCGCGGAGCCACTTGATGGCGCCGGCGGGGTCGCGGGTGAGGTCGATATATTCCTTGCCGCGCGGAGCGAGCAGCTTAATGCCCAGGCGATCGGTGTCGGCCTTCATGTCGTTGTAGTAGCTACGGACCTGCGGGGCAAGCACGATAACGTCGTACTGATCCATGATGGCAGTGTGCTGGCCATAGGCGCCTGCGGAGGAAGCGATGTTCTCTCCAGTCTGCGCAGCACCTTCCTTGATGGCGTTGGCAAGCATGGCAGAGGTGCCGGCGCCGGCACACAGGACGAGGACCTTCAGGCCATCGACGTCCTTCTTAGCGGATGCGTCGGTGGCGGGCTCGGACTGGTCGGCAACAGGCTTGCTATCGGCGCTGGCAACGGTCGTCTCGACGGCAGCGGCGGTCTGCTCGACAGCGGGCGCAGAGGCGTTGGCGGCGATGGCAGCGGCACCATCGGACTCGAGACCCAGCTCGGCGGCGCGCTCGGCCTCCTGGTCGCAGAGCAGCTTATCGTATGCCTTTAAGAACGGCAGGTAAATAACGGCGTCCAGCAAGATGATGATCGCGACAAATACCAGGGCAATAAGCTGGAAGTTCGTGGTGATGAAGATACCGATGGGGGCGGGGGTGGCCCAAGGCACCACGAAGGAGAAGCCGTTCATGCCCACGTTATCGATAAAGAACTTGGCAACACTTACGTTGACGCAGCCGGCGGCAACAAAGGGTATGAGCATGTAGGGGTTAAGGATCATCGGCGCGCCAAAGAGCAGCGGTTCGTTGACGGCGAAGGCAACAGGAACAATCGAGGCCTTACCGACGGCTTTGAGCTGCTTGGACTTCATGAAGAGAATCAGCAGAAGCGGCACGATGAACGTGGCGCCGGTGCCGCCGAACTCACCCACGAGCGACATGTTAAAGGTGAGGGAGTGGGCGGGGTGACCGCCTGCCAGCAGAACCTGCAGATTCTCGGCCTGGTTGGCAAGACGGATGGGGTCGATGCCCGGCTGGACGATCGAGGGGCCGTGGACGCCGATGAACCAGAAGAACGCGGTGGCTGCCTGGATAAGGATAAGGCCAGGATAGGTTTCTGCAGCGGTAAAGAGCGGGGAGAGCAGTTTGATAAGCAGCTCGGAGAACGGAACGCCCATGAGGTTGCGCACGACGACATCGATGATGCCGCAGATGATGACGGCGCCGCCAAAGGGGATGATGTCGCGGAAGTTCTGAGCGATGGCGCCCGGGACCTCCTTGGGCAGCTTAATGGTCAGATCGCGCGAGACACAGAACTTATAGACCCAAACGGTAATGAACGCGGCGATATAGGCCGAGAACAGACCACGCGTGCCCATGCTGGTGCAGTCGAAGACCGAAAGTTCGGAGCCGTTGAGCTTGGTGGTGAACTGCGTGACTGCGAGCAGCAGCATGCTGCACTGGGCGGCCACCATGGTGGAGCCGTCGTTGAGCACTTTGCCGGCGGGCATGCGCCGGTTCATGGAAGCCGTAAAGTTCTTGGCGGTGGTGCCGGCAACCATGATGCCCATGACGCCCATGGTGAAGTTATACAGCTTGTTGCACCAGTCGATGAGCGGCTGGGGCAGCGTAATGCCAACTACGCCGGGAAGCGTGGCGATCAGCAGAAAGATCGAAGAGGTAAGGACGATGGGCATGCACCCAAGGAATCCGTCCTTGATGGCCTGGAGGTAGACGTTCCTCGAGATCTTCTCAAAGAACGGTTGATGCTTCTCGAGCATCTTTACGATGGCGTCCATAGAGCTCCTTTGCTACTTGATGCGCGATGCATGTGGATGGAACTGGTCGTCGATGGATGGTCAGGACTGCCCGGAAGCCTTCCTGCTTAAGGAAGGCATTGCGAAATGATAACGTTGTCATTTCGTTAATGACAACGTAAGACATTTCTGGAAGAGCAACAAGGATATACGGGCGAGCGGTCGATATTGTCCGGTGAATGGTTGATTTATCAGTCAGGCAGGTAGTGTATGCTAGAACGCAAAAAACAAGCGATAGAGAACCGAGTGGAGAAGCAGTGGCAACGATGGACAAGAAAAACGTCTCGATGAACGATGTGGCGATTGCCGCGGGCGTTTCTCTCAAGACGGTGTCGCGCGTGATCAACGAGCCCGATAGCGTGCGCGAGTCGACGCGCGATAGGGTCCATGCGGCCATGGAGGCGCTTGGGTTCCGGGCGAACTTTGCCGCGCGTTCACTCAAGTTGGGCCGTTACGGGTGCATCGGTGTGGTGCTATTTCACTTGTCGGGCGGCGCCGTGGACATGATTGACGGTATCGCCGATGCCGCCGAAGAGCGTGGTTTTGCGCTTACGATGATCAAAAAGCGGGTGGGGGAGAAGATGACCCTTGCCGATGCGGCACGCAGAATGTCACAGTTGCCCGTCGATGGCATGATCTTCAATCTGCGCCAGATGGTCGACGATTTCGATACGTTTGAGGCACCGAAGGACCTCAAGACGGTGATTATCACGCCGATGGAGCATCCTACCTGCTCCACTGTCAGTGACGACCAAGAGGGCGGCGCGCGCATGGCGTGCGAGTACTTCTTGGATCATGGTCACAAGAACGTGTACTTCGTTTCTGGTAAAAAAGAGTCGCTGTCGAGCCAGTGCCGTATGAAAGGTTGGCGTGCGGCACTCGAGGCGCGTGGCATTGAGCCACCCGAGCCTCTGCAAGGCGATTGGAATGCGGATAGTGGCTATGCCGCGGGCCTTGTGCTTGCCGATAAACCCGATTGCACGGCGGTCCTCGCCGCTAACGACTGCATGGCAAACGGCGTGATGATGGCTCTACGTGACAAAGGGCTCAGCGTACCCGACGACGTGTCCGTGATCGGCTTTGACGACGAACTCTACAAGACGATTCCCAACTCGATTCTGACGTCGGTGAAGTTTCGCCACCGCGAGCTGGGCATCCGTGCGCTTAACGAGGTCGTCGCAGGTCTGGAAGCCCCGAGCTCCAGAAGCCGTACGCTCGTCTCGGGCGTGTTGGTCGAGCGTGCGAGCGTGCGGGATCTGCGAGCGTAGACGTGCTCGGCTCGTTCATCTCAATCTGTAACAATCAGACGTCCAAAATCGGTTTTAGTGTTACAGATTTAGACAATTCGGCCCCGCCTATTCCATATGTCTCGATCTGTAACAGTTAAGGGTGAAATAACCAGCTAGATGTTACAGATTGAGATATTTCTGCTCGGGCGTTCTGTCTGTCTCGATTTGTAACAGCTAGGGACCAAAAACTTGGCTAGATGTTACAGATTGAGACAAACGTGCGGTACGGTCCGCCCAAAAAAAGCCGGGGGCGGCGCGCTGTGTGACGTGCCGCCCCCGGCTGAGAAATGGGGACAGGTTGTGTGGGCGGGGCAATTCCGCTGGTCGCAAGCCGCTAGTCCAGACGACGGGTCTGCGCCACGTGCTTATACCAGTAGGCGCTTGCCTTGGGCGTGCGCTTCTGGGTTTCAAAGTCAACGTAGAAGAAGCCATAGCGCTTGTTGTATCCGTTGGTCCAGGAGAACTGGTCCTGCAGGCTCCACAGGAAGTAGCCGCCCACGTTGACGCCCACCTCCATGGCCTTGAGCAGCCAACGCAGGTGCTGCTCGATGTAGTCGATGCGCGGCTGGTCGTCCACAAAGCCGTCTTTGTAGGGATCCTTGTAGCCCATGCCGTTTTCTGTAATGAAGATCTGCTTATAGTTGGGGTAGCGCTGCTTAATGTAGACGAGCAGATCGAACAGGCCCTCGGGATAGATGATCCAGTCCCAGTCGGTGGTGGGGATGCCAGGCTTGTTTACATGCTCGCCAATACCCTTAACGCGCCAGCGGCCGGTGCCCTTCTCGCCCGTACCGTTGTGGTGCAGGTCGTTCTCGCCATCGTAAGCCTTCAAAAAACGGCACTGATAGTTGTTAACGCCCAGGTAGTCGTTGTAGAGCGCGGCCTCGCGCATAATCTCGAGGTCCTCGTCCAGAATCTCGATGGTGCCGCCCGAGACGGCAGCCAGGCGGTTGGCGCACTCCAAGGTGTCAGGCGCGTAGTCGCCGCGGAAAGTGGCGTCGAGCAAGAACTGGTTCTGCAACACGTGCTCGTTATTAGCGGCTTTGATGTCGGCGGGGTCGTTCTCGTTGAGCGGATACTTAAACTCCAGCGACTGAATGACCCCGATCTTGCCCTTAAAGCCGCCGTTGTGGAAGGCCAGCACGGCCTTGGCGTGGGCGAGCATCATGTTGTGCTCGCACTGGAAGGCTTCGGCAAGATGTGCCTTGACGCCACCGGGGAAAGTGCCCTCGATGTAGGTGTTGGAGGCGTCCGCCCAGATCTCGTTAAAGGTGAACCAATAGGTCACCTGGTCGGCGTACTCCTTAAAGCAGAAGGTGGCAAAGTCCACAAAGGCGTCGATGGTCTCGCGGTTGAGGAAGTCGCCCTTCTCAAAGAGGGACAGCGGCGTATCGAAGTGATGCAGCGTGACAAACGGCTCAACGTGGTGCTTATGGCACTCGGCGAAGAGGTCGTGATAGAACTGCACACCCTCGGGGTTGATTTCGCCGGTGCCGTTGGGGAAGATGCGGCTCCAGGCAATGGAGAGGCGAATGCCGTTGATACCGAACTCCTCGCACAGCTCCAAGTCGACAGGGTACTGGTTGTAGAAGTCCGAAGCGGGATCGGGGGAGAAACGGCCTTGGGCTTCCAGAAAGTCGTCCCAGGCAACCTTGCCCTTACCGTGAGTGCGGGTCTCGCCCTCTACCTGGTAGGCAGCAGTGGCGCCGCCAAAGATAAAGTCCTCGGGAAACTGCGCGGGCGGGTTGGTGACGCTAGCAGGGTTAACGGACATGATGAAATATCCAATCGTCTAAATCGAAGGGCCAGCCGGCCTTGGATGGTCGGCTGGCCCTAAGCGTTACTTACTTCGACAGCTGCTCGCTTACGAAGGCGAGAGACTTGTCGCCGTTCTGGGAGAGCTCGATGTACTGCTTACCGCGGCAGGCGACGCACTTGTTGCCCACGCGCTCGCAGTCCTTCTGCAGGTCGGCCAGGTAACTGGCAGCCTGCGGGGCCAGGACGACCAGGTCAAAGTCGGGGAGCATGTCCACGTGGTTGCCATAGGCATCGGCAGCGGTCTCAAGATCGATGCCGCGCTCCTTGGCGGCCTTGGCCAGCGCGTTGGCGAGCAGGCCCGAGGTGCCGCCGCCCTGGCAGAGCACGAGTACACGCTTGCCGTTGAGGTCGCTGGCGGCCGTAGCCTCGGTGGCGGCAGCAGCGGGGGCGGCGTCGGTCTTTACGACCTCGGCAGCGGCGCCGGCGGCAACGCTCTTGGCATCGGCCTTGCCCTGGAAGGCGTCGTTGAGCTTGGCGGCCTTCTCGGCGTTCTTGGCGGCGAGCTCCTCCTGGGAGATCTCGGCCTCCTCGGCGCACTTCTGGGCGTCATAGGCACGGAAGAACGGGTAGTACAGGGCAAAGTCGATGACTAGGATGATGGCGAGCATCACAAAGGCGAGCGGCTGGAAGCCCAGGCCCATGATGGTGCCGATGGGGCCGGGGACGGTCCAGGGCAGGGTGTACATAAAGCCGTTCATGCCCAAGAAGTCGATAAAGACCTTGAGGATCCAGATGTTGGCGATCGGGGCAAAGACAAACGGGACAAAGAAGACGGGGTTGAGCACGATGGGTGCGGCGAACAGCAGCGGCTCGTTGACAGCGAAGCAGACCGGGACGATAGCGGCCTTACCGACGGCGCGCATCTCCTGGGACTTGGCCAGGAAGCAGAACATAAAGACCAGGACGAGCGTGGCGCCGGTGCCGCCCATGCAGACGACGAAGTACTGGGCACCCTGGGTCAGGACAGCGGAAGCGTGCTCGCCGGCCTGGAATGCGGCCAGGTTGTCGGTCATGTTGGCAACGAGGGCGGCGGCGATGGCAGGCTCGACGATCGAGGGACCGTGGACGCCGACAAACCAGAAGAGGCTCATGGCACCGTAGATCACAGCGAGACCGATGTAGCCGTCGGCAGCGGTGAACAGGGGCTGGAACACCTGGATGACGCCCTGGGCAAAGCAGAAGCCAAAGGCAGCGCGGAAGACGATGTCAAAGACCCAAAAGACGGTGATGCAGACGGAGAAGGGGATGATGTCCTTAAAGGTCTGCGAGATGTTGGGCGGAACCTGCTCGGGCATCTTGACGGTGATGTTGCGCTTAATGAAGAACTTGTAGATGATGCCGGTCACAAACGCAGCGATAAAGGCGGTCAGCAGGCCCTTGGAACCAAGGTAGGTGGTGTTGAAGCCGCTGGCGGCGTCCGTGGCGATCGTGTCGCTCGAAAGGAGCAAGAAGCCGATGATGGCCGCGCACATGCACGAGATAAAGTTGATCTGGTTGTTCTTGGGCAGGTCGCGGTTCTGGGCGTCGGCGAAGTGCTTGGCCGTGGTGGCGGCACAGGCGATAGCCAGGATGCCCATGGAGTAGTTGTAGCACTTCCACAGGGCGTTGTTGATGTCATCGGGCCAGTAGAAACCCCAGATGTTGGGGACCGAGGCTACCAGGCAGAAGATGGACGAGAAGATGATGATGGGGATGACGGAGATAAAGCCGTCGCGGATCGCCTTGAGGTACTTGTTGCGGGCGATCGCGTTGAAAAAGGGCTGGCCCTTTTCGATAGTGGCGATGAGTTGCTCCATGCAAAGCTCCTAAGAGTCGGTGGGTTAGCAACGATGGTAGCTTTTGACGTTTGCTTGCCAAAATGTTGACGTTGCCATTTTGCGACACAAAAAAAGACGCGAACCGATGGTTCCTGTGCCTGCGAACCGTCGATTCCTTGCGCGTAAACGTTTGAGCCGCCCGGTGGCTCTGTGTTTGCACAATGGCAACGTTAACATTTGGGCGACAAAAGCCGTTCGGGGAAGCAAAAATGTCGGTGAACGGTAGGTTTTGGGTGGTAAACGTATGGTGGGGAGGCGTTGGATATACTTGAAGACGTTTCATTTGACTGCGTAGGATGTCACTAATGGCATCGTTGACATAGAAAGATGACCTATGGTCGCTGTTAAAAAATCGGTTTCCGTTAAGGACGTGGCGCGTCTCGCGGGCGTCTCGGAGCAGACAGTCTCGCGCACCGTGCACGATTCGCCCAGCGTGCGCCCCGAGACCAAGGAGCGCGTGCGCGCCGCCATGCGCGAGCTTGGCTATCGCCCAAACTTTGCCGGCCGTTCGCTGCGTCGCGGCAAGTTCAAGACCGTCGGCGTCGCCATGTTCAACATTACCGGTACCGGCAATCTCGACCGCATGGAGGGCTTTGCCGCCGCCGCCGACAAGCACGGCTATGCCATCACCCTTACTAAAGTAGATGGACATCCCTATACCCTGGAGAGTGCATCGTCACGCATGAGCGCGCTGCCGGTGGATGGTATGGTTGTGATCATGAATCGCATGCCGGCGGACTTTGGCACCTTCGAGCCACTGCCCGGCATGCAGACAGTGCTCGTTACGATGTTGGAGCACCCGCTCTGTTCAACGGTCGATAACGATCAGTTCGATTGCTCGCGCCAGGTGGTCGAGTATTTGCTGGAGCAGGGGCACAAGACCGTGCACTTTATCTCGTGTCCCGAGCGCTCGCTTTCGGGCATGCAGCGCGAGGAAGGTTGGCGTGAGACATTGTGTGCGCATGGCATTGAGCCGCCGCGACTCGTTCGTGGCGATTGGACGGCTCAGAGTGGGTATGCCGCAGGCCAGGCTCTGGCGGACGATCCGACCTGTACTGCCATCTATGCCTCCAACGACGCCATGGCCTACGGCTGCATTCGCGGGCTCGAGTCGCGCGGAAGGCGCGTGCCCCAGGATGTGAGCGTAGTGGGTGTTGATGACAGCCTGGGCGATATCGTGCCCGACCGTCACCTGACCACGGTGCGCTTTGACAACAAGCGCGTCGGCATGTGGGCTGTCGACAAGATTGCCGGCGCCGAGGGGGGTGCGTCTGGCGTGGAGCACATGCTGATCCCCGGTATGCTCGTAGAGGGCGATACGGTGCGCGATTTGCGTTAGGGTGCGGTCCTGTTTGGGTTGCCGCTAACTGTGTTCGATATTGTTCGTATTGGTTTAAAAACCGTTCACGGGCGAAAATTGACCGTTCATAGCTCGAAATTACGTTTTGCGCTGTTCTTTTTTGTTTGAATGTTAATGTTTCTGCCATACAGAACGCAGCGCGTATGCCCGGACGCGATGCTCTCCATTGGTTCATATGTGAAAGGAACGCAATATGGCAACCAAAGAAGAAATCTCGATGGTTGGATTCGAGATCGTCGCATACGCAGGTGACGCCCAGACCGATCTGCTTGCAGCACTCGATGCTGCTCGCGAGGGCGATTTTGAGAAGGCCGAACAGCTGCACAAGGATGCCAGCGATGCACTTATCGGCGCCCACGACACGCAGACCAAGCTGCTTTCGCAGGAGGCCGGCGGCGGCGAGATGGAGATGACCTTCATCATGGCTCACGCTCAGGACACTCTCATGACCACTATGATCCTGGAGAAGCAGACCCGCTTTACCATCGATGCCTACAAGCGCATCGCCGAGCTCGAGGCCAAGCTCGCCTAACGAGCCCGCACAACTTCGTCCCCTTCCAAAGGCCCTGCTGCTACCCGCGGCAGGGTTTTTTCTGTATCCCACCTATCTAGGTTGCGGCGAAATAGGGGCCGACGGACCAAAATGCCCCGCTTTCCCGTCCCCGGAGGATCAGTTGGCAGCGCTTGCCACGAAACTGGCTCATCTACTACGTTTAACCCGATACCCTCGAACACACCCGAGTTTTATGAAAAATCGCAGGACTTCTACCTGCGGTTTTGTTTTTTCGCTTTGTGGCATGGTCGGGGATGGGCGGTTAAACGTAGTAGATGGGCCCATTTCATGGCGGGCGGGTCATGCGGCGGCCTGTTGCGCCTCCTGCCGTTCGGTTTTTCGATGGGTGGGTATACTTCCATCCGCAATACACGCCGGACTGAGGAGGTATCCAAATGCCGGACAACGGATTGATTCAAAAAAGAGACGCGCACGAGATGGCCCATGCGCGTACGGTTCAGATAACCGAGCACACGACGGTAACCGAGCTGCAGCCCAGCCTGTCCGATGTCGTGTGCGCAAACAAAAAGCTGCAGTTTGGCTTTATCGTTGCGCTCGTGGTACTGGCCTTGCTGTCGGGCTTTGTGGCTCGTCCGCATTTCGCCGATACCAAGACTTGGGACTCCACCATCGAGGTTATCGACCAAAAGAAAGGTAACGTACTGGCGCTCACAGCCTCGTGCGTGGCGCTGTCTGCGGGCATTACCGCGCTGCCGGGTGATACGGGAACGCCGGTTGCCGAGCAGCTTGCGCAGCTTTCAGGCAACCTTGGTATCGTGCTTGCCGTGCTATACCTAGAGAAATACTTGCTCACGATTTTGTGGTCGGTTGGCTTGGGCATCTTAATCCCGTTTGCGTTGGTGCTCTTTGCGGTGTCGCTCGGCATACACGGGCGCTGGAGCACGAGCGCCGTTCTGCGCCGCGTGGCGACGCGCGTGTTGGTGGTTGCCGTGATCGGCATGGCGCTTGTGCCCGCAAGCGTATGGGTGTCGCAGAAGGTCGATGAAACGTATCGCGTAAGTATTGAGCAAGCTCAGCAAAAGGCTGCGGATGCGGCAGATAGCGACAGCTCCAAAGCAAGCAAGAAAAAGACCGAGTCCACAGAGTCCAAGAATGTGCTTGAGCAGCTTGCCGACGGCGCCTCGGGTCTTGTCACGTCGGTGACCAGCGGCGCCAAGCAGATGACCGATGAGATTGTGCAGCAGGTGACCGATCTGATCGAAGGTGTCATCGTGATGATCG
>DXMG01000001.1:63781-92685 GCA_019414325.1 Collinsella sp. | reverse complement strand
GTATGGGTGTCGCAGAAGGTCGATGAAACGTATCGCGTAAGTATTGAGCAAGCTGAGCAAAAGGCAGCGGACGCTGCGGAAAAGACCGATACCGCGGAGAAGTCGACCGAGACCAGCACAAAATCGAGCAAGAAAAAGTCCGAGACCACGGAGTCCAAAAACGTGCTCGAGCAGTTGACTGACGGGGCCTCGAGCCTGGTCACTTCGGTGACCAGCGGTGCCAAGCAGATGACCGACAAGATCGTGCAGCAGGTGACCGACCTCATCGAAGGCGCCATCGTGATGATCGTGACCTCGTGCGTGATTCCTCTACTGGTGCTCGTGGCGTTCCTATGGCTAGGACACGTGCTGCTGGGGATCGATATCTCTGGCCCGGCGAACTATCTGACGGGTCGTTTCTTGAGCGCTCCGTCCAAACATGCCAAGAAGAGCGGGCAGTCTGAGTAGGCGGCAAAGCGATCTTTGGAAGATCAACCGTAAGAAGGGCGGCCGAGACACGTTCTCGGTCGCCCTTTTGTTTGTTGAACACGTGGTCGCTACGTCTGCGCCGGGCCCAAACGGTCAGCAATCATCCGTGAACGGCGTTTGTTCAAAAAAGAACAAAGATAAACAAATAATGGTTGCAGTTGATGTTTGAATGTGTTCAAATAAACATGAACAGTGAAGAACCGCACATTCAGATGCCCGGACCTGAACGCGATTCAACACTTCCAAACAGAAACTACGCACCTGCGTATCTCTCAAGGAGGATGTCATGAGGGTTGTAATCGCTTCCGATGCCGACGGTATGTCGATGAAGGAGTCCATCAAGGAGATGCTCATCGCCGACGGTCACGAAGTCGTCGACTATTCCGAGACCCCTGCCGCGGACTTTGTCGATTCCGCGACCGCCGTTGCCAAGGACCTGCTGGAGCACAAGGATTCCCAGGGCTTCGCATTCGATAAGTACGGCGTCGGCTCCTATATGGCCGCCGTCAAGATCAAGGGTATGGTCGTCGCCAATATTTCCGACGAGCGTTCCGCCTACATGACCCGTGAGCACAACGGCTCGCGCATGGTCACCATGGGCCCGGGCGTTGTGGGCACCGAGGTCGCCAAGAAGATCGCCCGCGAGTTCCTGCGCGCCCAGTACGCCGGCGGCCGTCACCAGATCCGTGTCGACATGCTCAACAAGATGGCCTAACGAGAGCCACCGAGAACTCGAACTTCTACCTCAACTTGTGAATTCAGACGAAAGGACGTTCTGATGAAGAAGACCATCGCAATCGGTTGCGACCATATCGTTACGGACGAGAAGATCTATCTGGCCGACCGCCTGGAGCAGGCTGGCTACAAGGTGCTCGACTGCGGCACCTACAGCCACACCCGTACGCACTATCCCATCTACGGTAAGGCCGTGGGCGAGGCTGTTGCCAGCGGCAAGGCCGACTTTGGCGTGGCCCTGTGCGGCACCGGCATCGGCATCACCAACGCCGTCAACAAGGTTCCCGGCGCCCGCTGCGCCCTGGTCCGCGACATGACCTCTGCCCTGTATGCCCGTCGCGAGCTCAACGCCAACATCGTGGGCTTTGGCGGCAAGATCACCGGCGAGTTCCTGATGGCCGATATCATGCTTGCCTTCCTTGAGGAGCCCTACGAGAAGACTCCCGAGCACGATGCCCTGATCGCCAAGATCGATGCCTGCAATAAGGCCGACGCCGAGGCTCAGGCTGACCCGCACTTCTTTGACGAGTTCCTGGAGAAGTGGGACCGCGGCGAATACCATGATTAGCGGGTATCCGGCGTAATTAACTAGTCCGTTGACGGCTCGCGTTTCTGTGAGGGGGCGCGGGCCGGTTTTCTATCAGCCCTATTGACTTGGCGGGCTGTCGTAAGAAAGGGAAGGCTCCTATGGAGTTTGTTCTTGATAACGGTTCTATCCGCGTAGCACTGAGCACGGCGGGCGGGTCGTTCACTTCTATTGCGGCCAACGGCCGTGAGTACCTGTGGCAGGGTGACCCGGCGGTCTGGTCGGGCCAGGCACCCATTTGTTTCCCGATCTGCGGCGGCCTTCGCGACGGTCACGCAATGACCATGGGCGGCCGCGAGGTTAAGCTTGCCCGTCACGGCTTTGCTCGCAAACAGGAGTGGAAGCTCGAGGAGCAGAGCGACAACATGGTCGCGCTGAGCCTAAGTTCTGCCGACCATGCCGAGTTGCTCGAGCAGTACCCGTATCCGTTTAAGATCGTTGCTCGTTACACGATCGATGCGGAAAAGGTGGCCGTGTCGTACGAGGTGACCAATGAGGGCACCGAGGACATGCCGTTCTTTGTGGGCGGTCACCCTGGCTTTAAGTGCCCGCTTGACGAGGGCGAGTCCTATGACGACTACGAGCTCCGTTTTGAGCAGCGCGAGGCCGCCGAGCTCTGTACTGCCGTTCCCTCGACGGGCCTGATTGATGTTGAGCATCGCAGCAAGAACCCGATGGTTGGCCATGACCTGCCGCTGACCCACGAACTCTTCGACTTCGCGGAGACCATCTTTGACGTGCTCGAGAGCCGCGTGGTTACGCTGACCAAGAAGACCGAGGACAAGGGCGTGCGCCTGACGTTCCCCGATATGCCGTACCTGATTGTGTGGAGCAAGCCCGAGGGTGACTTTGTGGCCGTGGAACCGTGGGGCGGCCTGTCCACCTGCTCCGACGAGGACGATATCCTGGAGCACAAGCGCGGCTGCCTGGTGGCTAAGCCGGGGGAGACCGTTACCCGCGGCTTTGAGATCGAGATCCTTTAACGAGCTGTCGTATGTTTGGGGCCGCGCGTGTCGTGCCCCGGAAACAGGAGTTCAATATGATTCTGACCGTTACCATGAACCCGTCGATTGATACGCGCTATCAGCTCGACAAGCTGATCATCGACGATGTTAACCGTGTGACGCCCGAAAAGACCGCTGGCGGCAAGGGCCTCAACGTGAGCCGCGTGCTGCTGCAGCTGGGCGACGACGTGCTCGCGACCGGTCTGCTCGGCGGCCACATGGGTGCCTATATGGCCGAGCTCATGGATGCCGATGGCGTCAAGAATGACTTTGTGCCCATCGCCGGTGAGACGCGCATTTGCCTGAATATCCTGCACGAGGGTAATCAGACCGAGCTGCTGGAGAGCGGCCCGCAGATCGCCCCGGCCGAGCTCGAGGCCTTTACGGCCAAGTTTGCCGAGCTTGCAGCGAAGGCGGACGTTGTGACGCTTTCGGGCTCGCTGCCGCGTGGTGTCGATGCCGGCTATTATGCCGAGCTCGTTAAGATCGCCGAAGAGGCGGGCGCCAAGGTGCTGCTCGACACCTCGGGTGCATCGCTGGAGGCCGCGCTGGAGTCCGACGCTAAGCCTGAGCTCGTAAAGCCCAACCTGACCGAGATTAACGGCCTGCTGGGTACGTCCTTTACGACCGATGATGTCGATGCCCTGCGCGAGGCGCTTGCCGCCGATGGCCGCTTTGCCGGTATTCCCTGGGTTGTCGTCTCGATGGGCGCTGCCGGTTCGGTGGGTTTCCATGAGGGTCGCGCGTTCCGCGCCAAGACGCCCGCGATTGCGGCTGTGAATGCGACGGGTTCCGGTGACTCGACCATCGCCGGCTTTGCGCATGCCATTGCTGTCGGCGCCGACGACGTCACGGTGCTCAAGACCGCCAATACCTGCGGCAAGCTCAACGCCATGGATCCCAAGACCGGCCACCTGGTCATGGACCGCTGGGACGAGATCTACAACAGCGTTGAAGTAACGGAGCTGTAGGGTTACGCGGTTTTACCAAACCGCGTAACGGCTCGACGCTGCGCGGGCCGCATTTGGACAACCTGACGTTCAACTTCAAGGGCGCGACCAGAAGGTCAGCGCCCTTTCGTTTCACGTCACCTTGTCTCAAATGCGGCCCGCTCGCTGCCGTTGCCAAAACATCGGCGTTGCCTTGCTTCGGGAATGCGGCAGATAGGGACGTTCCTTTTTTGCCGGCAGTTTGG
This sequence comes from Collinsella sp., assembly GCA_019414325.1. Taxonomy (GTDB): domain Bacteria; phylum Actinomycetota; class Coriobacteriia; order Coriobacteriales; family Coriobacteriaceae; genus Collinsella. Next base: position 88,697 of record DXMG01000001.1, on the reverse strand, counting down.
GACATTCCTTACGGGGCACCCCCTCCACAGCGCCTATGCCAGCTTGTCGATTTGCCCAATCTCCCAGAGCGGAATGTTGACGAGCGTGCCCTCGTCTCTATATGCCGCTAACGATGTTCTCACGCAGCGCCCGAGTTTGAACTTCTCGCAGGCAGTCCTCAGGCTCTTTGCTTTGAGATTCTCTGCCGCCTTGACCTCGAGCGGAAGCACGGTCCCCGCATGGTCGATGGCAAAGTCAGTCTCTGCATTGCCGGAGGAGGATGACCAATACGCGGGAGTTTTGCCTTGGAGCAAAAGCTCCTGTGCGACGTATTGCTCGGTCAGCGAGCCTTTGAACTCCGTAAAAACAGCGGGCCCGTTCAGAACAATGGCTGGCGTGAGGCCGGAGAGTGCTCCGAGGATGCCGGTGTCGATGCAGAACAGCTTGAAGCCCGAGAGATCCTCGTAGCTTGTGAGCGGTGCTCTTAGGGCGGAAACACGTGGTACCTTATGAACGATTCCATAGTCCATGAGCCACTGGAGGCTTTCCTCAAAATCGCGTGCGCGCGCCCCGGGACGAAGCGCGCCGTAGACGAACTTCTTGTTTTCCTTTGCGAGCTGGCCGGGAAGGGATTTCCAAACCAGCCTCATGCGCTCGACGACGCGGGCTGGCGCATGCTTGCCAAAATCGGATTCATAAGCTTCGATGATTTGCTGCTGAAGCCTGCGGGCTTCGATGAAATCGTGGGAGGCGGCGAAAGCGGAGACAACTTCTGGCATGCCGCCGACAACGAGGTATTCCTTGAGCAGGCGCTCGAGCTTTTCGGAAACGTTTGCCAGCAGGTCAATGTCTGCGGCAAGGATGGCATCTGCGAGCGGATCGCCATCGACGGCACGAATGAACTCGACAAACCCCATGGGGCGCATGGTGAGCTGGTCGATCTTGCCGACGGGGAACGACTCGTTTTCGCGTCGGAGCGCGAGCCCCATATAGGAGCCGGCTGCCACGATATGGTATTCCGGCGCCAGTTCGTTGAAGTATTTGAGCGAGGTGATGCCACGCGGTGCCTCTTGGATTTCGTCGAAGATGATGAGCGTGTCTGTCGGCGTTATGGTCTGGCCGCGCAGGAGCTCTATCTGGGAGATGATGCGTTTGGGGTCAAGGCTTCCGTCGAACAGCGAACGTGCGCCCGGTTCGAGCATAAAGTCAAAACGGATGACGTTTTGATACTGCTGGCCTGCGAATTCGTTGAGAAGCCAGGTTTTTCCCGTCTGGCGGGCCCCCTTAAGCAGGAGGGGCTTGCGGTTTGCCCTAGATTTCCAAGCGATGAGTTCGTCCATTAGCTGTCGCTGCATACTGCCTCCTAACGATCATGGTTAGTATAAGACCGTTTTGGTCTTTCCATCGAAAAATGTGGGAGTAAACCACGTTTTTCCATCGAATAATGTGTGAGGCAACCACGTTTTTCAATCGAATAATGTAGGGGTTTAGGTCGGCACCTGGGGACGTTCCTTCTCTGCCAGCAGTTTGGAACACTCCTTGTTTTGGTGCAAATTAGCTACCCTTGCATCAGAAAACGGCGCCCGTCGGCGATGTTGCCGGCGGGTGCCGTTGTCGTAGATGGCTATGTCGTGCGGGCTGCCGGTGAGCGTCCGGGCCCGTGCTCTATAGCGAGTTGATGAAGCGCTGCTGGGCGGCGCGGCCGGCTTCGTCCCACTTAAAGACGCCGGCGTTGTCGAGCACGTGGCCAAACACCACGCCGACCTCCTCGTGCAGGATATCGATGGCGTTGTCGGCCGTAAGCTCGTCGGCGCGGCGGGCAAAGACGTCCTCAGCCCATGCGGCGTGGCTGCGGCAAAGATCATCGCCCTCGAGCGCACCGGCAAGGTCGTAGCTGGCATCGACTTTGGCTGCCAGCAGATGCTCACGGACAGCGCCAAGCTCGGGAACCAGGCGCGGCGGCAGAATGGCCAGGCCCATGACCTCGATCAGGCCGATGTTCTCCTTCTTAATGTGGTGGTACTCGGCATGCGGATGGAAAACGCCCAGCGGATGCTCGTCGGTCGTGATATTGCAGCGAAGCGCCAGGTAGGCCTCGTAAATCTCGCCGCCGGCATTGCCGCGGGAATCGACGCGGCGGATGACGGGCGTCACGGTGTTGTGGGCCACGCCGTCGGCCGTGTGCGCGATGACGCCCACCGACTCATCGGTCCACTCGCGCCAGGCGAGGATAATCTTCTCGGCGGCGTCGAGCAGCTGGGCGCGGTCGTGCGAGCGCAGTCGCAGCACCGAAAGTGGCCACTGCAACACGGTACCGCTGACCTGGTCAAAACCGGGCACGCTAAACTGCGAGACCTCAGCGGCATGCATCATGGGGAACTCGTGCGCGCCGCCCTGGAAGTGGTCGTGCGACAGAATCGAGCCGCCCACGATGGGCAGGTCGGCGTTGGAGCCAATAAAGTAGTGCGGGAACAGGTCGACAAAGTCGAGCAGGCAGGTCAGCCCCTTGCGGTCGACGTGCATCGGACGATGCTCGGAGCTCATGGCAATGCAGTGCTCGTTAAAGTACGCGTACGGGCTGTATTGGAAGCCCCAGCGCTCGCCGTCGAGCTTAATGGGGATAACGCGCAGATTCTGGCGGGCGGGATGGGCGCCGCCGTCGGCTGCAGCGGAGCGTCCGGGATAGCCCTCGTTTTCGATGCAGAGCTGGCAGGCGGGATACTTCTCGCCCGTGTTTTTGGCGGCGCCGGCCGCGGCAATATCGCGCGGGTCCTTTTCGGGCTTTGACAGGTTGATGGTAATCTCGAGGTCGCCCCAGTTGGTGGGGGTGCTCCATTTGATGTTGCGCGCGATGGCGGCACGGCGCACGTAGCCGGCGTCGCAGCACAGGCCGTAGAACCAGTCGGTCGCGGCGCGGGGCTCGTTGACGCCCATGCGTCCGTTGAACTCCTCGTTTACAACCGAAGGCCTTGGCATGAGCGCGCCCATGATGCGCATGGCGATGCGGTCGCGGCCCGATGCCGTGTCCTCGGCGGCGCCGTTGGCAACAGTCGCCTCGGCAAGCGCGGTAAGTGTGCCTTCAAGGTCAAAGTCGGGGAGCGTATCGGGGTGTAAGAGCGATAGTTTCTCGGTCTGCAGCGCCCAGGTCATGTCGAGCGCCGGGCCCGTAGCACCGATGCACTCCAGAATGGTGTTGTAGGCCCAGATGCGGTCGTCCTGTCCGATCATCGATCGGTGAATAGCGTACTCGATGAGGCCCTGCACAGCCTTGCGCACGTCAGTCATTACAGCCATGCCGCGTAAGCCCCCTTGTCAGAAATTGCGTAGTGGCGGGCAGAGCCCTCGCCCAGCCAGCCGTTCATCTTGGCGATGAAGGTGTCGACCAGGTCGAGCGGCACGAAGGCCTGGATGGTGCCACCAAAGCCGCCACCGTGGATACGAACGGCGCCGCGGCCGTCGAGCACGTGCTCGGCCAGCGCCAGGGCATACATCGAAGGCTGCTCGGAGCCCAGCTTGGCAACGACATTCTGCAGGTACATGGCAGAGCTGGCGCCGGACTCGCGCGTCAGGACCAGGAACTGATCGATGTCGCCGGCGTTCAGGGCAGCCCAGCGCTTGTCGACCAGGCCGTTTTCGTACCAGTAGTGAACGGCGCGCAGGCAGGCGCGGTCGCCCAGCTTGGCGCGCAGCTCGGGGAGCTTGGCGTCAAAGTCCGCCACGTTTACCTCGCACAGGCGTGCCTTGCCAAACTCGGCAGCGACGTCCTGCATCTCGCGCGGAACGGCGGCGTAGTCGTCGGTGGCGGCCACGTGGTCGGCACCGACCTTAACGAGCACGAGCGCATAACCGTGATCCTCAAAGTTGAGCTCGAGCTTCTGGGTTTTAGGTTGAGCCTGGTCCTCAAAGTCCATGTAGGCGAGGCCGCCCAGGCACACAGCGGCCTGGTCCATCAGACCGCAGGGCTTGCCGTAATAGTTGTTCTCGGTGCGCTGGCTCATCTGGGCGAGCGCGACGGGCTCGATGGCGGGTGCGTCCCAGAGCGTCTCCATGGCGCGACCGTATGCCGCCTCGACAGCAGCGGAGCTCGAAAGACCGCCGCCCGAGGGGACGGAGCAGGTGAAGGCAAAGTCGAAGCCCTGGGGCTCAACGCCCAGAGAGGCGATTTCGTGGGCCATGCCGCGGACGAGGCTTGCGGACGTGCCCTTCTCGGACGCTTGAATATCCAGCGTATCGAGCGTGATATCAAAGGTGGGGTAGCCCTCGTCGGCGACGCGAATCTTGTTGGTGTCGGTCGCTACGGCAATGCCGTCAACGGCGACATCGAGCGAGCCGGCGATGACGTGGCCGCCCTCGTGGTCGGTGTGGTTGCCACTGATCTCGGAACGGCCGGGCGCGTGCACATAGAGCACCTGGCGGTCGCCGATGGGGCCAAACTCCTCCTCAAACAGTTTGGTGAGCGTGGCGAATGTCTTTTCGTCGGGAGTGGTCATGGGAGTCCTTTCCTTGGCGCGTACGGGTAAGTTTTGCGCCGTTATGAGTACGTTAACAACTTAAAGCGGCATGAACCAAGTGTTCACGATGCCGCACGTTACGGGCTATGTTAACGTACTCATAACACAACTCTTGTCACTTTTTGAGAATCTGGTAATCGGTAGAAATTCAGCCGTGAACGGTATTGCCGTATGGACTTATAAAGCAAAAGAGATGCGGATTGAAAAAGTAGAGTACGTTAACATGCGTCCGACGATAACGGGCCTCGGCGCGGGCTAAACTCCTGCCCGGGCCGGCATTCACGCTATTCAGATCTCGCAAGGGTGAAGGTGATCCTGTGGCAAGGCGTCCGTCCAACGATACAGGTACGCGTCCGGTCTCCATGGCCGACGTCGCCCGCGCTGCCGGTGTTTCGCAGCAGACGGTTTCGCGCGTCGCCAACGGCTTGCCCAACGTTAACGAGCAGACGCGCCAGCGCGTGCAGTCCGCTATGCAAGAGCTCGGCTTTCGTCCGAGTTATGCCGGTCGCTCGCTGCGCGACGGTCGATACCATTCGGTCGGCCTGTGCGTCAACGATGTCACCAAGTTTGGCAACCTCTCAATGATCGACGGCATCGCCAGCGCTGCTCGCGAGCATAATTGCGCTATCACGCTGGTCGAGATGTCCAAGACCGAGGAGTTTTCGCTTGCCGAGGCCACACGTCGTATGGCCGCATTGCCGGTGGACGGCATCATCATCGGCATGAGCCGCATGGCGCCCGATTTTGAGACGTTTGGTCCACTGCCGGGCATTGGCACGGTTATCGTCACCATGTACGCGCACCCGCGGGTGACCACGGTCGACTCCGATCATTACGGCTGCTCGCTCTTGCTTATGGATCACCTGTTTGAGCTGGGGCACGAGCAGATTCGCTATATTGGCGGCCCGTCGTTCTCGGTCGACGAACAATTTCGTCGCGCCGGTTGGCAGGATGCGCTCGAGCGTAAACACATCGAGCCGGCGGAGCCGCTCGAGGGCGACTGGTCTGCCAACAGCGGCTACGAGGCCGGCAGGCACCTGGCCGAGCACGATCACACCATGACGGCGATTTACGCGGCAAACGACCAGATGGCAAACGGCGCAATTGCGGCGCTGCGCGATAGCGGCCTGCGTGTGCCCGAGGACGTGAGCGTGGTGGGCGTCGACGATTCACTCGATGATTTTGTGGCACACAACGAGCTCACGACCGTTCGATTCGATTTGCATCAGCGTGGACGCGAGGTGTTCGAGCACGCGGTTCCCAAGGCGGGGGCAACGGACAAAACCGTTGCCATTCGTATTCCCGGCCAGCTTATCGTTCGACATACCACGGCAGCTCCGCGCACATAGTTTTTGCAGGTCAATGGCGATATATTCCGCCTCAATAACAATCGATAAGGATGCTGGCAGATAGCCGTGGCTATGAAGACGAGTGCTATGATAGACGGGCTCTTTTGTCTATCTAGGAGGCTTTGCCTGATGGAGATCACCAAGGATATCCGCTACATTGGCGTCAACGATCACGACATCGACCTGTTCGAGGGCCAGTACGATGTGTCCGAGAACGGTATGGCATACAACAGCTACGTTATCTTGGGCGAAAAGATCGCTGTCGCCGATTCAGTCGACGGCGGTTTTGTTGACGAGTGGCTCGGCAACCTCGAGGCCGTGCTCGATGGCCGCACGCCCGACTACCTGATCGTCCATCACATGGAGCCCGATCACTCCGCCGGCATCGCCGCCTTTATGGAGCGCTATCCCCAGGTGCAGATTGTTGCCAGCATGGGCGCCTTCCGTATGATGGTCAACTACTTTGGCACCGACTTCCCCGAGCGCAAGATGGTCGTCAAAGATGGCGACGTGCTCGACCTGGGCGGCCACAGCCTAACCTTTGTCGGTGCCCCCAATGTTCACTGGCCCGAGGTGCTCTTCTCCTACGAGTCCACCGACAAGGTGCTCTTTAGTGCCGACGGTTTTGGCAAGTTTGGCGCCAACGACATCGAGGATCCCGAGGGCTGGGCTTGCGAAGCGCGTCGTTACTACTTTGGCATCGTCGGTAAGTTCGGCAAGTTCGTGCAGGCCGTGCTTAAGAAGGCTGCCGACCTGGACATCCAGATCATCTGCCCGCTCCACGGCCCCGTGCTGACCGAGAACCTGGGCTACTACCTCGACACCTATAACACCTGGTCGAGCTATCAGCCCGAGGACGAGGGCATCACGATCGCCTATGCGAGCGTGTATGGCCATCTGAAGGCTGCCGTCGAGGAGCTCGCATCTGCGCTCGAGGCTCGCGGCCAGAAGGTCTCCGTCTTTGACCTGGCTCGCGACGACATGGCCGAGGCCGTTGAGGATGCGTTCCGCTACGACCGTCTGGTACTCGCCTCCATTACCTATCAGGGCGAGATCTTCCCGTGCATGAGCACCTTCATCCATACGCTCGCCGAGCACGCCTACCAGAACCGTACGGTGGCGCTCGTCGAGGCCGGCTCTTGGGCACCCGCGGCTGCCAAGGTTATGACCAAGGAGCTCGAGGGCATGAAGGACATCACCCTGACGAAGAACAAAGTGACCGTCCTGGGTTCGCTCAACGACGCCTCGCGCGCTCAGATCGAGGCCCTCGCCGACGAGCTTTCCAAGTAGCGATATTTCGCTTTTGACGTTCAACCACCACAAAGGGGACAGGCACCTTTGTGGTGGTTTTTGTTTAAGCGCCAGCGATGAGGAGATTTGGGCGGGCGTCGTCGACGATCTCGGCGATTGAGGTGGCAACGGCATGATCGGGGTCACGGTCCATCACGATGGTGTCGACATCTGCCAGCTCGGCAAAGCGGTACATGCCGCGTCCGTTAACCTTGCTGGCGTCCATGAGGGCGACGCTTTGATGGGCTGCGGCGATCATAGCCGTTTTGGTCTCGGCCATTTGGGGAAAGTCGGTCGTAAAGCCGCAGCGGGGGACAAAAGCGCCGGGGCACATGACGGCCAGATCGGCGTGGACCATTTGGAGCGCCTGCATGGTAAGTGGACCGTACAGATAGCGATGACCTTTGCGCAGTGCCCCACCCAGCATGACGACATCGACCGAGGGCATGCTCTCGTCGATGTAATCGGCGATGGTAATGTCGGCCGTGATGACGGTGATGCCGTCGCGCTGATCGAGGAGCCGGACGAACTCGAGCGCCGTGGTGCCCGAGTCGACGAGCAGCGTGTCGCCGTCATTGACGAGCTCGATGGCGCTTTGCGCGATGGCCTGCTTGGCGGCGACATTGACGTTGATGCGGCGATCCTGGGTGGATACGGTCAGTCGCTTCTGGAGAGACACGGCGCCACCATGCGTGCGGCGCAACTTGCCGGACTCGGCGAGCGCGTCCAGGTCGGCGCGGGCGGTAACGGAGGACACGCCAAAGGTCTGGGCGATTTCTGCCACTTGCACCGAGGCGTTATGCTCGAGCATCTCCATGATGGCGGAACGACGCTCATCGGCGAAAGCTCGGGTTGTTGCGTGGGCCATAGCTGCTCCATTCTCGGCTAAATTTGTAGAAATTGTGTTGAGTCTATTTTCGTTCATTTTCTTTTTGAGTAAGAAAACGCCTTTCGATTACTTATCTTTTCTATAAAAGAAAGACGCTGAACGCCCAAAATTCAATATCGAATACGCCCACTCGGCTCCAATTCCTTCCGTTTACTTTTCAAAAACGACTGTATTGACCTGCATGGGCTCAATATCTCGCGCGTGTAAAGCCGCTGAATTTCATACAATGAGCGCAGTAAAACGCAAGGTAAAACGCCTTGTGAACAACTACGCCCGATGTCCAGATGCGGGCGAGGGAGAGGAGCAAACGCTCATGGCACTTGTTACCACCGAAAAGATGCTCAAGGACGCTCAGGCCGGCCACTACGCCGTCGGCGCGTTCAACGTCGAGAACCTCGAGTTTGTTATGGCCGTTCTGGCCGCTGCCGAGGAGACCAAGTCCCCCGTCATCATGCAGACCACCCCGGGCACCATCAAGACCGCTGGTCTGGACTACTTCTACGGCATGGTCAAGGCTGCCGCCGAGCGCGCTTCCGTGCCCGTCGCCCTGCACCTCGATCATGGCGATGGCTATGACCGCTGCATGCAGGCTTTCCGCACTGGCTACACCTCTGTCATGATCGACGGTTCGCACGAGTCCTTCGAGGACAACATCGCCCTGACCAAGTCCGTCGCCGACGCTGGCCGCGCCATGGGCGTGCCCGTCGAGGCCGAGCTCGGCAAGGTTGGCGGCAAGGAGGACGACGGTCCCGCGGTTGAGGGCGAGAGCCCCTACACCGATCCGGCCGAGGCCAAGGAGTTCGTCGAGCGCACTGGCTGCACCTCGCTGGCCATTGGCGTTGGCACCAGCCACGGCGTGTACACGAGCGATCCGCACATCGAGCAGTCCGTGGTCAAGGCCATCCGCGACGCCGTCGACGTGCCGCTGGTTCTGCACGGCACCTCCGGTGTGCCCGATGAGCAGGTTGCCGAGGCTGTGAAGAACGGCATCTGCAAGGTTAACTACGCCACTGAGCTGCGTCAGGCCTACACCAAGGGCTTCATGGCCTACATGGCCGAGAACCCCGCCTGCTTCGATCCTAAGAAGCCGGCCAAGGAGGGTATGCGTGAGATCACCGAGCTGGTTAAGATCCGCATGACCAACCTCAACTCTGTGGGCAAAGCAGAGTAACAGCAAGGGTACTCTGATCCCACCGGGCCGTCCGGAAACGGAAAAGGGCCTATCTCTCAGAACGTCCTCGGACATGTCGGAAGCCCCGCTGCGCGCTACGCGCTGCGGGGCTTCCTCCGTCCTGCGGAATGTTCTGAGAGATAGGCCCTTTTCCGTTTCCGGACGGCCCTGCTCAATCGCCCTTGTGGCGTTGGGGCGGAAATGGGTGGGGCGTCAGGGCTTCTTTGTTGATGAGGGGTTAGTATGCCCGGGCTTGGTTGGGGAATGCCTGGTCTAGTGAGGCTTGGAGTTTTTCGAAGGATGTCTGCAGGTTGAGGTGTTGGTCTGCAGAGCGTTTGGCTTTTGTGGTGGGGGAGTCGAGGAGGCCGTTTCTCTGTGTCGGGGGGAAGGAGAAAAGGTCTGCATGTTTTAGGGATGGCTGCCGTGCTACGGCATTGGAAGAATGCATGCTTATGCGGCCTCCTCGATGTCCACCAAAAGGTTGCGCACGGGGTGTGCTGCTAGGTCCCGTGCGCTGGCAGTATTATGCCGCGGCTGTTGCAAAGAAGCGCTAAAGAAAGGCTTAACCTGGTTTGGTTTTACGATGAAACTGCAGGTCAGAAGTATCGAGTAACACTCTTGAAAGGTTTTGAGCTTAAGGACTTTCTAAGGTTTGTGGTGCGGATGTGGCTCGCCTGTGCGGGGCGTGTGGATGGCTCGTTCCTAGCGCTGCGGCTCTGCGGCGCGCACCTGCTCGATGACCTTTTCCATCGTGGCGTCGATGCGGTCTTTTTTGAGCTCGCATTCCCAGATGGTTATGGGTGTCCAGCCCATTTGGGTAAGCGCGGAGATGGCGGCTCGGTCGCGCTCGACGTTGCGACGGAACTTTGCCTCCCAAAACTCAACGTTGCGCTTGGGCTGGCTTGGATTGCACTTAGGACAGCGGTGCCAAAAGCAGCCGTTGACGAAGATGGCGATCTTGCGCCCGGGAAAGGCAATGTCGGGCTTGCCGGGAACCTTCCATTCCAAGCGATAACCCGTAAGGCCCGCTGCGCGCAGGCGCTGGCGAACGAGCAGCTCGGGCTTGGTGTTGGCGCGCTTGTTGCCCTTCATGGACTTTTTGATGGCGGCGCGACGGCGGACCAGTTCGCGCTCGTCAGCGGAGAGGTCCGAGGTATCGATGCCGTCGAGCAGACCGGGCTTGGGACGCTTTTTGCTGCGGCGCTTAGGTGCGCGCTTGGGTTTGGCGGCGGGGTGTTCGGTCGTGGCGGCCTTGGCATCTTTGGCAGTGCTGTTGGCCTCAAGCCGATCTTCCTTCAGCTCAATCAGGGCATCGATAAGCCCCTTGTCGGCGGGCATCCATTCCACCGTGGCAAGCGAGGTGCGCGGAATCCAGCGGATATCGAGCTGGCGGTCGTGCTTCCGAGGCTCATCGGATTCATCGGCGAGCGAGCAGTAGTAGCACTCCATGGAGAGATGAAAATCGGGGTAGTCATACTCAACGGTATAGAAATCGCGCAGGTTGGTGACTTTGACCTGCAGCTCTTCCATGAGCTCGCGGCATACGGCGTCCTCGGGCGTCTCGCCGCGCATGAGCTTGCCACCGGGGAACTCCCAAAGTCCCTGCATGTCGCCATAGCCGCGCTGCACGGCCAGTAGCTCGTCGGATCCTTCCTTGCGAATGATCCCAGCGGCAACATGAACAGTCTTCAACAGGAGTCCTCTCTCAACATCAACACGTGGCAGGGTAGCTACGCGTACCTTACACAACGGTAAGGCAAGCGTAAGCCATATCGATGGTAGCCGACTCGTCTTCTTGCGACTATAGATGCCGTAGACTAATTGCAAGAAAGGACTCGGTATGCAAACCACGCACATGGCGACCCCGGTACTGGAGGCCGCGCATCTCGAAAAGGTATACGGAGCGCTGGGCAACGTGACCCGCGCGCTCAACGACGTCAGCTTTACCGTCAACCGCGGCGAATTTGTTGGCATCATGGGCGCTTCGGGCTCGGGCAAGTCGACGTTGCTTAACTGCGTTTCGACCATCGATAGCGCTACGAGCGGCACGATTCGCATCAATGGACAGGACGTAACACGCATGAAGCAGGCTAAGCTTTCGCAGTTCCGCCGCGAGGAGCTCGGCTTTATCTTCCAGGACTCCAACCTGCTCGATACGCTCACGGCACGCGAGAACATCGCCCTGCCGCTCACCATCGCCCGCACAAACTCGGCAGAGATCTCGACCCGCGTGCAGGATGTGGCAGCGCGCCTGTCCATCAGCCAGGTGCTCGACAAGTATCCCTACCAGATGTCCGGCGGTCAGCAGCAGCGCGTTGCCGCGGCTCGCGCGCTCGTCACCGATCCCACCATGATCATGGCCGACGAGCCCACCGGCGCCCTCGATTCCAAGAGCGCTCGCCTGCTGCTTGAGAGCCTGGAGGCCCTCAATCGCCGCCTACGCGCCACCGTGCTCATGGTCACGCACGACAGCTTTGCCGCCAGCTACACGAGCCGCGTGCTGTTTATTCGCGACGGCAAGATCTTCACCGAGCTGCGCCGCGGCGACACCGACCGTCGCGAGTTCTTCGACCGCATTATGGAGGTCGTTGCCATGATGGGCGGTGAGGGCTCCGATGCTCTGTAAACTCGCTTGGGGCAACGTCCGCCGCGCCGGCCGCGACTACCTCGTCTACCTTTTGACGCTCACCCTGGGTGTCACGGTCTTCTATGCCTTTAACACCATCTCGATGCAGGTCGACATCGCCGGAATCGATGAAAAAGGCTTGGCGCAGGTAATGGGCAGCATGCTCGGCGACCTGACGTACTTTTTGGCCGGTGTCATGGCCTTTTTAATGGTGTATGCCAATAACTTCATCATGAAACGCCGCAAGAAGGAGTTTGGCCTGTACCAGGTGCTCGGCATGGGGCGCGGGCGCGTCGCCACGATCATGGCGCTCGAGACGGTGATTGTCTCGGTCGGCGCCTTTGTCGCCGGCATTGTGCTGGGTGTGGGACTCTCCCAGCTCATGACGTTCTTTACGGCCTCGCTCTTTAAGACGCAGATCGCCAATTTCCACTTCTTTTTCTCGGTGCATGCGTTCAACCTGACCCTTGTCTGCATGCTCGTGATGTTTGTGCTCACGCTACTGCTGAACCTTCGCGCCGTGCGTCGTACCAAACTTATCGAGCTTATGGGTGCCGAGCGTCGCAACGAGAGCATCAAGACACGCAACCCCTGGATTGCGATTGCCATCTTTGCCGTGGGCGTGGCGCTTGTGGGCGTGGCCTATTACCGTCTGCTACGTGATGGGTTCCCGCTAACCGCGACGGACAGCAAGCTGCAAGAGGCCATGAACCAGTTTGGTATTACGACCGCTATGGTTACCGTGGGCACCTTTGCCCTGTTCTGGGGACTCTCAGGCATGCTCATCAAGCTGCTGCAGAGCCTGCGCGGCGTGTATTGGCGCGGCCTCAACATGTTTACCGTGCGCCAGCTTGCGGCCAAGGTCAACACGGTGTGCTTTTCGATGGGCGTCATCGCGATGCTCCTGTTTTTGGCCATCACCTCGGTGACGTGCGGTATGTCGATTGCCAACGTGATGAACGAGAACCTGGAGCGCTATAACCCTGTTGACGTGTCTCAGACGTATGTCTATTACACGCCCGATACGCTTGACTACTACAAAGAGTACATCAATCCGTCTGAAGCCGATCGCATGGTGCTGGCCGATACAACGGTCGATTTGTACTCCGCATGGCACGGCGATCGTAAGGGCAAGTCGGCGGACAACAACGACGAGACTGGCAAGAAGGTCAATATTGCCGATGTTGCCGGTGAGCATGTGCAGATCGATTCGTATCTGAGTTACCCGCTTGGCGGTTCGGATCCTTCGGTGACTCCAAGTGAAATGTGCAAGGCCATGGGCGAAAAGCTTCCCAAGGCGTTCGGGGGTAGCAATGCCGATGCGATGGGTCTGTTTGTGACGCCGGCGAGCCAGTACAACAAACTGCGTCAGATGATGGGCGAGGAGCCGGTGCACATCGGTCACGACCAGTATCTGCTCACGTGTGATATGGGCGGCGAGCTGGTCGACCTGTACACCAAGTATATGGCTGGCGGCCATGCCCTTACCTTGGGCGGGCATACGCTCAAGCCCGCAACCGATAAGTCGGACGAAGATACGGCGGCCATCGCCAACTCGGCGATGGGCAGTAATCCGGGTACCGTCGTCGTTGCCGACGAGCTGTTGTCCCAACTTAATCTGCAGCCGTATTCCAGTAGCCTGCTCGTTAACTACAAACAGGGGATGGATACGACCGAGGCAGACGAGAGCATTAAATACACTGTGCTCGACAATCTGCTCGTTGACGGCAAGGAGTCGGGGTCGTGGGGAACCTTCATCACACGCTCCGAGATGTACACGCAAGCAGCGCAAATGAACGGTCTTATTAGCTACCTAGCCATCTACATCGGCTTTGTATTGGTCGTTGCATGCGCGGCGATTCTGTCGATCCAGCAACTCTCCAACGTGGCCGACGGCAGCCGCAGCTATCGTGTGCTGGCACAGATCGGCTGTGAGGACCGCAAGATTTGCCATTCGGTGATGGCGCAGCAAGCGGTATTCTTCCTGTTCCCGCTGGCAGTGGGCCTGGCGCACTCCTTTGTGGCACTTAAGGTGATCATCGAGCTGGTGAGCATTTTCGGAAATATGAGCATCGGCGGCACCGTGGGCCTCACCTGTGCAATCTTCCTGGCAGCATACGGTGGCTACTTCCTGGTGACCTATCTCATGAGCACCGGCATGGTACAAGCTGCCATCGCCACCCGTTACAGCGAGTAACAAGCGGGCAAAATCGTCGCAAAATCAGAGGCGTATGACCGCCGCGAAGGGACCAGGGGCCCTTTCGCGGCGGTTTTTGCCAATCTGGTGCGTCTTAGATACAAGTGAGTAGACTATTTTGAACCTGCCAAGCACATCGCGACAAATGCTCAATAAAACCGCAGGTCAGAGCCGTGGCGTTTTGGGGCGTGCTTGGCTTCCTGCAAAAAGTCTACTCACTTGGTTTTTCTGCTAGAAGACCGCCACGAGGGAAGGCAACTCCCCCGGGTAGTCGTTGGGGACGTTCTTAAACGACTAGTCAAACAAGAACGTTCCCAAGGACTATTTTGCGGGCAGCAAAAAGGGCCCCGTCCCAAATTAGCTACCCCGCCAACACCGCAGGTAGAGCAAAAGTCAGCGAAAGCCCGCCAGAGCGAGCAAGGTGCCTTGAAGCGAGGCGGCATTGACCTTCTGGTCATGCCGCCGAAGCTGAAAGGCAGATTGCCGCTCTGGCGGGCTTGCAGCGTCGAGCCGTTACGGCGTTTGGTAAAACGCCGTAACTCTAAATCCGCTCCGCGATTTCGTGGATGAGGTAGTCGGTCTTTTCCCAGCCCAGGCACGGGTCGGTGATCGACTTGCCAAAGACGCCGCCGTCGACCGGCTGATTGCCGTCCTCCAGGTAGGACTCGATCATAAAGCCCTTGACTAGCTTAGAGATGGACTCATTGCGGCGGCAGCTGTCGAGCACCTCCTTGCAAATACGATACTGCTCCAGCGGACGTTTGCCCGAGTTGTCGTGGTTGCAGTCGATGACCGCTGCCGGGTTGGCATAGCCGGCATGCTCGGTATAGCGCTCGGCCAGGCGCTCCAGGTGCTCGTAGTGGTAATTGGGGTAGGTACGACCGTCGAGACCGATGTAGCCACGCATGACGGCGTGTGCGAGCGGATTGCCGTCGCATTCAACCTCCCAGTTGCGGAAGATAAAGCTCTGATGTGCCTGGGCGGCGTAGATGGAGTTGAGCATGACGGTGGTGGAACCGGCGGTGGGGTTCTTCATGCCCACAGGCACCGAAATGCCGCTCGATACTAAGCGATGCTCCTGGTTTTCGACCGAGCGGGCGCCTACGGCGACGTAGCTCAGCAGGTCGACGAGGTACTGGTAGTTGGACGGGTAGAGCATCTCGTCGGCGGTAAAGAAACCGGTCTCCTCGATGACGCGCAGGTGCATGTGGCGAATGGCCTTAACGCCTTCGAGCAGGTCATCGGGCGCCTCGGGGTCGGGGTTGTGCAGCAGACCCTTGTAGCCGGTGCCTTTGGTGCGCGGCTTGTTGGTGTAGACGCGCGGAATGATGATGAGCTTGTCCTTGACCTCTTCGGCGACCTTGGCCAGCCGGTTCATGTACTCAAGCACCGAATCTTCGCGGTCGGCAGAGCACGGGCCGATGATGAGTACCTTGCGCGCGTCCTCGCCGGTAAAGACTTTGGCGACCTCGGCGTCAAATGCCTGCTTTTTGGCAGTAAGCTCGGCGGAAAGCGGCATCTCCTCGCGGATCTCCATGGGGATCGGCAGCCTGCGTTTGAAATCCATGGCCATGCGGGGCCTCCTCAATCTATAGAAAGAACAATAAGCGTATTGTCGAGTGTTCGGCATTATCCGCTGTCGCACGCTAAAGTGCAAGCCCTTGTCACCCCGAAACCTGCCAAAAAGGGACAGGTTTATTTTGGTCGGTTTTATCTGGGAAATGTCGGCACTCGCCGGAAGGGGAGGACTGGCGTACGGCACGCTGGAGCAAGTTGGATCTTCTGCGGCATACCCCGTGGACAAAAAATGGCAAATATGAGTACTGTTGCTAGCTTAGTATCATATCGACCTTACAAGATAATAGACACAACAGTAAATATGTTCATTAACGTTGGCACACAGAAGCATGCTACCGGGCGTTTTGATCAATTTGAAGGAATGTCTAGGCCGCAAAGACGTCGTTTGGGCAGTTTTGGCTGTTACTAAAAAGATGACAGTACTCATATTTGCCATTTTTTGCCCACGGGGCCTTGAGGGAGAGCGTCAATCAGGCCCCAGGGGAGGCGTTTCGAGACCCAAAGGACACAAAACGGGGGCGCAGTTCATTCTGCGCCCCCGTTTTTGGGCATTGCGGTTGTTTGCCGCCGGTTTTACGCCGCCTCGTCGAACTGCGAGTTGTACAGGTCGGCGTAGAAGCCGCCCTGGGCGAGCAGCTCGTCGTGCGTGCCCTTTTCGACGATGTCGCCGTCGCGGATCACCAGGATCACGTCGGCGTTGCGGATCGTGGACAGGCGGTGCGCGATGACAAAGCTCGTGCGGCCCTGCATTAGCGCATCCATGGCACGCTGAATAAGCTCCTCGGTACGAGTGTCAACGTTGGAGGTCGCCTCGTCCAAAATCAGCGCCGGACGGTCGGCCAAAATGGCACGGGCGATGGTCACGAGCTGGCGCTGACCCTGCGACAGGTTGGTGCCCTCCTCGTTGATCATAAAGTCGTAACCGCCGGCGAGCGTATGGATAAAGTGGTCGCAGCGTGCGGCGCGTGCGGCGGCCTCGACTTCGGCATCGCTCGCATCGGGGCGTCCGTAGCGGATGTTTTCGCGGATGGTGCCGTTAAACAGCCAGGTATCCTGCAGCACCATGGCAAACTCGCCGCGCAGCGCCGCGCGGTCCCAGTCGCGCACGTCGACGCCCTCGACACGCAGCGAACCGTCGTCCACATCGTAGAAGCGCTGCAGCAGCTTGATGAGCGTGGTCTTGCCGGCGCCGGTGGGACCGACGATGGCGATGGTCTGGCCGGGCTGCGCCTCGCAGCTAAAGTCGTGGATGATGGTCTTGTCGGGCGTGTAGCCAAACTTGACGTGGTCGAACTCCACGTGACCGGGGCGCTTCTCGGGAATCTGCGCGTCGGCCTTCTGCTCCTCCTCGGGCGCGGCCAGGAACTCAAAGACGCGCTCGGTGGCAGCGGCCATCGACTGCATCGTGTTGCTCACGTTGCCCAGCTGCTGCACGGGTTGCGTAAAGTTGCGAACGTACTGGATAAAGCTCTGGATGTCGCCGGGCGTGGCATTGCCGGTCAGCGCGAGCTGTGCGCCCACCACGACGACGCCCACGTAGCCCATGTTGCCCACCAGGCTCATAAGCGGCATCATCAGGCCCGACAGGAACTGCGAGCGCCAGCCACTAATAAAGAGGCGGTCGTTTTGACGGTCGAACTCCTCGATCGAGGCCTCGGCGCGGTCGAACACCTGAATGACATTCTGGCCGGCAAAGTCTTCCTCGATAATGCCGTTGACGGCGCCCAGGACCTGCTGCTGCTCGCGGAAGTACGGCTGCGAGAAGTGAATCATCACCATCAAGATAATTGCGGCTGCCGGCAGCGTGAGCACGGTGACGCCGGTGAGCGGCAGGCTGATCGACAGCATCATGACGAGCACGCCGATAATCTGCGTGACGGACGTAATAAGCTGCGTCACGCTCTGGTTGAGCGACTGGCCGAGTGTATCGACGTCGTTGGTGATGCGGCTGAGCACATCGCCCTTGCTGTGACCGTTGAAGTAGCTCATCGGCACGACGGCAATCTTGGCGGCGATTTCCTTGCGCATGCGGTAGCAGATCTTTTGCGTGACGCCGGTCATGAGCCAGCCCTGGACCAGGCTGCAGACAGAGCTCGCCAGATACAGGCAGAGCAAAAAGCCGAGCGTCTTGGCGATCCAGTCAAAGTCGACGTCGCCGGTGCCGTTGACCTTGGCAACCAGGCCTTCGAACAGTTTGGTGGTAACCTGGCCGAGCACCTTGGGCCCCACAATGTTAAAGATGACCGAGCACACGGCAAAGGCGACGGCAGCAAACACGGCAATCTTGTGCTGGCCGATATAGCCGAGCAGCTGCCTCATGGTGCCTTTAAAGTCCTTGGCCTTTTCGCCGCGGCCCATGCCACCCATACGGCCCATAGGACCGCGCCGGCGGGTGGGCTTGGGAATCTGAGTCTTGGTCTCGTCTGCCATTAGCGCTCGCCTCCTTCCATGACGGCTGCAATTTCTTCTTGGGTGAGCCCCAGCTCCTCGGCGGAAAGCTGCGATTGTGCGATCTCCAGGTATGCCGGGCAGTTGTGCAGCAGCTCCTCGTGCGTACCGGTGCCCACCACGTGGCCGTCATCGAGCACGATGATCTGGTCGGCGTGCATGATGGTCGCGATGCGCTGAGCCACGACCACGAGTGCGGCGTCAGTAACGTTTTTGGCCAGCTCTTCGCGCAGGCGAGCGTCGGTCTTGTAGTCGAGGGCGCTAAACGAGTCATCGAACACCACGACCTCGGGCTTTTTGGCCAACGCGCGGGCGATGGCCAGGCGCTGGCGCTGGCCGCCCGAGACATTGGATCCGCCCTGGCTGATGGGGGAGTCGTAGCCGCCCTCGCGCTCGGCGATAAAGTCCTCCGCCTGGGCGACGCGTGCCGCCTGGCGCATATCCTCGTCACTCACCATATCGCCGGCAAACTTGAGGTTGCTCTCGACGGTGCCCGAGAACAGGCGACCCTGCTGCGGGATATAACCAATACGGCGGCGTAGCTCGGAAAGGGTCATGTCACGCACGTCGATGCCGTCGAGCGAAATGCTGCCGCCTGTGACGTCGTACAGGCGCGGAATCAGCTGCACGAGCGTGGACTTGCCCGAGCCCGTGGAGCCAATGATGCCGAGCATCTGACCGGCATGCGTGGTGAAGTTCACGCCGCTGATGACATCGGCGCGGGCATCGGGATACTGGAAGCTCACGTCGCGGAAGGTGAGTTCACCGCGTGACGCGCTGGTCGCGGGCAGTTTGGGCGAGGAGGGGTCGTTGATGCTCGTGGGGCAGGTGATGACCTCTTCCACGCGCTCGGCTGCGACCTCGGCGCGGGGCAGGATGACCGAAACCATGGTGAGGATCATAAACGCCATGACGATCTGCATGGTGTAGGAGATAAACGCCATCATGTTGCCGACCTGCATCACGCCGTCGGACACGCCCTGCGCGCCAAACCAGACGATAAGCACGGTGATGCAATTCATGACCAGCATCATGAGCGGCATCATAAAGCTCATGGCGCGGTTGGTGTAGAGCTGCGTGGTCATTAGGTCGAGCGAAGCCTTGTCAAAACGCTCGAGCTCATGCTCCTCGCGGTTGAACGAGCGGATGGGCATCAGGCCGTCGAGCAGCTCGCGGGCGGTAAGGTTCACGCGGTCCACAAAGCTCTGCATCTTTTTGAACTTGGGCATGGTGAGGCCCATAAGCACGCCGACGACGGCCGAGACCGCGATGATGGCCACGGCGATGGTCCACTCTAGGCCGGTATGGTTGGCCAGGACGCGCATGACGGCGACGATGCCCATGACGGGGGCCATCAGGCACATGCGGATAAACAGGGTTGCGGCCATCTGGATCTGCTGAATGTCGTTGGTACAGCGGGTGATGAGCGAGGCCTGGCTAAACTTGCCCACTTCGGCCGGCGAGAAGTGCATAACCTTGTTGAAGGTCTCGCGGCGCAGGTCGCGGGCGATGGAGCAGGCGGTGCGCGAAGCCACGGCACCGGTCAGGATGGTGGCGACCAGCGAGATTAGGCACAGACCAAACATCGTGGTCGCCATGCGGCCCAGGTGGGCGTTCTGCACGTCGGCGGGGTCGATGCCCTGCGCCTTGTACTCGTCCTGTACATAGCTCACGGCGCGCTGGGTGACGATGGAGCCCGACATGGAGCCCATTTTGTCCGCCATTTCGTTGGCGCCCTCGACGAGCTTGCTTTGGTCTACCAGACCGCCCTCGACACCCAGGCGCAGGCTCTTCATGGTGATCTTGCCGCCGTCGGCGTCGATCTGCTTTTGCATATTCTGCGCCGCTGCGGCCTTCTGCTGCATCTCGGCGAGCTGCTCGGGCGTCATCGCTGCCATTTGCTCGGGCGTGGGCATGGCCTGAGCGGCGTCGCTGTCTTTCTCGCTGGACGTGCCGGTCATGTCTCCCATGGAGTCGGCGTCGATGCCCTGGTTGAGCGAAAGGACGACGGTCTCGGGCAGGCTCATAATGTCGGTAATTTTGCCTCCATCGGCACGCTCTTCCTCGGTGCCCTTGTACGTTCGAATGCCGTTTTTGTCAGCCTTGCTAAACACGGCCTCCACAGCCTTGGCGTCCTTGGCGCTCATGAAGAGTTCGAGGTCGTCGAGCGATTCGGCGCGAATGGTGTCGGGCACGGGCGAGGCGATGCCGCCTTGCTGCACGCCCACGTCGACGATGTCGCTCATATAGGTAGGCAGCGCCAGATCGGCGTTGCAGCTGATTACGATAAGTACGATAGCTGTGAACAGTGCCAGGACGTGCTTTTTAAAGAGCTTGAGAATCCTCACTCGGCATCTCTCCTTTCTTGATTGCGGTCGATAATTTCGTTGGCACGTCTTAGAAGGCGCACCATCTCTTGGGTATCTGTTTCGCCGAGCTGCTCGAGGAAGGCCGCGGTGCGCTCCTCGAATTCCCGTCGTTTGATTTCGAGATCCTGGAATCCCTTGTCGGTCACCGTGACGTGTACGCGACGACGGTCGGTCTTTGAGTGCTCGCGCTCGACCCAGCCCTTGGCTTCGAGAGCGCGTAGGATATTGGCGATGCGGGCGCTCGAGACCCAGGCGCGATCGGCGAGTTCGCTCGGCGTGAGCGAACCGCCAGCGAGCATGAGGGCGCGCATGACGGCCATCTCGCCGCCGAGGGCTTTGTCCGCAAAGCGCGAAATGCGCTGATGCATGCTGCCGAACTCGGTAAGGAGCTGACGCCCAAGTTCACGGAAATCGGTATCTTCCACCGAAAACCCCTAACACTAGAAACTATTTTCGGTGAAAGATGATACCCCCGCACGCGCACCCTATACGGTAGATTTTGGGACATGCCTAGAAAACAACCTTTAGGCGACCTCCGTACACCGTCGGTATCAGCAAAGTTAGGGGTAGATCGTTGGACATGTCCGAAAGCCTACTCAGAGGCACTTTACCCTGCTAAAGCTGGCATAACAGCTAGAGTGAACGTCGTACAAAGGCAAGGAAAAATACCAAACAAATCGGTGAACGGTAGTTGTTCGCGCTCGCATTTCCTGCGGGTTTGTAAAAAACGCCTTTATGATATAAAAAAAGAAACATATAACAGCCCAGATGGAGAGGGTCGCTATGTTATCCTTCTCAAACGGGTGAAATCTTGGGTTTTGGGTTGTAGTTCCAAGGTGGACAAACGTTTTCCCTGCACCAACGTGTGGTGAAGAACGGAAGAAGCCGGTAGTGCAAGCCGAACATTCAAGAATTCAATAAGCAGCGGTGTGAGAGAGCGCCGCATTACACGTAACTAGGAGCGTGGTTACACAATGCAGGAGGCATGGGAAGGCTTCAAGGAAGGCATCTGGACGGGAGAAGTTGACGTCCGAGACTTCATCCAGAAGAACTACACCCCCTACGAGGGCGACGAGTCGTTCCTCGCCGGCCCGACCGAGCGTACCAAGGAGCTGTGGGGCGAGGTTCTCGACCTGCTGCTTAAGGAGCGCGAGCAGGGCGGTGTCCTCGATATGGACACCAAGACCGTTACGGGTATCGTGAGCCACCCCGCTGGCTACATCGATAACGCCCACCGCGAGAAGGAGACCATCGTCGGTCTCCAGACTGACAAGCCGCTCAAGCGCGCGCTGCACGTCAACGGTGGCATCCGCATCGCTTGCCAGGCTGCCAGCCAGCACGGCTATAAGGTCGACGAGAACGTTGTCGAGCGCTACACCTTCGAGCGCAAGACCCACAACGCTGGCGTCTTCGATGTTTACACCCCCGAGATGCGCGCCTGCCGCTCGGCCCACATCATCACCGGTCTGCCCGATGGCTATGGCCGCGGCCGCATCATCGGCGACTACCGTCGTGTCGCCCTGTACGGTGTCGACTACCTGATCAAGGACAAGGAGGCCCAGAAGGCTTCCACCCCGACGGTCATGACCGCCGACAACATCCGCGACCGTGAGGAGCTGCAGGAGCAGATCCGCGCCCTCGGCGAGCTCAAGATGATGGCCGAGACCTATGGTTTCGATATTTCCAACCCTGCTACCAACACGCAGGAGGCCATCCAGTGGATGTACTTCGCCTACCTTGCTGCCGTCAAGGAGCAGAACGGCGCCGCTATGTCCATCGGCCGTACCTCTACGTTCATCGACATCTATGCTGAGCGCGACCTTGCCAACGGTACCTTCACCGAGGAGCAGATCCAGGAGTTCGTGGATCACTTCATCATGAAGCTCCGCATGGTCAAGTTCGCCCGTACTCCCGAGTACCAGGCCCTGTTCACCGGCGACCCGCAGTGGGTCACCGAGTCCATCGGCGGCATGGGTGTTGACGGCCGTACGCTCGTTACCAAGATGAGCTACCGCTACCTGCACACGCTCGAGAACATGGGTACCAGCCCCGAGCCCAACATGACCGTTCTGTGGTCGACCCGTCTGCCCGAGAACTTCAAGAAGTTCTGCGCCAAGACTTCCGTCGCCAGCTCCTCGATCCAGTACGAGAACGACGACCTCATGCGCGTCTATCACGGCGACGACTACGGCATTGCCTGCTGCGTGTCCTCCATGCGCATCGGCAAGGAGATGCAGTTCTTCGGCGCCCGCGCCAACCTTGCCAAGTGCCTGCTCTACGCACTCAACGGCGGTGTTGACGAGGTCTCCAAGAAGCAGGTCGGCCCCAAGTATCGCGCCGTCGAGGGCGATACGCTCGATTACGACGACGTTGTGGCCAAGTACAACGACATGATGAAGTGGCTCGCTGGCGTGTACGTCAACTCGCTGAACATCATTCACTACATGCACGACAAGTATTGCTACGAGCGCATCCAGATGGCTCTGCACGACAAGCACGTGCACCGCTGGTTCGCTACGGGCATCGCTGGCCTTTCCGTCGTGGCTGACTCCCTGTCCGCCATCAAGTACGCCAAGGTTCACCCCGTCCGTGACGAGAACGGCATCATCGTCGACTTCGAGACCGAGGGCGAGTTCCCCAAGTACGGTAACGACGACGACCGCGTCGACCAGATTGCTCACGACGTTGTGCACCAGTTCATGGAGTACATCCGCATGAACGACACCTACCGCAACTCCGTGCCCACGACCTCGGTTCTGACCATTACCTCCAACGTCGTGTACGGTAAGAAGACCGGCTCCACGCCCGACGGCCGCAAGGCTGGCCAGCCGTTCGCCCCGGGTGCTAACCCCATGCACAAGCGCGATAGCCACGGCGCCATCGCTTCGCTGTCTTCGGTTTCCAAGCTCCCGTTCCGCGATGCTCAGGACGGCATCTCCAACACCTTCTCCATCATCCCGAGTGCGCTCGGCAAGGAGGACCAGGTGTTCTTTGGCGATATCGACCTTGATCAGCTGGGCGAGTAACTATTGTTAGTGCTATACTAACAATAACGATTACTGATTAGTGCGCCGGTTTCGGCCGGCGCCTATTAATCGAAGGAGACACATTATGAAGGTTTCTGAAGTTTCCGAGACCCAGGCCGATAACCTGGTCCACATGCTCGACGCTTACGCCGAGAAGGGTGGCCACCACCTGAACATCAACGTCTTCAACCGTGAGACGCTGCTCGACGCTCAGGCTCACCCCGAGAAGTACCCGCAGCTGACCATCCGCGTTTCCGGCTATGCCGTGAACTTCCACACGCTCACCAAGGAGCAGCAGGACGAGGTCATTGCGCGTACCTTCCACGACAAGTTCTAAAGGGGCTCAACTCCCGCAGGATCGCCGGGGCTGTTTGGGCTACCTCCCAAAACGTCCTCGGACATGCAAAGAGGCTCGCTGCGCACTTCGTGCGGCGAGCCTCTTTGCGTCCTGCGGAATGTTTTGGGAGGTAGCCCAAACAGCCCCGGCGGGGGTCCTGTGTAGTCACCCTTTAGGCGAAACTCTCCTAATTATTTGGATGAGTCGTTTACTTACATGTACTGTTACCGTCTTCCCGCTGTTGTTGGGGTATGCTTTGTTCGTATGTAAACGTATGACATGTTGATGGGGGAGGGTGCTATGGCTCGCGAGGGCGCTCGTTCTAAGGATTCTGCTAAGCCTGGCATCAAGGAAGTTGCAGCGGTGGCGGGGGTTTCGCCCACTACGGTATCTCGCGTGCTTAATAATCGCGGCTATATTAGCCAAGAAACCCGCGATAAGGTCCATGCCGCGATGGAGCGCATCAACTATACGCCCAACGATATCGCCCGTGCCATGCTCAACGGTCGCCTGAACCTTATCGGCATGATCGTTCCCTTTGTGAGCAGCCCGTTCCATGCTCAGGTTGTGCAGGCGGTCGAGCGCACGTTGGCGGAAAACGGCTTTAAGATGTTGCTGTGCAACAGCGCCAATCGACCTGATCTTGAGCGTTCCTATATTGACATGCTCCGCCGCAATATGGTCGACGGCGTCATCGTCAACTCCCTCAATATCGGTGCCGAGGCGTATGCCGAGATGGGCTTGAGCCTGGTTGGTATCGACTGCGACCTTGGCGAGGCCTCTGTTCAGATTGCGAGCGACAGCTATAGCATCGGCGAACTTGCCACGCGTCGCCTGATCGATGACGGGTGTTCGCGTATCTTGTGCCTGCGCAACAATAGCCGCATGCGTATGCCTGCCAATAAGCGTACCGATGCCTACTACGATGTTGTGGAGCAGGCCGGTTTGCCCGCGCTTGTCCGTGAGGTCGAGTTCGTTAAGTCCGACGACGAAAAGAGTGCGGTCGTTGCGAAGATCCTCGATGAGAACCCCGATATTGACGGCATCTTTGCGGGAGACGACACGATGGCGGCCATCTGCCTCAACGTTATGAAGCAGCGCGGCTTGAGCGCTCCGGATGATATTAAGGTCGTGGGCGCCATCCG
>DXMG01000001.1:0-63771 GCA_019414325.1 Collinsella sp. | reverse complement strand
CCCGCCGCACTATGACGTTTATGCCTGACTTAACAACCGTACGTCAAGATATCGATCGCATCGGAGAGCTCGCGGCGCAATCCATCATCGCTCTTGTTAACGGTGAAAAGCCCGAATCGAATATCAAGCTTCCCGTCGAACTTATCGAGGGCAAAACCGCCTAGTTCATTCCGAGCCAAAAGAATCCCTCGAACGCCTCTGATGACCGTTCATCGGCATATGTCAACCGTTTGCCGACGACTGGAACTGCGAAAAGACGTATTGATGTGAAAACGTTTGACATATGAAAACGATTGACATATCTTGCAGTTGTACCGAGTTAGTATCTCGTGGGAAAGGAAGTCTCGGATGCACAAGGTTTATTACCAGCCTGAGGGAATTTGGGTAGGCGACATCATGCCGTACGGCGAGGACGGCACGTTCTATCTCTATCATCAGCGTGACACGCGTAACCCCGGACCTTTCGGAGAGCCGTTTGGCTGGGCACTCGCGACGACCAAGGATTTCGTCAACTACAAGGACTTTGGTGAGAGCCTTGAGCGTGGCGGCGACGAGGAAGTCGACCAGTACGTTTATGCCGGCACGGTGTTTAAGGTGGGCGACAAGTACCATGCGCTCTACACTGGTTGCAATCGCGATAAGGTCCGCGCACGCTTGATGAAGCAGGTTCTTCTTCACGCAACGAGTGACGACGCCGTCAAGTGGGAGAAGAACATCGCCGAGACGCTGCTTCCGCCCCAGGAGGGTTACGATGACCGCAACTGGCGCGATCCCTTTGTTCTTTGGGATGAGGAGAACGAAGAGTACATGCTCATCCTCGGCACGCGTGTGGGCGAGGACAAGCGTCTGATGACCGGTCGTCTGGTCAAGTTCACCTCCAAGGACCTGGATACCTGGGAGTTCCAGGGCGACTGGTGGAATCCGGGCCTGTACACCATGTTCGAGATGCCTGATCTCTTTAAGATGGGCGACTGGTGGTATCTGGTGTTCTCTGAGTACAGTGATGGCAACAAGACCCGTTACCGCATGTCTCGCTCTATCAACGGTCCTTGGATCACCCCCGCTGACGATTCCTTCGATGGCCGCGCGTACTATGCTGCACGTACCGCATTTGACGGCGAGCGCCGCGTTCTCTTTGGTTGGGTTCCTACGCGCGACGAGGGCGGCGACCCCAGCTCTTACCTGTGGGGTGGCACTTTTATGCCTCTCGAGATCGTTCAGCGTGCCGACGGAACGCTCGGCACCAAGCTTCCCGACAGCATGCTTGGCGCCTTTGGCGAGGCTAAGGCAGTCGAGGCCTTTGAGCTTTCGTGCGAGTCGGGCAAGGTCGAGCAGGTGCTCGCCGCGGATGCCGGTTCTACCTATATGCTCGACGCCGACATCGAGCTCGCCGGTGACGCTGCCGGCTTCTCGGTGAAGCTTGCCGAGGACGCCGAGTCCGGTCTTGCCTATGAGTTCCGCGCCAACCTGCGTGAGGGCAAACTCGAGTTTACGGCGGCCCCCCAGTATCCGTGGTTCCAGGTCAACAGCATGGGCCTCGAGCGTCCGTTGTTCTTTAAGGGCGAGGGCACTCACCATGTGCGTCTGGTCGTCGACGACGACATCGCGACCATCTTTGTCGATGATGTTGCGCTCAACGCTCGCTTCTGCAACAAGCAGGGCCAGGGTGTGGCGCTTACCGTCACCGACGGTGCGCTCAAGTGCGCAAACGCAACGATCGCGTCTCTGTAGCGGCAACGAACCGTTTTATGATTTAGAAAAGGAATGGAGAGGAACATGGACTACAAGGCAGTGTCCCAGCAAGTCGTCGACAACGTCGGCGGACTGGAGAACATCGAGGGCGCCACGCATTGCGTGACCCGTCTGCGTCTGGTGCTCAAGGATACGAGCAAATACAACAAGGCCGAGCTCGAGAACATCGATGGCGTCAAGGGCGTGCTGTACAACAGCGGCCAGCTCATGATCATCTTCGGTACCGGTACCGTCAACAAGGTTTACGATGAGTTTATGGCTCTGACGGGCGTTAAGGAGATCAGTGCTTCCGAGGTCAAGGGCGCCGAGGCGGACAAGAAGGGCAAGTTCTTCTCGGTCCTCAAGGTATTCTCGGATATCTTTATCCCCATCATTCCTGCCTTCGTCGGCGCTGCAATCATCATCGGCCTTAAGTCGCTGATCGTTGCCAACGGCCTCTTTGGCATGGAAGGCAGCCTCGCCGATCACAGCGAGTTCCTCAAGAACCTCGCAAGCTTCTTTGCCATTATCGCCACCACGTTCGACTACCTGCCTGTCCTGGTTATGTACAGCGCGGTCAAGCGTTTTGGCGGTAACCCGATCCTGGGCATCCTCGTCGGTATCGTCATGGTTCACCCGAGCCTTATGAACCGCAACACGTTCGTTATGGACCCGACGGGTGCTGAGTACTGGAACTTTGGTCCGCTATCCATTCCCATGGTTGCTTTCCAGGGCGGTGTGTTCCCCGCAATCCTGACTGCCTGGTTTATGGCCAAGGTCGAGAAGATTGCCCAGAAGTACATCCCCGAGGTCGTTTCGTTCGTTTTCGTCCCGACCGTTACCCTGATTCTTGCTAACGTCGCCCTGTTCACCGTGTTCGGCCCGCTCGGCAACCTGATCGGTGACGTCCTCGCCGGCGTAATCGATATCCTGTACAACAGGATGGGCGTCTTTGGTGCCTTTGTCTTCGCCGCGTTCCTGCAGCCGCTCGTCGTTACCGGTACGCATCAGTTCATCCAGGGTATCGAGGCCAACCTCGTTGCCACGACCGGCTTCAACTACATCCAGGCCATCTGGTCGGTTTCCATCATCGCCCAGGGCGGCGGCGCCATCGGTATGTACCTCATTCACAAGAAGCACTCCAAAGAGCGCAACATCTGCATGTCGTCCTTTATCCCGACGCTGGTCGGAATCTCCGAGCCCGCTATCTTTGCTGCAAACATGCGCTATTCGATCATTCCGTTCATCTGCGCATGCATCGGTGCAGGCTGCGGCGGTGCCTTCGTGAAGTTCTTTGAGGTGCGCGCTATCGGTCAGGGTCTGACCGGTGTGCTTGGCCTGCTCATCGTTACGCCCGAGACTCTCGTGTGGTATGTGGCTGGCAATCTCATCGCCTTTATCGTGCCGATCGTCTTGATCTTTGCCTACAACAAGGCAAAGGGCGTTCCAACCACCGATGAAGAGGGCGCTGGCGCAGGCTTCGATGTCAGCTTCTAGTTGAGCCATTCAGTGTAATGTGCGGATAAGTCCATTTGAGGAAGGGCGTTCGGCTCGTGTGAGTCGGGCGTCCTTCCCTATAGACGAGAAGGTCAATGGCGATGTTTAATCAAAACAATAAGGTGACACGCGCGGACTATGAGCAGTGGCGTGCCGGACAGGATGAGACGGCGGGTCGCATCGCGTCTGACCCCGATAGGCTCCTGTTCCATGTGGAGCCTGAGCTTGGCTGGCTCAACGACCCCAACGGTTTGGTTCAGATTGGTGATACGTATCACATCTATCATCAATACGATCCGTTCGATGCTGCGCATGGCGGTCCAGTGCTTTGGAACCATCTGACGACAAAGGATTTTGTGACGTACGAGAATCACGGCCCCGTGCTGTTCCCCGATTCCGATTTGGATTCGAGCGGAGCGTATTCTGGTTCTGCCTTTGTACGTGATGGCAAGATTCACTACTTCTATACCGGCAACGTCAAGCATTTTGACCGCGATGATTACGACTACGTGTTGACGGGCCGTGAGCAAAACCAGATTCATATGGTTGCCGAGAACCCCGACGAATTGGGCGAGAAGCGCATGGCTGTTGGACCAGTCGATTACCCCGACGATATCGGTACGCATGTGCGCGACCCCAAGATCCTTGAACACGACGGTATCTACTACATGGTTCTGGGCGCTCGTACGAAAGACGATCGCGGCTGCGTGCTTGTCTATACCTCGCGCGATCTAGAGGTCTGGAGCTATGCGACGCGCATTGAGCTGGGCGAGAAGCTTGGCTTTATGTGGGAGTGCCCCGATCTGTTTGAGCTCGATGGTGAGCTTATTCTCGTTTGCTGTCCGCAGGGTGTGCCTGCCGATGGTTGGCGTTACCGCAATCCACATCAGTGCGTGTGGTTCTCCATCGAGGCCGATTGGGAGGCGCCGAGCTTTAAAATCGTCAGGCAGGGCATGCCTCCGATGGTCGATGCCGGTTTTGATTTCTATGCTCCGCAGTCCTTTGAGGATGCTGCAGGCCGGCGTTTGATGATCGGATGGTCGGGTTGCCCCGACGCGACGGCAGAAAACCCGACGGTGGCGCGCGGGTGGCAGTGCGCGTTGACGGTGCCGCGAGAGCTGAGCATACGCGATGGTAAGCTCTGCCAGCAGCCGGCGTACGAGATTGAGAGGATGCGCGGCGGCTGCGTTCGCGCGACAGGCGGTGAAACCGTTGAGGAGCCGGGCCGCCTGTTTGATCTTGTGGTTTCCTGCGAGGGCGCCAAGATGGTCGAGCTCGAAATCCGCAAGGGTGTCTTTGTACGTTATGCGGACGGGATGCTTACCCTCGACATGGGTGACGAAGGCTATGGGCGCGACCAAAGGTCGATCGAGCTCAGCGAGCTTCGCGACCTGCGCGTGCTTTCGGACACTACGATGGTCGAGATTTTTGCAAATGGCGGCGAGGCGGCACTTACGAGCCGTACCTATTCGCCGGCGGTTCCGGCGATGGGGTTGCATGCCGAAGGTGCGGCGTCGATGGAGTTCTACCGCCTCGCGCATTAACCGTGCGTGGAGCACGATTGGACTTGCTGGGCGGAATGTGTTGCAGTTGCCGCAGCGAACTACCGTTTATCGCGTATAGCTACCGTTTGCGGAGTAAGTAACACCTATTAATAAACCGTGTAGAATCTCAGATAAGCACGGAGTTTTCCAGGGAGACGCTGTCCTTTGTTGTGTGCAAGGGGCGGCGTCTCTTTGGCGCTCTGCCGCCGTTGTGCAACAGTGCGGCGGCGCGTGCCATGTATTGAAAAGCCAATGTCGAGATGGGTCGTGATAATAATGGGCAAGTACGTAATCGTGGTTGAATCTGGTTCGGATGTGACGCCAGAGCTCTGCGAACGCTACGGCATCGTGCGCGTGCCTATGCATGTCACGATTGGTGACGAGACCGTCGAGGACGGCTCCATCGATCCGCTCGAGATTTACTCGCGCTGCAACGAGTTTGGCGTAATGCCCAAGACCAGTGGCTGCGCGCCTGCGGATTTTGCTCACGTGTATGACCGTATCCATGCCGAGCAGCCCGATGCGACCATTCTGCATCTTGCGTACTCCGAGGCCACGACCTGCTCGCATCAATCCTCCAAGATTGCGGCCCAGGGGCGCGACTACGTGTTCTCCATGGACACGCGTTTTGTCTCGGTGGGCCAGTCGCTCGTTGTCGTCGAGACCGCTAAATACATCGAGGCTCACCCCGATGCCACCGTCGACGAGATCTTTGCATATACGAATTCCGTCATGGACCGTGTGCTGCTGGGCTTTGTTCCTACCGACCTAGCCTTCCTTAAGGCGGGCGGTCGTCTGTCCAACGTGGCATTCCTTGGCGCCCACCTGCTCAAGATTAAGCCCTGCATTGAGGTGACGGGCGGCAAGTTCGTGGCAACCAAGAAGTTCCGCGGCTCTATGCTCAAGTGCGCCCGCGCCTTTATTGACCACATGGTTGCGAAGGGCGAGATTGACTACTCGCACATTGGCCTGGCGTATTCGGTAGGCCTTTCCCAGGAGCTGCGCGACGACATGGAAGTCTATGCGCACGACCTGGGCTTTAAGGACATTACCTGGACTCAGGTCGGCGGCGTCATCTCGAGCCATTGCGGCCCGACCGCCTTCGGCGCGGTGCTCACGCTCAAGGCGTAAGGCCTGGCGTCTATCGATTTCTATTGCCTCGGCGGCGGGCGGGTTGCGACAACCTACCCGCCGCTCTTGCGTGGGGTCAAATAGAACAACCCAATTGGCCGCTAAACCGTTTCGCCATCATGCGTATGGGCTAGAATGGCTCTGGTATTTATGTAACTAAAACCAAAGAGAGGCAAGGTAGCGGGAATGGCTGAGATGACGCTCGAGGGTGTGGACGCTCGTCCCGAGGACTCTGCGTTTGCCCTGGGTCGCGTGCATTCGATCGAGACGATGGGAACGGTCGACGGTCCCGGCATCCGCTTCGTAGTGTTTGTCCAAGGCTGTCCCATGCGCTGCGCGTATTGCCACAATCCCGATACTTGGTCTGTTAACGGCGGCACCATGGTGACTGTCGAGCACCTGATGGACGAGTTCCAGAGTAACCATGAGTTTTACCGCAGCGGCGGCATTACGGTTTCGGGTGGCGAGCCGCTCCTGCAGCCCGAGTTTTTGGCCGATCTGTTCCGTGCAATGCACAACAACCCCGATGGCCGCGTGCATACCTGCCTCGACAGCTGCGGCTATGCGTTTGACCCCAACCATCCCGAGAAGTTCGATGCCGTACTCAACGAGACCGATATGGTGCTGCTCGACATTAAACACGCCGATCCCGTCGAGCATAAAAAGCTGACCGGTTGCGATCCCGCACGCATTCTGGCGTTTGGCGATGAGCTTGCCCGTCGCAAGATTAAGGTCGTTATCCGCCACGTGGTGGTGCCCGGCATTACCGATACGGTTGAGGAGTGCGAGGCGCTCGGCCGCCTCATCGCTCCATGGCACAACGTGGTGGGCCTGGAAATGCTGCCGTATCACACGATGGGTGTCGTCAAGTACGAGCAATTGGGCATTCCCTATAAGCTCGAGGGCGTTCCACAGATGGATACCGCGCGCATGCCCGAGCTGCGCAACGCCGTCATGACGGGCATGAAAAAGCGTCGCGCGGAACTCAAAAACGCTATCGGCTAGCGAGCCATTTTCGCTCCCCAAAGGCACTCATTGGGGACAGACTTAAATGAGTGCCCCTGGGCACCAAGTTGATTGCCAAAGAGCTCCGTCAAGTTGCGGTGGAATAGTTCTTGTTTTTCGGCTTATGCCGCCCAAATAGGAACTATTCCACCGCAACTGCGTTTTGGGCGGAGATGCGCAACAGAATCGCGCCATTTGGATAAATACGCTTGTGGTTTCTTTAAAGACGCCTTAAACGCCGCTGAATATCTTTGGAAAGAAATGCCTGCTCGGTATTATGCTGCTCGTATATGAACGGTAGCAGTCAGGAGACCACGTGCGAAATAACGCATCGCGGGATGAGTATATGCCGCAGCATAGCAGCAGATATGAGACGAAGGGCACATCTTCGCGTGGCCTTGCCGACGCTCGCGTCCGCGTGACGAAGATTGCCGCCATTGGGATGCTAACGTTGGCGATTATTATCCTCGGAATTACCGCCAAAACCTACGCGTCGGAGCGAATGGCACACTCAGATGCGTCAACGGTACAGACGCAAAACGAGAAGGTTTCAAAGTCCAAAGCGTCGGCAGATCTCAAGACGAGACTTTCGAAGGCGGACTTCAACGATATCCCTTCGGGTGATACCGTTCAGGCCTTCTCGTTGGTGGATAACAAGACTCCTACCTTGGAGGATGAGAGCCTTGCCTTGCTCCAGGATGCCCTGAGTCGGGCGCAGGAGCTAGGCGATGTGGGCGTGGTGTTCTCTACGACCTGTCAAGCGGCAAGGGCGTGACGTATAACCCCGATGTCGAGGTTTACGGCGCGAGTAGCTACAAGGCGCTCTATGCGTTGTACATCTGCGAATCTCTGGTCGAGACGGGTCAGGTTTCACTCGATGATTCCCTTGGCACCTATGGTGGCTACAACATGGGTTGGCAGACGGTGCGCGACCTGATCGATGCCGCGGTCGTTAATTCGGACAACGATTCGTTTATTGCGTTACGCGCGGCGTTTGACAGTGTCGGTTACGAGGATTGGATTGCCAGTCTTGGCATCGATTACGATACCGCACTCGATCCGATGAGTGATTTTCCAACCTATTGCCCGCGCACCTCGGCCAAATTGTGGCGCGAGATGAGCGAGTATTTGAGCCGTGATACCGAGACGTCGCAATGGCTATCGGATCTTCTGGCCTCTACGACTCGATCGTTTATTCGTAATGGCATTGCGGACGACCAAGCCTTGGTACGCAACAAGGCAGGCTGGATTAGCGAGGATGGTTGCTATTCGACATGCGATGCGTGCCTCATCGATGTCGATGGCGACACCTACATTATGAGTATCATGACATCGATGCCATGGAGCGATCGCTCGAGCGAGCTGGTGGCTGCGATTGCTAAGACATTCTTTGATACCCGAGCTGCGCTGGCCTAACGTGTTCGTTTGACGAGGTCAAACAAAATGCTGGTACCATACCGTGGTTGAGAATTTCGTATAGGTTTGGGGAATGGCATGGCTACCATCGCGATTATCGGTGCGCTCGAAAAAGAGATCATGCAGATTAAGGAAGAGTTGAGCAACGTTTGCATGGTACAGGAGGCGGGCTTGAACGTTGTGACCGGCGGGCTCGACGGCCTGTCGATTGTCGCCACGACGGCGGGTATGGGCACGGTAAACGCTGCCGCCGCAACACAGCACCTCATTAGCAAGTATGCTCCACAGGCAGTTGTGTTTTCTGGTATCGCAGGTGGCCTGAATCCCAAGCTCCATATCGACGATGTCGTCATTGGCAAATGCCTGCGCTATCTAGATACCGATACCGCGCTTATCGCCGAGTCTGCACCGGGGCTCGAGGAGTTTGTCTCGACGCCTGCGCTGGTCGATATTGCCGCCGATGTGCTTTCTGAGCGTGGGTTTGTTGATGCTTCGACAAATGCGACCGCTTCGAACGAGGGCGCAAAGCAGTTCCTGGTCGGCACGATTGCCACGGGTAACCGCTTTGTGACGGGCGCCGCTATGCGCAATGATGCCATCGAGGCGACGCATGCCGATTGTGTCGGCATGGAGGGCGCGGCAATTGCCCATGTCGCAACCAAAAATGGTGTCGATTGCCTGGTGCTGCGTGCTATCAGCGATAATTGTGACGAGGCGTATGATGCGATTTGCGACCGCGAGTTCGATTTGTTCGAGTATGCGCGTGCCGCAAGCGATATCACGCTCGATATCGTTCGACGCATTGCCGCTGCGCAATAGCGCGTTTTTTGCAAGATCCTACGACCAAGGAGTGTCCATGGCCGATTCCATTAACTACCAGCTTGCCAAGTTCGTCGCCAGCTACGGCAAGGTTTCGCAGATCCCCGAGTCCACCTGTCCCGAGGTGAGCTTCGTTGGCCGCTCAAATGTGGGCAAGTCGTCCATCATGAACAAGCTCTTTGGCCGCAAGAACCTGGTGAAGGTTTCGAGCACGCCGGGCAAGACGAGCAACATCAATTTCTTCGAGGTCGACGACGTGCACTTTGTGGACCTGCCGGGCTATGGTTTCGCCCGTCGTTCCAAGGCCGAGCGTGACCGCTGGGCCGAGCTCATCGGCGACTTCTTCGACTCCGAGCGCAGCTTTAACTTGGTTGTGTCGCTAGTGGACATTCGCCATGACCCCAGTAAGCTCGACCATGACATGATCGACTACCTGCAGGGCAACGAGTTCAACTTTATCGTCTGCCTCACCAAGGCCGACAAGCTCAGCCGCACCCAGCAGGCCCGCCAAGCGGCAGCCATCAAAAAACAGCTCAACGTCCCGGCCGAAAACGTAATCATCACAAGCTCCCAAACCGGCACCGGCATCGACGAACTCAAGCGCCGCATCGCCGAGGCTTGCCTCTAGTAAGTGCCCCTATCAATAAAATGCAGAACATCAGCCCGGCGACTTTCCAGAGCGTAGGTCCCTGTAGCCGCCGCCGGCGAAGTTAACATAGGGGAGGCCAGGGGCTTTGCCCCCAAATCTTTCCGCAGGACGGCAGGACCCCCGCCGCACGAAGTGCGCAGCGGGGGTCCTGCCATGTCCGAGGACGATTTGGGGGCAAAGCCCCTGGCCTCCCCGGCGGGTATACGGGACGGCGACTACAGGTATTCGATCTGGGCGCCTTCCGTGTCGCATGTCAGAATATGCGTATCACACTTAGGGAACTGCTCACGCAGCTTGACCTGTAGGAACTTTGCCACGATGGTGTCGTCAGTCACGGCCATGAGGGTCGAGCCCGAGCCGCTGATCCAGATGGTCTTGGCGCCTCCGTTAAGGCAGGTGTCGCGCACGGCGTTGTAGTCGGGAATCAGACGGCGACGATAGGGCTCTTGAATGCGGTCGTCATTAGCGGCGGCAATCAGGTCCAGGTCACCAGTCTCCAAGCCGCGCGTCATGCCGGCGATGCGGCCCATCTGCCACACAGCGGTGGAGAGTGGAATCTCCTGCGGCACAACCTTGCGTGCCTCGCTCGTATGTACCTCGTAGGGTGGAATCACGGTAATAAAACGCAAGCGATCGCTCACCTCGTAGCGCAGGCACTGGGGGAGCGAATCGGTCGGCGTAAAGGAGCAGACGGCGCCGCCCAGGATAGCGGGGGCGACGTTATCGGGATGGCCCTCGACCTCGGTGGCAATGCGGACGAGCTCGGCGCGGTCGACGGTGTGGCCCGTCAACGCGGCGGCTGCCATAATGCCGGCGACGACGCAGGTGGAGCTGGAGCCCAGACCGCGGGCGACGGGAACGTCAGTCTGAATGTCGATGGCGACGGGGAAGGCCGGCTCGCCCCATGCGGCCAGTGCATCCACAAAGCTCACGTAGACTAGGTTGTTCGCGTTTTGGAACTCCTCGGGGCAACCCGTGATGGTGAGCTTGTCGGCGCGCTCGAAGGTGAAGTGCGAGTAGAGGCTGACGGCCATGCCGAGGGTGTCGTAGCCGATGCCCAAGTTGGCGCTTGTTGCTGGGACGGTGATCTTGATCATGTGAGTCCTCCTGGCGTGCCTGGCTATTTAGTTCGCTGCTCGGGCAGTCCTGCGCAAGACGGAAAGCACATTAAGTGCTTTCCTTTGCGTGCGGAACTCGCGACGAACTAAACAGCCAGGCACGCTGTGCGCGTTCGTCATCATCCCGGGGGTTATCTGATGAAAGAAGGTGCGCCGGCTTTCGCCGGCGCTTAATGAGGGGTTTAGTTGGTAGCCATCTTTTTTGCTGCGGACTCGACGTAGCTGGCCATCTCATCGACGTCGCAGACGTCTTCGAAGCGGACGGGCTTGGACTCGAGCTCGGCGAGCTGGACCGGGGCAACCGTGTTGGTTGCCTGCTCGAGCACGCGCATGGCCTCAAAGTCGTCCTCGGGAACGTCGAGGCCCAGGGCGTCGCAGCAGGCGCGCGGGAACTTGTAGGGGCTGGCGGTCGAAAGCAGCACGCGGGCCTTGGCGCCCTCGGCGGGAGCGACCTGCTCAAAGACGTGATAGCCGCAAGCGGTGTGCGGGTCGATCACGTAGCCGTTCGCGTCCCAGCAGCTCTTGATGGCAGTGCGTACCTCGTCCTCGCTGGCCCAACCGCAGCCAAAGACGCTCTGAATCTTTGCCAGCAGGTCGGCGGGAACTTCGTAGCGACCAGTCCGCGTCAGCTGCTCCATAAGGCCGGCAACGAGCTCACAGTCGCCATCGGACAGGAAGTAGAGCATGCGCTCCAGGTTAGAGCTGATGAGGATGTCCATCGAAGGCGAGATGGTCGTGAAGAACGGGCGGTTGCGGTCGTAGACGCCGGTGGTCAGGAAGTCAGCCAGCACGTTGTTCTTGTCGCTCGCGACGATGAGCTTGGCGACGGGCAGACCCATGCGCTTGGCATAGTAACCGGCCAGGATATCGCCAAAGTTGCCGGTCGGTACGCAGAACTCCACGGCGTCGCCGGCCTCGATGGCGCCGGCGCGCAACAGCTGCGCATAGGCGGCAAAGTAGTAGACGACCTGCGGCACCAGACGGCCGACGTTGATGGAGTTGGCACTCGAAAGCACCGTGCCTGCGGCCTCCAGACGCTCGGCAAGCTCCTTATCGGCAAAGATGCGCTTGACGGCGCTCTGGGCGTCGTCAAAGTTGCCGCGGATGCCGCAGACGGCGACGTTATCGCCCTCCTGAGTGGACATCTGCAGATTCTGTACGCGGCTGACTTTGCCCTCGGGATAAAAGACGGTGATGCCCGTGCCCGGGGCGTCGGCAAAGCCGGCGAGTGCTGCCTTGCCCGTGTCGCCCGACGTGGCGGTGACGATCATGATGCGCTCGGCGCCGCCGTCCTGGGCGGAGGTGCGGGCCATGAGGCGGGGGAGCATCTGCAGGGCGACGTCCTTGAAGGCGCTCGTGGGGCCGCCAAAGAGCTCCATCACATAGGTCTGAGGGGCGTCGGTGCCCGGTGCTGCGTCGAGCTTGACGAGAGGCGTGACCTCTTCACTCGCGAACGTGCCGCGGTATGCCTCGTCGACACACGCCGAAATTTCTTCGTCCGTGTAATCGTTCAGTAACATTCCCAACACATTTTGAGCGATTTCAAAGTACGATTTATCAGCAAGCGAGCTGATATCGACCTGCTGGGTGCCAAGCTCGTCCGAGACAAACAAACCCCCGTCGGGAGCGATGCCGGTACGGATTGCCACCTTACTTGAGCATGATAAAGTGCGTCCTCGTGTACTATGATAAGTTCCCATATAACAGTGCTCCTCGGATACCTTGGTCCCAATCGGTGAAACCATGGTATCAGAGCGCGCAAAACAGGTTTGCAGAGGCTTTTAGAAAGGTAACCTCCACGCCATGATAAAAATTGCCAAGTTTGGCGGCTCGTCGGTCGCCGACGCCGAACACTTCAAGAAGATCAAGGCCATCGTCGATGCCGACCCTGCCCGCCGTTTTGTGGTGGTTTCCGCCTGCGGTCGCCGCTTTAAGGGCGACACCAAGGTGACCGACCTGCTCTACCTGGTTAACGCGCACGTTAAGTATCACGTGTCGTGCGAGGAGCTGCTCGAGGACATTGGTCAGCGCTATTTTGATATCGCTGACGAGCTGGAGCTCACCTATCCCATACGCGAGGAGTTCGCGGCCTTTGCCGAGCGCGCCCGCTCGGGCGGCTACTCTACCGAGGAGCTCGTGAGCCGCGGCGAGTACTTCACCGCTCGCCTGATGGCCGAGTACCTGGGCCTGCCGTTCCTGGACGCCGCGACGGTTGTGGCGTTCCATCACGATGGTACGCTCAGCATGAACCGCACCTCCGAGTTGGTGCAGGAGTACGGCCAGCAGGGCGGTTTTGTTATGCCTGGTTTCTACGGCGCGACGCGTGAGGGCCAGATCAAGCTGCTCGATCGAGGCGGTGGCGATATCTCGGGCTCGATTCTGGCCAAGTGCCTTGGCGCCGATCTGTACGAGAACTGGACCGACGTTTCGGGCTTCTATTCTGCCGATCCGCGTATTGTTCCCGAGGCTCAGCCCATTGCGCGCGTTACCTACGAGGAGCTGCGCGAGCTTTCGTACATGGGCGCAAGCGTCCTGCACGAGGAAGCCGTGTTCCCCGTGCGCGAGGCAGGCATTCCGCTGGTCATCAAGAACACCAATGCGCCGCAGGACCCCGGCACCATCATTAGCGAGACGGCTGACGAGGGCGAGGCGGAGCCCATCATTACCGGCGTGACCGGCAAACGCGGCTTTGTCGCCATCAATGTGGCCCGCGACCGCACCAAGCCCCGTGTCGGCTTTATGCGCCGCGCGCTTTCGGTCTTCGAGCGCTATGACGTTTCCGTTGAGCACATGCCCACCGGTGTCGACCGCTTTGGCGCCGTGGTGCAGGAGCAGGACGTTCACGATTCGCTGTACTCGCTTGTGAGCGACATTCAGCAGGAGGTCGAGCCGCTCGAGATCGAGGTTGTCGAGGGCTTGGCGCTCATCGCGACCGTCGGCCGTAACCTGCGCGGCCGTGCGGGTATCTCGGGACATCTGTTTGGCATGCTTGGCCAGGCCGGCGTGAGTGTGCGTATGATTTCGCAGAGCTGCGACGAGATCAACATCATTATCGGTGTCGAGGAGAAGGACTTCGACCTTGCGATTCGGACCATTTACCGTGCCTTCTCCGACGAGAACGGCATTGTGAAGGTCTCCGATCTGGAGGCTCCCGCGCCGGCCGATCCCGCTCTGGCCGCGCTCAAAAAGTAGCGACTGCTCGGTAGATTTTTGGGTCATGTCTCAAAAATCTACGGCGGGGCGTTTCGTTTCGGTTTCGTTTCGACGGGGCGGGTTTCATGCCCGCCCTGTTCTTGTATAAACTGGCAACAATAATCGGCCTGCTCGGCGTGCGGGCAAAAGCCACAACCTTTAAAGGGGGAAGCATGAAACAGTACACGGTTGCTATTTTGGGCGCGACGGGAGCCGTGGGCACCCAGATGCTCGAGTGCCTCAACGAGCAGGAGTTCCCGGTCGGCAAGCTCAAGCTGTTGGCAAGCGCACGCTCCGCGGGCAAGACCGTCGAGTTCCGCGGCGAGCAGATCGTGATTGAAGAGGCTTGCCCCGAGGCCTTTGAGGGCTGCGATATCGTGCTCGGCGCTGCCGGCGACGATATCGCCAAGGAGCTGCTGCCCGAGGCCGTCAAGCGCGGCGCCGTCGTGGTCGACAACAGCCACGCCTTCCGCATGGATCCCGAGGTGCCGCTGGTCGTGCCCGAGATCAATGCCGACGATATCAAGTGGCATCACGGCCTTATCGCCAACCCCAACTGTGCGACCATTATCGGCCTGGTTCCCACCTGGCCGCTGCACCAGCTTGCCGGCGTAAAGCGCATGATCGTCTCGACGTACCAGGCGGCTTCGGGCGCTGGCGCTCCCGGTATGGTCGAGCTCGAGGCTCAGCTGGCCGCCCTGGGCCGCGGCGAGGAGATTCCCGAGCCGCGCGCGTTTGCCGCCCAGCTGGCGAGCAACCTGATTCCGCAGATTGGCGGCATCAAGGAGGAGGGTTTTACCTCCGAGGAGATGAAGCTGCAAAACGAGGGCCGCAAGATCATGCACCTGCCCGAGCTGCGCGTGAACTGCACCTGCGTGCGCGTGCCCGTGCTGCGTTCGCACTCCGAGAGCATCACGCTCGAGTTCGAGCGTGACATTACGGTTGACGAGGCCCGTGCTGCGCTGGCTGCCGCTCCCGGCGTCAAGCTGGTTGACGATATGGCTGCCGAGGATGCACACGACCGCTTCCCCATGCCGATGGACACGTCCGACCAGGACCTGATCTGGGTCGGCCGCGTGCGTCGCGACATCTCGAACCCCGAGGCCGCGCGCGGTATCACCTTCTGGTGCTGCGGCGACCAAATCCGTAAGGGCGCGGCAACCAACGCCGTCCAGATCGCTAAGCTGCTCTGCGAGTAGTGTGACCTGTCCGGCGGGGGCCGTTATTGGTTGGGGCCGCTGGGCTGATGTGGGGGGCGCGTGGCTGTTGCGGGCCCTGGTCCCGGCGGCGGCCTCGGCGCCTTGCGCCTGCCGCCTTGGGGGACTGTGGAGCGCGGCCGGCAGCTGCGGCGCTTCGCGCCTGCTGCCTTGGGTGACTTTGGGGTCGATTGGGGTTGTCTGCACAATTCGCGGTATTATGGTGCGGAGTTTTGAAAGGAGCCGCTGGTGGTCACGACGACGTTTGCTTCGCCTTTGGGCGAGATTTTGCTTGCCGCTGATGGCCGCGGTTTGACAGGGCTTTGGTTTGAGGGGCAGGAGCATTTTGGCTCCACGCTTCTCAAAGAAAATCCCGAACATGTTGAAGGCGCCGATGCAGTTTCTGGTGCTGGCGGCATGTCGCCGGTGAGTCCGGTAAATGGTGCGGCCTCTTCGGTGCTTGAGCGTTCCTGGGCTTGGCTGAATGCTTATTTTGCAGGGCAGGAACCTCGGTTTACGCCGCCGTTGCATTTGATTGGTACGGCGTTTCAGCGTGAAGTTTGGTACGAGCTGCTTTCTATTCCGCGTGGCGAGGTCGCTACGTATGGCGAGATCGCCCAGCGTGTTGCGGCTCGACATCGTGTGCCGGGAAATGAGGCACCCGTTGTGTCTCCCCGTGCCGTGGGGGCCGCGGTCGCGCGTAATCCCATTTCGATTATTGTGCCGTGCCATCGCGTGGTTGCCGCCGATGGTTCGCTCAACGGATATGCCGGCGGCCTCGACCGCAAGGAGTGGCTGCTGCGGCTTGAGGGCGCGTACGAGGAGTAACGTTCGGGCACTTTGCATAGCCAAGATGCTGTGAAAGAACGGGACACGCTTTCCGAATGGAAGCTCAGACGGAAACCACGTCCCGGAATACAGCCTCAGAGTGGGACGCCGTTTCCGGTTGAGACCACCTGCTTGGACATCTTTCTACGCCCGCTCCTGCAGGGCGTAGATCGATTTGTCCATGTTGAACAGATAAGCCACAACGCAGACGATAAAGAACGCCGGCAGATTACCGAAACCGAAGACCTCGCAGCCAATGAGGATCGGCGCGAGCAGCGTGTTGGTGGCGCCGCCAAAGACGGCGGCGTATCCCAGCGCGGCGCAAAGTTCGACGGGCATGCCGAGGATTCCGGCGAGCACGACGCCAAGGCTCGCTCCGATGGAGAACAACGGCGTCACCTCGCCACCCTGATATCCTGCGGCAAGCGTGGTAATGGTGAGTGCGAATTTGAGCGCCCAGTCCCAAGGCATGATGGCGTCCTTGCCGTCACCGTTGAGCGCTGCCGATATCAGGTTGGTACCAAGTCCGCAGTATCGCCCCTGCCACAGTGTGAACAGAATCGCTGATAGCGCGATGCCCATAACGGCGATTCGTACATAGGGGTTGGGGAGCAGTCGCGCCGCAAGGGTCTTGGCGTGGGCAAGGCACCAGGCAAAGGCGCCGCCTACCATGCCAAACGCGATACCCAGCACCGCAAGCCGTCCAAGACCGGGGAGATCAAGCGCGTATGAGGCGACAACGGCGACTTCGAACTTCTCGAGTCCCAGGGCGCCGGAGGTCATACTTGCGGCGAGCGAGGCCGTAAGCGCGGGAAACAGCGCGCGGTATTCCATGCGTCCTGCGACCAGTACTTCGATAGCAAAGACCGTGGCAGCAAGAGGCGTTCGAAAGAGCCCGGCAAAGCCAGCGGCCATACCAATGAGCAAAAACGTGTTGCCGGGGTTTCGGAAAGGTAGACGCCTGCCGATCCAGTGCGAGACGGTTGCACCAATCTGCACGGCCACGCCCTCGCGCCCCGCACTGCCGCCAAAGAGGTGCGTCCCCCACGTGCTCAACATAATGAGCGGCACCAAACGCGGGGAGATGGCGTCCTCGCGTCCGTGACCTACGTCAAATACCAGGCTCATGCCCCGATCGGTGCCTTTGCCCCAGGTGCGGTAGGAAAATACGATGGCAAAGCCCATGAGGGCGAGGAAGGGAAGGAGCAGTGTGATGTGTTCGTCGCGGAAGGCGCCGATTGCCAGAAGCACGCGTCCAAAGAGTGCGCAGATGGCGCCAACGATGATGCCGATAGGGATTCCGACGGCACCCATAAGCACGAGGCCGCTATAGGTGTTGAGCAAGCGTTTGATTCTGCTCGATACGTTGCTTTCCGACATTTTGTTTTCCGACACTTGCTCTCTTGATAGAAAAAGAGCTGGAGTTGCGCATCGTTGAGAGGCTTTCCAGCTTTAGCAAAACAAACTTATAAGATGCGACGGGCCGCGTCAAGATAATTACCGGACGGCCTAGGAGGCGGCTGGTTGGCTGGCTTAAAACCCAGCGCGTGAAATGACGCTCCACGCTATTCAGCGCGCTTGATAGGATGACGAACCACAGTCTTAAGTTTCTCCGGCGCACACTTGCGTGGATCGGAAAGATAGATTTCGTGATGTAAACGGGTGTCTGAGAAGTCGGGGACATAGCCCTGCTCGGTCGCATATTCATGCATGGCGTCTACGGTTGCCGGCTCGCTGTCGTAGGGTCCGGTATGCATGCATTGAACGCAGAGACCCTCGTCAACTTTAAGCAGCTCGACGGCAGAAAAGTCCAGTTTCTTTTTGGCCGTGGCTTCCGCGACCGCCCAGTCAAAGTCATCCTGAGTGACGAAATCGGGCAGGCGGATGCACGAGATAAAGTTGAAATCGTCCTTGCGTACATAATCGATGTCGCCGCTCGGGGAGTCTTGCCACCAGAAGCCCTCGAGCGGCGGTACCACAAAGTCGAAATAGCCCTCGATACTCCTTGAGCCTTTCTTTGACATCTTGACGGTATAGGCGATGCCGTAAAGCAGCGGCAGGGCATTTTGATACTCGCCACCTTCGGTATTTGGGTCGCCCTTTCCGCGAACGGCAACGTAGCTCATAGGCGGGACAGTTATGATACTCGGCTTGCTTGCAGGTCTGTAGAGCTCCTTGCATTCCTTCTTAAAGTCGAACGCCATGTTGGCCGCCTTTCTGCGTATTGGCCTGCTTAGATAGCGGAATCATATCATAGAAACGAACAGCTGTTCGAATGATTTGGCTGACAGATTGAGATGCGTGCGTTGTGTTTGGCGGTCGGCCTGACCCCATCGATGATTTCTCTGCCTCCCCGGCGCCTCATCTATAGCTGCCGTTTCCCCATATAGAACCTGCCAAAATAAACCCGTCCCTTTTTAGTCGGTGCGAAATGGGTAATACTAAAGAGTTATCCGACCAGATGGGAACCGATCGATGGCTTATATCGAATTCAAAGACGTCATCAAGGCATACGGCGAGGGCGACGCCCGCATTCACGCACTCGACGGCGCGAGCTTTACGGTCGAGCGCGGCGAGCTCGCCATCATTTTGGGTGCTTCGGGTGCCGGCAAGACCACGGCGCTCAACATTCTGGGCGGCATGGATACGGCGACTTCCGGCACCGTGACGGTGGACGGGCGCGATGTGAGCTCCGCTAACGAGGCGCAGCTCGTGGAATACCGCCGCGCCGACGTCGGCTTTGTCTTCCAGTTCTACAATCTGGTCCCCAACCTGACGGCGCTCGAAAATGTTGAGCTTGCGGCGCAAATCTGCCCTGATTCGCTCGATGCCGAGCAAACGCTTTGCCAGGTTGGCTTGGGTGAGCGCCTCGCCAACTTCCCCGCGCAGCTTTCGGGCGGCGAGCAGCAGCGCGTGTCCATTGCCCGCGCACTGGCAAAGAACCCCAAGCTGCTTTTGTGCGACGAGCCCACGGGCGCACTTGACTATAAAACCGGCAAGCAGATCTTGCAGCTGCTGCAGGACACTTGCCGCAAGCAGGGCATTACGGTCATCATCATCACCCACAACTCCGCGCTGGCGCCCATGGCCGATCGCCTGATCCGCTTTAAGAACGGTCGCGTGGAGAGCGAGACGGTCCAGCAAAATCCCGTGCCTATCGAGACGATCGAGTGGTAGCGCCCATGGACCAAGACCGCCAAAACAGCCTACGCCGCGACGCGCAGAACACGGAGCGCGAGCAGGATTTTACGACCTACCGCACTGCCCAAAGC
Organism: Collinsella sp.; assembly: GCA_019414325.1. Classification (GTDB taxonomy): domain Bacteria; phylum Actinomycetota; class Coriobacteriia; order Coriobacteriales; family Coriobacteriaceae; genus Collinsella. Next base: position 44,373 of record DXMG01000001.1, on the reverse strand, counting down.
TCAAACGATATGGTGCCGACGGTTTTTCGCCGTGGCATCTACCGCACAATCCGAGGCAGTCTTAAGCGCTTTTTGTCAATCGTGGTCATCACCGCGCTTGGCGTGAGCGTGATGTGCGGCCTTAAGGCGGGTTGCGAGGACCTGTGTGATTCGGTTGATGCCTACTTCGACCAGCAAAATGTCTATGACATTAACGTGCAGTCGACCTATGGCCTGACTGACGATGATCTCGACGCCATACAAGAGGTCGATGGCGTCGAAACGGCCGAGGGCATCTACACCGAGACCGCCTACACCGCCGTGGGCACAACGCGCGAGCGCGTGGTCGTGCAGAGTCTCTCCAAGGAGAACATCGATCAGCCGGTGCTCGTGAACGGCGATTTGCCCGAGAGCGCCGATGAAGTCGCGGTGACTTCGAAGTTCCTGAAGGCATCGGGCAAGAAAATCGGCGATACGGTGAGTTTTGCCGCCAATGACGCGAGCTCGTCCAATCAAAGCGCCAAGGACCAGTTTGCCGCGGGCGATTACACCATTACGGCTGAGGTCCTCGACCCCACTGATGTAAGTTCTGACTCGACAGTCAACGCCTTTCGCGCTGCTTCGGCGGCGGACTATAAGTTCTATGTGAGCGAGGACGCCGCGACATCTTCTTCCTACTCCGCGGTCCACGTGATCGTCGAGGGAGCCAAGAGCCTCAACTCCTATTCGGATTCCTACGCGGCAAAGATCAATGAGGTCAAGGGCAATATCGAGAAGATCCGCGAGGAGCGTGAGAAGGCGCGCGCCCAGGAGCTGACGGTCGACACGCCGGCGAGCTTGGACGCGGCTGAGCGTCAGGCGAATATGCTCTTTGGGATTGAGCAGGACAACATCAATCGCATAGCCGAGGGCAGCGACGAGCGTGCGCAGGCGCAAGCCGACCTGGATCAGCGTCGCGCCGCCGCCGATCAACAGTTTGCCGATGCCCGCGCCGAGCTTTCCGATCTGGGCGAATGCACCTGGTACATCCAGGACCGCGGCAACATCGCAAGCTACTCGAGCGTGGAGAGCGACAGCTCGTCAATTGAGGCCATCGCCACGGTGTTCCCGTTCATCTTCTTTATCGTCGCCGTGCTCATCAGCCTTACCACCGCCACGCGTATGGTCGAGGAGGAGCGCACGCTCATCGGCCTGTATAAGGCACTCGGTTATTCGCGCGGACGCATCCTGTCCAAATACGTGGACTATGCGCTGTGGGCTTGTCTGATCGGCGGCGTGCTCGGCAACATCATCGGATTTGTGGGCCTGCCGCTGTTCCTGTTTACGGTGTTCGACGACATGTACTCACTGCCCCAGATGCTGCTTTCGTACGACATCGTGTCCTCGATCGTTTCGGTGGCGCTGTTTGCCGTGGGCGTGGTGGGCGCCACGATTATCGCCTGCCGCCACGAGATGGCCGAGACCCCGGCCTCGCTTATGCGTCCCAAGGCCCCGCGCGCTGGCTCGCGCATCTTGCTCGAGCGCATCGGCTTTATCTGGCGCCGCATGGGCTTTTTGAACAAGGTCGCTGCACGCAACCTATTCCGCTATAAAAAGCGCGCCTTTATGACCATCTTCGGCATCGCCGGCTGCACGGCGCTCGTGATCTGCGGTATGGGCATCCGCGATACGTCGGTGGCGCTTTCGCCCAAACAGTACGGGCATATCACGCGTTATGACTTGCTGGCGGTCGCCAACCCCGATGACTTTACGCAGACGTGCGCGGCGTTGGATGAGCGCAGCGCGGCCAATGATTCCAACGTGACCGTGACTTCGACGCTGCCGATTATGACCGACAACGTCACCTTTACGTTTGGCGGCAAGAGCGAGACCGTGCAGCTGATCGTGGTGCCCGATGACCGCACGAACGACTTGGACGACTATGTGCGCCTCGAGGACGAGTCCAAAGAGCCGCTGTCTTTGCGTGACGGAGACGTGTATCTGAGTAAGAGTTCACAGCTGGTGCTGGGGATTCAGCCGGGCGATACGGCACACGTCCAGGATTCGTCGCTCAATGTTGCCAAGGTCAAAGTCAGTGACATTTCGCTTAACTATCTGGGCAACACGCTTTACATGACGCAGGGCACCTATGAGCGCGCGTTCGGTCGAAGCGCACGCCTCAACGGCGTCTTTGTGCTGCTTAAGGGCTCAACTTCTGACCAGATTGCGTTTAGCAAGAAGCTTAAGAGCGACGGTTGGCTCACCATCTCAAGCACGGCCGAACATTGGCAGAACTACGAGGCGAACTTTGCGATTATCAATTCCGTCGTGGTGCTCGTGACCTTTATGGCGGCGTGCCTATCGTTTGTGGTGGTGTTTACGCTGTCCAACACGAATATCTCCGAGCGCGAACGCGAGCTGGCGACCATCAAGGTGCTGGGCTTCCGCCGTGGCGAGGTGCACCATTACGTCAACAAGGAGACGTTGATCCTCACGGCGATCGGCGCTGCGCTGGGCGTGCCGCTGGGTGGCTTGCTGGCCGAGAGCTTCACGTACATCCTGCAGATGCCGTCGCTGTACTTTGACGTTGAGGTCGAGCCGCTAAGCTACGTGCTCGCCGTGCTGCTTTCCTTTGGCTTTACGATCATCGTCAACCTCGCCACCAACCGAACTCTCAATAAGATCGACATGGTCGGCGCCCTCAAGAGCGCCGAGTAACCTGCCTGGGATTCAAGCTGTAGCGAGCTGTAATGTACCACAACCGCATTTTTGCATAAACCGCCCCGCCGATTGCATATTTCGGCGGGGCGGTTGCTTTTTGCCCGCGGGTACCCCAGGGGGCGGCGTGCAAATTCCGGAGAATTCAGCATCCCGGAGTCCGCGAGTGTGGGAGCGGGCGCACAAAAGCGCATTGAAAGCCTGACTTTGAGCTCCGGCGCCTCGAGGACCGCTCATTTTTTTGCAGAATGCGGCCCGCGGCGCCTGTCTCTCGCCCAAAATCCAGTATGCAGGCACCCTCGGCTGCTGAATACTCCCAAAAATGCACGCCGCATCCTACCCCAGGCACTTGCAGCAAGAAGACGAATAGCCTCGGCCTCCCCGGTTACCGCAGGAGGCCCCAGGGCTTACCTCCCAAATCTTTCCGCACGGCGGGATCCTGACATGTCCGAGGACGATTTGGGAGGTAAGCCCTGGGGTCTCCGATGAGAGCAGTTTCGGTCGAGGCTATTCGTCGCCGAAGCTGATGCCCAACGCCTTGGCCTCGCGTACCAGGTCGCTCTGGGGATCGACATACTTGAGCTTGCCGGCGACATCCTCGAGCGGCATGTGGCACATCTTGCCGTCGCGCAGGGCAATCATGTAGCCAAACTCGCCGCGCAGGCATCCCAGTGCTGCCTCGACGCCGCACTGGGTCGCAAAGATGCGGTCCTGAGCGTCGGGCTGACCGCCGCGCTGCGTGTGGCCGGGGATGGCGACGCGGGTCTCGCGACCGGTCTTGGCCTCGATCTCCTTGGCGATGTCGTACACGATCGAAGGGCTCGTACGCTCGGCGAGTTTCTTCTTGTACTCCTTCTTGGACAGCGCCGCGTCCTCCTTGGAGATAGCGCCCTCGGCGACGGCCACGATGGTAAAGCGGCTGCCGGTTTCCATGCGATGTTCAATGGTCTTGATGACGTTATCCATGTCGTAGGGAATCTCGGGAATCAAGATGACATCCGCGCCGCCCGCGACGCCGGCGTGCAGCGGAATCCAGCCGACCTTGTGGCCCATGATCTCGATGACAAACACGCGGCCGTGGCTCGAAGCGGTGGTGTGGATGTCGTCGATGCACTTGGTGGCGACGTCGATGGCGCTCGTAAAGCCAAACGTCAACTCGGTGCCCCAGGTGTCGTTATCGATGGTCTTGGGCAGGGCGATAACGTTGAGGCCCTCTTCGCGCAGGCGGTTGGCGGTCTTGGTGGATCCGTTGCCGCCCAGCATAAACAGGCAGTCGAGCTGCAACTTGTGATAGGTGTGGACCATCGCGGGCACCTTCTCGACGCCGTCGGCCTCGGGAGTATCCAGGCGCTTGAACGGCGTACGGCTCGTGCCCAGGATGGTGCCGCCGCGGGTGAGGATACCGCTAAAATCGGCGGGCGTCATGACGCGGAACCTGCTGTAGATAAGGCCCTGGTAACCGTCCTCAAAACCGTAGATCTCGATAGGCTCTTCGCTATTGGTCATGAGTGTTTTGACGATGCCGCGCATGGTGGCGTTGAGCGCCTGGCAGTCGCCGCCACTGGTAAGAAGACCGATCCTGAGCATGATGAATCCTTCCGGGCAAGTTATAACATGCGCATAAGTTTACCCCCGCACACTGTTGATACGGGGGTAAAACGTGTTAGCTCAAGCGTATGGAAATGTAAGCAACGTCAGGGAACATAAGGTCGACGGGCCTGGCTCCTTACAGTGCGAAGGCATCGACGTTGCCCCAATGGCGGCGCAGCGTAATAGCGGCGGCGGGTTCGGTATTGTCAAAGACGACCGACCATTGCGTATTGCTGGTGATGTCTTCCGGATTGGGCTCTTGGGCTGCGGCGCGAAGGGCCTTCCAAGCGACTGCCTCGTCCTGGGCACCGGCGTGGGCGTCAAGGACATCGGCGATTGCGACGGCGCGCTCTTTACCATGGCCCAGCTCGTCATTCTTTTGGTTGGGCAGCACTTCGTCGCCATAGCAGGCGTAGAAGTTCGTAACCTGGCGTACAGGAGTCGCTTTGAAAGCACGGTCCGGATCGCGCGGATCCCACTCTACTACGCGCGCGTCACCGGCGGCGTCGTTGATAAAGAAGTGGTAATCGCGTCCTGCCATGGCGTGCATGTCGTAGGCGGAAAGCAGGTCGACAGCTTCTTGCGTGGTGGCGGCACGGTCGAGCACCAGACGGATGGCGAGCGAGGTATTGATGACGGGGCGTTGCGTGTCCTGGTCACAGGGCTTGGAATCCAGAGTGAGTACGGCAATGGACACGCCGCATTCGTTAACACCGTCGAGCTGGGCAAACGGGCCCATGAGTGCGGAGGCGCGTCCGCCGACGGAGTCAAGCGGAGTGTTATCGCCCAGGTTGTTAAGGGCAGCAAACCCGATGGAGGTATAGCCGTCGCGTGGGTGATTGCGCACCAGCAGCGTCGAGGTGTCGTCCTTAAAGTCGTAATTGCGACCGGTGCGCACGCGGCCTTCGGCATCTACGGCGACAAAAGCGCTGCAGGCAAACTGGGGCGCCTGGACATGTACCGGCACACCGGGCAGCACCTGCGCCACCACGGCATCGATGTAGGCCTGGTCGTCGCGCACGCCAGCGGCGATGATGCGATCAAGATCGTAGTCGTAGGCGATGTCGATTGCGTACAGGTCATAGCTATCCGCGTAGCTGGTCAAGCGTTTGAGCGACGCGGCGGACTTGATTTGCTTGTGATAAACGATACCGGTGGCAGCGGCAAGGCCGACGGCGACTCCCGCGACACCGCAGGCGATGGCAATGTTACGTGGCTTCATGACGGCTCCTCTCGTCCTGTTAGCGTAATTGTCGCAAAAAGTGCACGGGCATGATGGCTCAACTTGGCGAGCGGCGCGGGATTAAACACGGAATGAAGAGTGCGGCGCTGGCGCGGCGGGGTATGCTGGAAGGGACCATCAACCCAGCGAAAGGGGAGAGCATGACGGATCAGGAAACGCCCGAGCGCGCGCATGTGACGGCCGATGATATCGAGGCCGCCAACGACCTTATCGACTTTATCGAGGCATGCCCCAGCATGTTCCATACGGCGGCGACCATTATGGCCGAGCTCGACGAGGCGGGCTTTACCTACCTGCCCGAGAATGCGGCGTGGGACATCGAGCCGGGCGGGCGTTATTACACGCAGCGCAACACCTCGAGCGTTGTTGCCTTTAAGGTGGGCGAGGACCTGGCCGCGACGTGGGGCGAGGACGGCGTTGCCGGCGACTACCATTTTCAGCTGACGGCGTCGCACAGCGACTCGCCGACGTTTAAGGTCAAGGCCGTGCCTGAGCTTGACGGCGCGGGCGAGACGCTGCGCCTGAACACCGAGGCCTACGGCGGCATGATCGACTACACCTGGTTCGATCGCCCGCTGGCGCTGGCTGGACGCGTGTTGGTACGCGAAGGCGACCGTATTGAGAGCCGCCTGCTTTCCACCGAGCGCGAGGTCGCTATTATCCCGAGCCTTGCCATCCATATGAATCGTGGCGTTAACGAGAGCTTTGCTCCCAACCGAGCCGTTGACCTGTGCCCGCTCATCAGCGCTGGCGACCTTAAGCAGGGCGACTTTGACGCCCTGATCGCCGACGAGCTGGATGTTGAGCCCGAGCAAATTCTGGGCCGCGATCTGTTCCTGGTCAATCGTCAGGATGCGCGCATTTGGGGCTGGGCCGATGAGTTTATCTCGACGCCCAAGCTCGACGACCTTGCCTGCGCCTACACCTCGCTGCAGGCATTTTTGGGTGCCGAGAACGCGCATGACGTCTCGGTCTTCTGCTGCTTTGATAACGAGGAGGTTGGCTCCGAGACCAAGCAGGGCGCCATGTCGACGTTCTTGGCCGACGCGCTGCGCCGCATCAACGGATCGCTGGGCTTTGACGACGAGTCGTACCATCGCGCACTTGCCGCCTCGATGCTTGTGAGCTGCGACAACGCGCATGCCGTGCACCCCAACCACGCCGAGAAGTGCGACGCCCGCAATCAGGTTGTGCTCAACGGCGGTATCGTTATCAAGGAAGCCGCCAACCAGCATTACTGCACCGATGCCTTTAGCCGCGCAGTGTTCCAGGCTATTTGCGATGACGCCGACGTGCCCACGCAGGCCTTCGCCAACAAGAGCGATATGGCGGGTGGCTCCACGCTCGGCAACCTGTCGAACATGCAGGCGAGCATGCATGCCGTGGACGTGGGCCTGCCGCAGCTGGCCATGCACTCAAGCTACGAGACCGGCGGCGTACGCGACGTGATGTACGCCATTCGCGCCCTCACGGCTTTCTACGAGCGAAACCTAACCATCAACGGCGCCGAAAGCGTGGAGCTCTAAAACCTGCTAAAAGGGACAGGTTTATTATGCAGGTTTTATCTGGGCAAATGCCGCAAAGCCAACAGCTGGACAGAATTGTTATGACACCGCAGGTTGAGCAAGCGTCAGCGAGCGATGTCCAGAGCGAACAAGTTGGCATGAAAAAGGCAAGGCATAGACCTTCTGGTCATGCCTTGCCTTTTGAATGACAAATTGTCGCTCTGGGCGGCGCGTAGCGTCGACCGGTCCGCCGTTCGTTAGAACGGCGGAACCCTAATGTTCGATCCAGCAGCGCAGGGTCTCGCCGGCCTGCAAGTGACGCAGGTTCTCCGCTGCGATGTCGACGACGTTGCTGAGCGTGGCGGCTAGGTGGAACCAGCCGGAGACGTGTGGCGTGATGAGCATGTTGGGCGCATCCCACAACGGGCTTGTCGCGGGCAGCGGCTCGGGGTCAGTGACGTCGACCGCGGCGCCGGCGAGATGACCCGACTCCAGGGCGGCAACCAAGTCGTCGGCGACCACAAGGTCGCCGCGGCCGCCGTTGGCAAAGAAGGCGCCCGGTTTCATCGCGGCGAAGAACTCGGCGTTCGCCAGGCCGCGGGTCTTGGGTGTGCTGGGCATAAAGGATGCGACGACGTCGGCCTCAGCCAGGCGCTCGGGCAGGGCGTCCATGCCGTCCATGTCCTCAAACACAATGGGGTAGACGAGCGGATGGCGCTTGATGCCGCGGACGTGCGCGCCCATGCCGCGGCAGAGCGTGGCGAAGTGGCCGCCGATATCGCCCGCGCCCAGCACCAGCACATTGGCGTTTTTGAGCGAGGTGACCGGCCCCAAATCCTCCCAGCGATGCTCGCGCTGCAAGTCGTGATAGCCGGGCAGGCGCTTCATCATAGACAGCACCATGGCAAACATGTGCTCGCTTACGGCCTGGCCGTAGGCGCCCACCGAGCAAGACAGTTTGGCGTCGGCCGGCACGGTGCCGGCGGCAAGGTAGTCGTCATAGCCCGCGGTCTGCAGTTGCAACAGCTGGAGATGCTCGCATGCCGTGAGCATGTCAGGGTCGATGTTGCCCAGGATCACGTCGGCATCGGCGACCTGTTCGCGCGTGATGGCGTCGGCACTCGTGTAGATAAAGTCCTCGCCCGGAGCGCTCGACTCAAGAATTGCGCGATGGCGGTCGTTGACGGGCAGCAAAACCAGGATGTTCACAAACAGTCCTCTCCGTCCAACCTGTCAAAAGGGGACAGGTTTATTTTTGGCAGGTTTTATCAGGCAAAACGCTATAAAAACGCCGGGCTTCGCGACGGCTAACATATCCATCGCGAAGCCCGGCGCATCTACAGCTACCAGCTCAGCAGCTCGTAACCGCCCTCGGTCACCACGAGCTGTACCTCGCACTGGGCCGAATCGCTGCCGTCCTTGGTGCGCACGCACCAACCGTCGCCCTTGCTGATCTTGATGTCGGGCGCTCCGGCGTTGACCATGGGCTCAATGGTAAAGACCATGCCCGGGGCCATGATGGTGTCCACATCGGGCGCCTCGGTGGTAAAGCCCACAAACGGGTCCTCGTGGAACTCTTTGCCAATGCCGTGTCCGCCGTACTCGCGCACTACGCTAAAGCCGGCGTCCTCGACCGTCTTTTGCACGGCCTCGGCCATAACGGAGAGCGGCAGCCATGGCTTGACGGCTGCCAGACCCGCCTCCACGCTGGCGCGGGTGACGTCGACCAGGCGCTGGCGCTCGGCAGAGACCTCGCCGATGCAGAACATGCGGCTCGAGTCGCTAAAGTAGCCGTCCAGGATCGTGGAGCAGTCCACGTTGATGATGTCGCCCTCGTGCAGCACATCCGCATCGCAGGGGATACCGTGGCAGACGACGTCGTTGATCGAGGTGCACACGCTCTTGGGATAGCCCTCGTAGTTGAGGTCGGCCGGCGTGCCACCGTGCTCGACGGTGTAGTCGTAGATCATCTGGTCGATCTGGTTGGTAGTCATGCCTGCGGCGATATGCTCGCCCACATAATCGAGCACGCCCACGTTGATGGCGGCCGAGCGCTTGATGCCCTCGATATCGGCGGGCGTCTTGTAGAGCGTGCGGGGCAGGACCTCCCAGCCCTCTTCCCACAGGCGCTCGAGGCGCTCATCAAAGGCGTTATGGCATTTCTTGTATTTCTTGCCGCTGCCGCACCAGCAAGCGTCGTTGCGGCCGGGCACGGGTCCTTTGTCATACATGGCTAACTTCCTTTCATCCGCAGCTAGTATAGCCCACCCACGCGTCCATTAAAGTTGCGGTGATATAGTTCCGATTTAAGCGGTTTAACAGCATAAACAGGAACTATATCACCGCAACTGATGGAGCGGGATGGCGGGCACTGGCTGCTGCGTGGTTTTGCTAGTAGCTCACCTGGCAGGGAATGCCGAGGGCACGCACGCGCGCGGCAATGGCGTCGAGGGCCTCGGGTGCTGCTTTGGCAAGGCCGGCGATCGGTGTCTCGCGCGCCACCGTGTAGATGGTCGCTTCTTGTGGGCGAATGCGCTCAAGCGCCGCGAGCCAGGGGGCAACGTACTCCTCGCCGGTGTTGTCGATGGGCTTGCCCAGATACTCACCGGTCAAGAAGATCGTCTGGATAATAACGTGACCGTCAAAGCTTGCGAACGTCTCAATCTGGTGCTCGACGTCGTAGGGGCCAACAGGCTGGTCGAGCAGCTGGATAAATGCCGGATCGACCGTATCGAGCTTAAGAATGTTGTCGTCGACCATCATGAGCGCATCGTGCACCTCGGGGCGGTCGGCGCGCGTGCCGTTGGAGAGCACGGCGATCTTGGAGTTTGGGGCAAGCTCGTCGCGCAGCGCGACGGCGCCGGCGATGGCCTGCGGAAACTCCGGTGCGGCGGTGGGCTCGCCGTTGCCTGCGAAGGTGATCACATCGGGGAGCTCGCCCTCGGCTGTCATCTCGCGCAGCTTTGCCTCGAGCGCGTCGAGTACCACGGCAGCTGTGTTGTGCGGCTCATGGCAGGGGCGCTCGGCATTGAGGCCGTTTTCGCAGTAAATGCAGTCGAACGTGCAGATTTTGCCGCTGGCCGGCATCATGTTGACGCCGAGCGAGAGGCCAAGGCGACGGCTGCGAACGGGCCCAAAGATGGGGCTGGCATTCAAAAACGTAGACATAGGCATATGCTCCTCAAGACAATTGTGCCTAAGCATAGCATCGGCTCCAAAGCAGGGTGCGGGCTCTTGCTTTACAAGTTTCGTTTTTTCACGTCGCTCATTATGCCGTGTCATGAAAAGCCTCGGGTCGGGTAAAGTTAATCTGTTAACAAGGTGTAAGGCAATGCGGGTCCATCCAACCGCACTGACGTGCAACTGGATGAGCATTGATGATGGGGGCACAACATGGATTTTACGGTCGAGAATGCGGGCACCACGATTGCCTGTCGCGAATATGCCGGCCCGGATGTGTCGCCTGATACTCCTGCCTTGGTGTGCGTGCACGGCGCTTGTGTCGACGGCACATTTTTTGACGGTATCGCTTGTGAGCTCAGTCGCAACTACCGCGTAATTGCCTACGACCGCCGCGGCTGCGGTGACAGCAGCGATGCGGCAGACGACAGCTATGATCTTGCCGCTCAGGCCGCCGACCTGCAAGCCGTGATCGAACACGTTGGCGCTCCGGCAAATGTGCTTGCGCATAGCGCCGGTACGTTGGTGGCGCTGGAGCTTCTTCGTACTGAACCCCATCTCGCCGCCCGTGCGATTCTGCATGAGCCGGCTGTGTCGGCCGAAGGCGTCGGCATGGGCGCAGCTCCGGTTTTGCTCGATATGATTGCGGCTGGAAAGGTTTCAAGGGCGCTCCGGCTTTTCTTGGGAGCCCTCGGCGACTTGGACCCCGAAGCTCCCGGGACGACCGAAGCGGAAGCCAAACATGCCCTGCGCAATGGTCGTTGCTTTATGGCTAATGAATACGGAACAAATATGACATATGCTCCCGACTGGGAGCGCGTCCGCGCGTCAAAGGCGGTGTCGGCCGTGTTTTTGGGCGAGCTTTCGGTCGATACACCCCGCGAGGCTGGCACGCGAGCGGCTGCCGAATATCTCGATTGCCCCCTTGTGACGATCCCGGGCGCGCATAACGGTCTGCGCGATCGCCCCGTTACGGCGGCAAACGCCGTTCGCGATGTCTTGGAGCGTTAGCACGCTCGATGACCTGCGGGGAGAGGGGCTGTTAGCGTTTCGTCATTGTTAACGAATGCGCCCATAACCGCGCGCCCGCGGCTCCATTACCGCCGTTTGCCAGGTCATAAAAATGTAACGATAATCGCGCGTTTGCCTTCAGCTGTTAGATGCTACCCTTGTACCAATTGATATGCACCGTTGCCGTGCGTAACGATAGGAAGGGCCCCATATGCTCAATAATCACGAGGTCAATCTAACCGACGAGGAGGCTGCCGCCGAGGTCGCCCGCGTCGCGAAGACCTACCCCGTGGTGCGTTTGTTGTCGGCCGATCAGATTAAGAGCGAGCCTAACTGCTTGCTCGCCGGCGATCGCTGCCCTTGTCTGCGTCAGTCGAGTCTTGAGGCCTTGGCAGGTTCCGATGATGTATCGGAGCAGCTGCTCAATGATGGTACCGAGTACCGCGCTCGCCTGCGCCCTCTGAAGGTCGAGGGCGAGCCTCACGTCCTGCTGATGGTGCGTCCGATCGATGAGCAAGAGGCCGCAGAAGAGGACCTTGTCTACACCGACGTGCTGACGAGTGTGCGCAATCGCCGATATTACGAGGAAAAGCTCCGTAGCGCCCGCATGAAGGCTGGCGTTGCGGTGATCGACCTTGATGATTTTAGGGTCTTCAACGATACGTGTGGCCATCATGCTGGCGACCTTGCACTCGGTGCTGTGGCGACAGCCATACGCAGCGGAATTCGTTCGACTGACGAGCTTGTGCGCTATGGCTGCGACAAGTTTGTGACCGTCATGCCCAATATTCCCTCCGATGACTTCGCCCGCCGCCTGCATCAGGTATCCGATGCCGTTCATGCCACGGTTATTCCGGGGCATGAGTACGTGAGCTTGACGGCATGTGTCGGTGGCGTTCGCATTCATGGCGAGACGGTCGACGAGGGCGTTGGCCGCGCTGTCCAGTTACTGAGCCGCGCTAAGGCAAAGCCCGGTACGGTCGTGACCGATTCCGATTCCATCGAGGCCTTCCAAAGCGAAAAGCCATTGGTGCTTATCGTCGATGACTCCGAGATGAACCGAGCCATTCTCAACGAGATGCTCAAGGACGAGTATTGCATCCTCGAGGCCGATAACGGTCGTACGGCGCTCAATATGGTCGACCGCTATGGCGATAAGTTGTTGCTCGTGCTGCTGGATATTGTGATGCCGGGCATAAGCGGCGTTGAGGTGCTGGCCGACCTGTCGCGCCGATCGGGTGTCGACAATCTGCCTGTCATCATGATTTCGAGCGAAGATTCCGATGATATGGTTCTGCGCGCGTACGAGCTGGGCGCCTCGGACTATATCAGCCGTCCGTTTGACTCCCGTGTCGTGCGCCGCCGTGTAAGCAATACCATCCGCCTATACGCCAAGCAGCGCCGCCTGACGAACCTGCTGTCCCAGCAGTACAACGAGCGCGTCAAGAACAGTCGCATGCTCATCGACATCATGGCCGGCGTCATGGAGCTCCGCAATGGCGAGAGCGGCAGGCACGTTACGAACATCGAGAAGCTGACCGAGCTGCTGCTTGGCTGCCTGGTCCACCGTAGCGACAGCATCTCCCTCGGCAACGAGGAGCGCTCCACGATCGCCCTGGCTTCGGCACTGCACGATATCGGCAAGATGTCGATTGACGATGCGATTCTCAACAAGCCCGGGCGCCTCACGCCCGAGGAGTTCGAGATTATGAAGACGCATACCACGATCGGCGCCGACATGCTGCATGAGCTGGGCCGCCATCACGCCGGCAATGCGCTTATAGAATATGCGTACCAGATTGCGCGCTGGCATCACGAGCGCTGGGACGGCAAAGGTTATCCCGACGGCCTTAAGGGCAGCGATATTCCCATCGCCGCACAGGTGGTGTCGGTGGCTGACGTGTACGATGCGCTGACGAGCGTGCGCGTGTACAAGGACGCTATCCCGCACAAGGAGGCGATCCAGATGATTCTGGACGGTAAGTGCGGTACCTTTAACCCGCTGCTGCTCGATTGCTTGCTCGAGGTGCAAGACCAAATTGCCGAGACGTTGGCACGCCCCGCTGACGTCGTTGCGTTTCCCACGATTTAGTTTGACCAAAGGAGTTTTTAACCCATGATTTCCATGCGTGAGGCGTATGAGAAGATCGGCGCCAATTATGATGACGCTTGCACTCGGCTGATGGGCGAGGAGATGCTTGCCCGTTTTGCCCTCAAGTTTTTGGATGACGAGAGTATGGACAAGCTGGAGGCTGCCATGGCGGCAGGAGACGCCAAGGCAGCGTTTATGGCGGCGCACACGCTCAAGGGCGTGAGCCAGAACTTGGGATTCGATAATCTGTACGAGCCGGCGGTCGTGGTGACCGAAGCGCTGCGCGGTGCCGATACTGTTGACGGCGCTCGCGAAGGAATGCATGCGCTGCAGCAGCAATATGCGGCCACGATGTCGGCCCTGCGCGAGGCGGCTGCATAAGAGCTTGCAAGCTTTGATGACTATGAGAGTGGATAATCCCCCGTTTTAGGCCCGGTGGCGGCCTCAAAGTGGGAGATTATCCACTCTCGTTCGGTAAGTGTCCAAAAATTCACTCTCGCGCACTGGCGGGGCTTTCCGCATGCAATCCATATCGTTGTTCGATAAACTATTCCGATAACGATAGATTCGATGAGGGTGAGTGTATGTCCAACAGCGTTCAGCGTATGGCCAAGGCGGGCGAGACTGTAAGGAAGCTTGGCTTTTGCATGGCGGTCGTTTTTGCGGGAATGCTCATCGCTTTTGCCGCGTTGGTTGTTTACGTGATCTGGTATACGGTTGCAAACGTTGTTTCTGTCGATTCTTTCGGTGTCGTGACGCTTCTCGATGGCGGGAGCATCGTTATCCCAAGCGGGCTGTGCCTGGCACTCGTCGTGGGTGTTTCGCTTATCGTTTTGTGCGGAATCAGCCATAACATCTCTCGGGGCGTCTCGCCCTTTACCAAGGCGCATGTGCGGCTTATCCGTGTTCTTGCACTTGCCTTTGCTGTTAACGCCGTGGTTTCGTTTGTTGGTGCCTATGAATCGGTCAATCTCACCATTGGCGGACTGGAGCTTTACATCGTGCCTCATTCCTTCGTTATTGAGATTTGCCAAGGCGCTACCTTTGATGCGGGGTCGTTTATCGGCGCAGTTGTCTGTCTGTTTATCTCGGCGATCTGGAGTTATGCCTCGCTGCTCCAAGAGCAGTCTGACGAGCTTGTGTAGGAGGAAACATGAGCTATCTCATCATCGAGCTTGAGACGCAGCTGCTTAAGACCGGAAAGACCAGCTCTGATCTGATTCGTGCCACGGGGCATACTCCGGCTAATATTTCTAAGCTAAGAAACGGAAAAATTAAAGCTATTCGTCTTAAGACGCTTCTTGAAATCTGTGATGAGCTTGATTGTCAACCGGGAGATATTATTCAGCGCGTGAGCGAGAAAGAGCTCGAGGAACTTATTGTCGAGCGCGCGAAGAATGCCGTGAGGCAGATGCGGGATGGCAGAGGCAATGAGGCGTCGCTTCCGACATCGGTCTTCGCTGTCGATTTGAGCGACGAGTAGCTTAAGGCGAACAACTAAAACGAAATATCAGCGTGAAGGAACCCGTGTCTAACACGGATTCCGTCTTTTAGATTATCTTGACAAATATGAGTTATCGAAAAACAATAATAAGAATGGAAAACGATAAAAGAAAGGAGGAACGATATGAGCTGGATTGTCAAACCAAGTTATGTGGACCCCGGTGGTGGGTGCAACGGTTACTGCAAGAAATTCTGTGGAGCACGCGTCTGCACTAAGAACTGCAGTAAAAACAACTGCGTTGTTTATTTCTAGCAGTTGTGGCTGTTGCCAGGCGAGAGTCTGGCAACAGCGGTTTTGCTACCAAGCAGAACGGGAGGCCAATGAACGCATCAGCGATAAAACTATCAAAGGTGTCAAAGCGCTATGGAAAACGGCGTGTGTTGCATGACGTTTCCTTCGAGGTGAATCAATCTGAGCTTTGCGCCCTTGTTGGTGCAAACGGGGCGGGCAAAAGCACGCTTATCAAAATAGTGCTGGGCCTCTGTGAGCCATCGTCGGGGAGCGTGGAGCTCTTTGGAGGCAAGTCGAAAAAAGAGCTTGGTCTGATGCGGACGCGTGTCGGCTATGTGCCAGATTCCAGCGGAGCATACCAATCTCTCAGCGCGATTGAGAATCTTCAAATTCGATGTGCGGAATGGGGGCTTGATGGGAATCGTGAGATTCCTCGCGTTTTGAGCTTAGTCGGGCTGGACGTCGATGAAAAAAAGAGCGTAAGCAGTTTTTCTTTGGGAATGAAACGGCGGCTGGATATAGCTACGGCTTTGTTGGGTGACACTGACGTACTAATTTTCGATGAGCCGGCAAATGGATTGGACCCGCTGGGCATCGAGAGTATATGGGCCCTTATCGGCCGATTGAATCGAGAACAGGGTAAGACCATGCTCATCTCTAGCCATGATTTGGATGAGTTGGCATCGGTTGCAACAAGTTGCGTGTTTATTCATGACGGTGAACTGCTGAAAAAGGAATCGATGGATGTCATAAGGGATGAGGCGTCGTCCCTAAAAGAGTATTACAGGCGCTTGATGAAGGCGGTCTCGCTATGAAGCGGGCGATTCATCCCATAAAGGCAGATATGATGCGTCTGCACAGGATGTTTCCGGCGAAGTTTGGTCTTGCGCTTATGCTGGCGTTCGGCCTTCTCTTCGGTGTCTTTCTAAAAAACGGAACAACGTTGCTCGCCTTTGGCAATAGCGTTTTTGGGGAGGATATTGGCTTCTGCTGGAATGTAATCGATCCTTCTGCACCCGATGAATCCCTTGTGCGCAGCGCTTTTGCCGGCACATCCCTGTTCGTTCCACTCATCGTTTGTCTGGTGATTTTGCAGGAGCGCGGCTATGAAGAGGGATACCGAATTTCTATGGCAAGAGGTCTCGCCCGCTTTAATGGCGCTCTAGCACATGCATTTTCGTCTGCTTTCATAATTGGCGCAGCATATAGTGCGCTTTGCCTTCTTCTTTTTGCCATAGCCGTAACACGTGGAGGGCAAAACTACGTGCATGGCATGCTGGCTGCATTTTTGCCTGCAATGATAGTCAACGCCGTATTGGTGATATCGGTTGCGCTGGAGACGGTGACCATCTATCGGATTACGGGCAGCGCTGTATTGAGCGGGGCCGTGGTGATAGTTGGATTTGTCATGAGCTTGACGCTCTACGGAACTTACCTTCAGACGCCCATACCGTCCTTGCGATGGATCTTCTTTCTTCCGGGGCCGTACCTTGGAGTCGGATGTGCCCTTGGGTATAGCGATATGGGGCAGCTGACGCTTCTGGGATATGGCGCGGCAGCCAGCTGTCTATCGGTATTGATTTACGCTCTCGTGAACTTTCGTGCTGGGGGTGTGCTCAATGGCTCGTCAGACTAGAAGATTCCTTCATTCAGAATTGAAGCATGCGAGCAAATGGACGTACGCCTTAATCCTGGTAATTTATGCGTGCATGGTGGTATTGCAGATTAATTCTTTCCCGATGTGGTTCTGTAGCCTCCGTGAGAACAGTTTCTTGGGCTTTTTCCCAGACCCGACGCTTCGGCTATCGGCAGAGGATGTCCTTCTATTTGGTAATGCAGAGGTTTTTCGCGGCCTGCTGTTCAACGTAGCCCCGTTGGCTCATGCATTGTTCTTTCCGTTCATCGCGGCTTGCATTGTGCCGCGCTTTGTCAGCTCGGGCTTTGTCGAGGAACCATGGGGGCTGTCGGAGGCACGAGGAGGGAAGCGGGCGTGCGCTATCGTTGCGCGAGTGGTGCTGTCTTCTTTTGCCCTTTTGGGCGCGTTTATCCTGTCGAGTGTCGTTTTGTACTGTCTTAACTGCGCGATCGTTTTGGATGCTCAGCAGTATTTCAACCTGTATGTATTTTGCTATCGACTTGTTCTTGCTGCCGCTGCCTGCCTTGCATGCGTGGTTTCTTGTGTAATCGTTGTTTCCTATTTTGGGTCCGGCTTCGGTCCGATTGGCATGCTGTTACTTGTCAACGTCGTAGCGATCTACATACAGCTCGGGGCCAATTCCATGCTTCCGCTTCCAGCCTCGATGCTCATGTGGATTTGCGGCGTGACCCCGTTGGGGAATGGTCAATGCATCTCGATTTTAATTGACTGCCTAATAAACGTAGCAAGCGTTTTTGCCATTTGCTTTACCGTCGACCGATTACGGTCGAAATTTCTTTGATTGTTTGTGAGGGATAATCATATGAAGCCGTCTCAATACAACTTGATTGAAAACCACAGCGAAAGAACGCTGGTGATGAATTCAAAGACTGGCGCAATCCTTTCGTTGGATAAACAACATGCAGAAAGTATGTGCCGCATGGTATCGGGAACCGAATGTGAGCCAGATGAATTGCGCGAAGCGTTGCTTCAAGGAGGAATGCTGTTAGAAGATGATCGTGACGAAAAAGAGGAAATGAAGGCGTACGTCCATTTGCTCGATTTTCCAATCGCTCTCTAGGCTTGACGATAGCCCCGACATTGGAGTGCAACTTCTGTTGCCCATACTGTTATGAAAAAGGACAACGCAAAACGACAATGACTCCGGAGGTTGAAGACCGGCTTGTCTCATTCGTAAAGGAGCGTTCACGGGGGCTGAGCGAGCTTGAGATCGGTTGGTATGGTGGAGAGCCGTTGTTGCAAGTCGATAGAATTCAGCGGCTTACAGAGCGTATAAAGGCGATCCTTAATCCAGAGTGCTCCTATTCGGCATCCATCGTTACAAATGGATATCTTCTGACGCCAGAAGTGGCCGAGACTCTCGCGGCTTGTGACGTCAAGATGGCTCAAATAACCTTGGACGGGTCTCGAAAGGACCACGATTCTCGGCGGTTCTTGCGGAACGGACAGCCGACGTACGATGCGATTCTAGACAACGTTTCTAAAGTCACGCATCTGTTGGATATTTCCATCAGGTGCAATGTCGATGCCCATAACATTGTCGGTGCTGGCGATTTGCTGGATGCACTCGAGGAAAAGGGCCTTAAAAACAAGGTTGGATTCTATCTGGCGCCTGTCGACAATATTAACGATACGCGCCCAAGTGACAGTAGTTGTTTTTCGATGGAGGCGTTTTCTCAGGAAGAGCTGGACTTTTATAGTCATGCAGTTGATAGGGGGTTCTATGTTGACCTGACGGTGCGCTTTAATCCGGCTATATGTGGCGCCGTTTGTGCAGGGTCGTTTGTAGTGGATCCGGAGGGCTATCTTTATAAATGTTGGGACGAAATCGGGATGCGTGAACGCTGCGTCGGCACGCTTGCCGAAGGGCCGAGGATGAATGCTCAGCTGGTCCAATGGCTAAACTATGAGCCGAGCGATCATGAGTGTGAAGAGTGTTTTGCCTATCCCTCATGCATGGGAGGTTGCCCTAATCACGCTCTTCATGGAGGGTCAAAACAGTGCGTATCTCAAAGGTATCAGGTGCGCCAACGAATGATTTTGACCGAGAAGGCTCAGCGATTGCTTTCGGAACTGGATTCAGCTCATGTTTAATCTCTGCGCAAGAACAATAATTAAGAATCCAAAGTATATAACCTATCTTCTAATGTGCCTGCTCTCGCTTGTGGTTGGTCTCGCAATTCCTTTTCTGACGGGACAACTGGTCAACAACTTTGTCGGTGTCGCGCGAGATGGGGAAAGCGCAATCGCCATCGGCGCTGAGATAGCAGCGCTGGGTATCGTACGAGCCGGTTTGAATTGCGCCAGCGAACTGGTCTATGTCGACTTACAGACACATGTGGGATTTGCATTGAATGAAGAGGTGATAAGTCACGTTCAAAGGCTACCTCGGTCCTTCTTTATTAATTTCGATGCCTCATATTACAATCAGCAGATTAATCATGACGCTAACGATTTGGTGATATTTGTTATAAACGCAAGTGTCCAAAGTGTGAGCAATATAGTGACGTTGCTTGTGGTGTTTGTTGTCCTGGCGACCATAAACGGTCACCTGGCAATGCTGTGCATGGCTCTTGGCATAATAAGTGGCGCGGTCTATTCGCTTTTCAAAAAGTGTTTGTTCGCAAGAAGTTTTGAGGCTCAAGAGCAGGAGGCTCGATTCTTTTCCGATCTGGAGAAGCAGCTTAGCAGCGCACAATTTATCCGCAGGCATGTTCTATTCGAATTTTTTAAGCAAAGGCTCGAGCACTCTTTTGCAGAGCTATATCGTTGCGTTTATCAGAACCAGCAAATTAATGCGACCTTTACGTTTGCCAATGCTGTCGTCACGTCTTTGGCGCAGGGTGGAATCTTGATTCTGGGTGCAAAGGAAGTTCTCGACGGCAATTTGCTGCCCGGCTATCTTATGACGGCGCTAAGCTATTACTCCTATTATTCTTCGGCTATTGAATTCTTCCTTGCGTTGGGCAAGGACTATCAAACGTCAAGGGTATCCTACGAGCGTTTGCGTCGGTTGCTGGACATGCCCGAGGACTCAAACGGGACCATTATCCTCTCTGATGTTTACGAGGTGAACTGTTCCGAGCTGTCATATAGCTATCCGGGGTCTGTAAAGACCGCGTTCAGGGACATTCGGGCTTCTTTAGAAAAAGGAAAGGTATACGGAATCGTTGGGCCGAACGGTTCCGGTAAGAGCACGCTGCTGGATGTGATAAGCGGTTGCGATCCAGAAAACTGCAAGGGGGATATTTGGATTAACAACAAGCCCTTGGGCTCTCTGGACCGCTATGCGCTGCGGAAGCGCAATATCGGGATTACGGAGCAGGAGCCGCCCCTGACCGAGGGGTCGATACGGGACAATTTAATTCTTTGCTGCAGAAGCACTGAAGAGCGTGACCTTGAGAGCCTCATTGAGAGAATGGGGCTTAAAAAGATGGTCGATTCAAGTGGTGGACTTGATGTCGAGCTGGACGATAAGCAGAACAACATTTCAGGAGGAGAGAAGCAAAAAATAGCGATTATTCGCCAATTGCTGAAAAACCCGGACGTGATGATGTTTGATGAGCCGACATCTGCACTCGACAGCCAAAGCAAGCAGGCGTTTATCGAAATCCTTAAGGAAAGAAAGGGGCGACATATCACAGTCATCGCTACGCACGACCCTGTGCTCATTTCGGCATGCGATGAAGTGATTGAAATTGCCTGACGGGTTAGTGGACCGAGCATATCAAATTCAGGGGCGGGCACCGTAGCTGGTGTCCGCCCCCTGACATGGAATGATTTAGCCTCTGTGCTTTGCGAGCTAGCGAGCCTGCTTTACCTTAGCTGCTGCCTCGACAAACGACTTCCACAGGTTAAAGTCGGTCTCGAGCGTCTGCCAGGTGTACTCGGGATGCCATTGCACGCCCAGACAGAACGGCTGGCCTTCGACTTCGATGCACTCGGGAACGCCGTCGGTTGCCTTGGCGACCAAGCGCGTGCTCTTACCCAGACGATCGACGCAGCAGTGGTGTGCGGAGTTGGTCTGGATCAGCCTGTGCCCGCCAACCGCGCGCTCCAGCAGCGAGCCCGGCACGACCTCGACAGGATGCACAGGGTCGTTGAGCACGTGGGTATGGCGCCACTGCGTGCGGCCCTCGCGCGCGCCCAGGCTCGGCACGTCCATGCACAGGGTGCCGCCGGTGGCGACGTTGAGCAGTTGCGTGCCGCGGCAGGTGGTAAAGAGCGGCTTTTTGGCACGGAGCACCTCGCTGACCAGCTTAAACTCAAAACTATCGCGGATCTCGCAGCAGAGGGTGGGGTCGTAGGGTCGATCATCGCCCCAACGTTTGGGATTGACATCGGGGCCGCCGGGAATGGCGATGCCGTCGGCGATATCGACGTAATGACGGATGACCTCAATGTCCTCGGTGATGGACATCTGCAGCGGCAGACCGCCGGCGGCAAGAATGGCGTCGACAAATACGCTCGCAATCTCCTCGTTGGGGGAGAGCGTCTCGCTCAAATAGGGCTTCGCTTCTTCCCAGCGTGGTGCTACCAGGATAAGCGGGCGGTCAGCGGGATCGACGTCGACGTGCGGAGTGTAGGACGATGAGGTGCGGGTTCCGATCATGGGTGCGGCTTTCGAATCCGGGTGGACATGGCACAGGGGTGGCGCGGGACAAACGTTACTGATGAATTTGCCCGCGTGGCAATTGGGCTAGTGGCCCTTAATGGAGTTGAGGAAGTCCTGGGCGCGCTTGGTCTTGGGGTGGTCGAAGAACTCGTCGGGTGTGCCGGTTTCCACGATCTGGCCGTCGGCCATAAACACGACGCGGTCGGCCACGCGGCGGGCGAAGTTCATCTCGTGCGTGATGACGATCATCGTCATGCCCTGCTGGGCCAGACGGACCATGACCTCGAGCACCTCGTTGATCATTTCGGGGTCAAGGGCGCTCGTGGGCTCGTCAAAAAGCATGGCCTTGGGTTGCATGGCAAGCGAACGTGCGATGGCTACACGCTGCTGCTGGCCGCCCGAGAGCTGTGCGGGCACCTTATCGGCCTGCTCGGCAACGCCCACGCGGCCCAGCAGGTCCATGGCGCGCTCACGAGCTTCCTCCTTGGAGACGCCCAGCACATCGACCGGTCCCAGCATGACGTTCTGCAGTACGGTCATATGTGCAAACAGGTTGAACTGCTGAAATACCATGCCCAACTCGGCACGCATGCGGGCAAGATCCTTGCCTTCCTGTGGCAGGGGCTCGCCCTCGATGAGGATCTCGCCTGAGTCGATGGTTTCCAGGCGATTGATGGTTCGGCACATGGTCGACTTGCCCGAGCCCGAGGGTCCGATCACAACGACGACCTCGCCGCGGTCGACCGAGAGATTGATGTCGTTGAGAACGTGCAGATCGCCGTAGTGCTTATCGACGTGCCTGAGCTCGATCAGCGGCTGATTGCCGGTGGAAGAGGTGCTCTGTGCCATGGTGCTCGGCTCCTTATGACTCGAAATGGTAAAGCGTTAGCGGATGATGGTCGCGCCGGTCTTGTGCGAAACATAGACAGCGGCCTTGTTGATCGCGACGTTGATGAGGATGTAGATGACCGCGATAACCAGGTAGACCGACACGAGGGCGTCGTAGTTGGTAATGAGCACGCGGGCGTTTTGCATGAGGTCGGGGTAGCTCACCACGTAGGCCACGGTGGTGTCTTTGACTACGACCACGAGCTGCGAAATCAACGACGGAATGATAAACCGGATAGCCTGCGGCAACACGATTTTAAAGGTGATTTTAGCTTTGGAGAGACCGAGTGCCTGGGCGGCCTCGACCTGGCCGCGCGGCACGGCGTTGACGCCGGCACGGAAGATCTCGGCAAGTACGCCAGCTGCAGCGAGCGCGACGGGAAGCGTGAGCATCCAAAACGACGGCAGCGCGATCTTGTACTGGGGCAGCACCAAAAAGAAGAAGTAGATGAACAACAGGCTCGGTACGCCGCGGAAGAAATCGGTGAGCACGCGGCAGACCAGCTGCAGCGGCTTAATGTCGCTGGTACGGCCGAGCATAAGGGCTAAGCCCAGCACCAGCGCGATGGCGCCAGCGGTGAGTGCGACTTTAACGGTGCCCTCAAAGCCGGCAAGCAGGAACTTCCAGGTGGTGAGGTGCGTAAAGAAAAACCAATAGTGAACCGAAAGCTGGCCGGTCACATAAAAGCGCTGCAACACGAGGGCGACGAGCACGGCGACGGCAACAAGCGAGATGGCGGTGCCGATGCGAATCTTGGCGCGCATCTTGGGGCCGGGAGCCTCGTAGAGCGCATCGCGCATGGTGAGCGCGGAGGTGGAGTGCTTGCTCATCGGAGGATCCTCACCTTCTTATCGATGTAGTTGCCAATGTGGCTCACCACAAAGGCCGTGCCCAGGTAGCCGAGCGCCGAGATAAAGAACGCGGCGACGCCGCCGAGCGAGCGCGTGTTGATGTAGCTCACCACGCCGGTGAGCTCCTGCGGTTGCAACGGCACCTGACTGCCGAGCGCGGTGGTGAGCATGACGGCGATAAAGAGGTTGGTCATGGGCAACACGCTCGAGCGCAGCGCCTGCGGAATCACGATCTTGGCGAGGATACGGCTGAAGCTCATGCCGAGCGAACGTGCGGCTTCGACCTGACCGACGCCGACGGTGTTGATGCCGCTCATAAAGTTCTCGGAGCCAAAGGCCGAGCCCAAAAGAACCGTGGCGACGATAACGCAGGTGCGGTAGGGTAGGACGACCTTGAGCGGCGGCAGCGCATAGACGACGATGATGAGCAGTGCGATGCCGGGGATGTTACGGAAGACCTGGACATACAGGTCGCCAAAGACGCGCAGCGGCTTGAGCGGCGACACGCGCATCACGGTGACGGCGACGGCCAGCACCATGGCGATGGCAAACGACTCAAGCGTCATGCCCCAGGTTGCTAGCAGCGCGTCGATATAGTTCTGGCCATAGAGCGACCAGAGCTCGGAGAGACTCATGCGGACCTCCCGCCGATAAGGAAAGGGGCTCCCGTGTGTACGGAAGCCCCGACAACTCAGTGAGGAAACAGTTTACCGCAATAAAGCGCATCATGCGTTTCCGTATGGTTTCGCAGCGGCCGTTACCAGGCTCGCTGCCTAGGCGCCGATCTCGGGCAGCTCGGGAACATTGGTGTCGCCCGTACGGTCGCCGATGCAGATCTGCCACAGCTCGGTCCAGGTGCCGTCGTCCTCGATCTTCTTAAGGAAGTCGTTAACGAAGGCGACGCCGTCGGAATCGAGCGGCAGACCGATGCCATAGGGCTCCTTGCTGCCGAAGGGCTTGCCGGCAATCTTGTACTTGCCGGGCTCGCGGACCAGGGCGCTCTGCTGCATGTTGTTGTCGATGACGTAGGCGTCAACACGACCCTGCTGGAGTGCCTGGCGGGCCTCCTCGTCGGTCTTGAACTCCTGCTGGCTGGCCTTGGGGGCGAACTCCTCCAGGATGGCAGGGCCGTTGGAGCCGGACTGGACGGCGACGTTCTTGTCGGCCAGGTCGTCGACGCTCTTGATGTCGTCGTTATCGGCGAGCACCAGGATGGCCTGCTGGGTGTAGTAGTAGGGGCCGGCGAAGGAGACGAGCTTCTTGCGCTCGTCGGTAATGGTGTAGGTGGCAAAGACAGCGTCGACCTGGCCGTTCTGCAGGACAGACTCGCGCGTGTCCGAGGTCACCTGGGTGATCTCGACCTTGTTCTCGCCCAGAATGTAGTTGGACAGGAGCTGTGCGATACCGGCGTCGAAGCCGCGGGTCTGACCGTCTTTCTCGTTGAGGAGGGAGAAGAGCGTGGAGGTCTGAACGCCACCGATCTTAAAGACGCCGGCGTCCTTAACGGCCGTGGCCCAGGTGCTGGCGGCGATGGCGTCGTCATCGGCCTTGGGGCCGTTGTCGACGAGCTTGTCGAATGCCTTGGCGTCGAGCGTGGCGGAAACTTCGGTATCCTTGGAGCTCTTGGAGGAGCCGGCGGCGGAACCCTTGTCGGCCTCGGCGCTGGTGTCGGAGCAGCCGGCAAGACCAAGGCCGGCGACGGTTGCGAAGGTGGCGGCAACGAAGCCGCGGCGGTCGAGAACGACCTGCTGGGAGAGGTTCTTGCTCATGGTAGAACACCTTTCTCAATAAAATCCCTAGCGGTTGAGTAGAGTTATACCCTATCCGGCTCAAATGGGTCAACACGAAATAACTCAGAAACATACTTGTCTTATGGGTAATTCTACCTACCAAAAAGGGACAGGCACCTTCGTGGTGGTTCTTGCAGATGTGGCGGCATGCCTTGCTGCTTTGTCTCAATCTGTAACATCTGGAGCCGTTTTTGCCGAGTAACTGTTACAGATCGAGATTATCTCTTCAGGGGGATTCGAATGTCTCGATCTGTAACATCTGGACGGACAAAAGGTCTCTAGCTGTTACAGATTGAGACAAAGGTCTGGGACTAAGATGTCTTATCTAGATCTGTAACATCTGGACGAGGATTTATCCTCTAGATGTTACAGATTGAGATAATCGCGCCGCGAAAATAAAAACCTTCGCAGGGGTGCTTCCCTTGCGGAGGTTTTTTACTCGTTGAGAAGCCTTGCGGCTTCGGCGGCCATGTTCTCGACCGTCATGCCGTTCTGCGCGAGCAGTTCGTTGGGGTCGTAGCGGTCGGGGAAGCCCTTGGCGATGCCGAAGGTGCGCGTGCGCAACGGCGTGCATGCTAGATAACATGCCACGCGCTCACCCCAGCCGCCGTCCAAGATGCCGTCCTCGAGGGTGATGACAACGCAATGCTCGGCGGCAAGGCTGTCGAGGAACTCGCGGTCGAGCTCGGTTGCAAAGCGCGGGTTGACGAGTGTGGCCTCGATACCGTACTCGGCAGTCAGACGGTTTGCCACGCGCTCGCCCAGCTCAAAGAAATCGCCGAGCGCGAGTACGGCAACGTCGCGACCCTGGCGCATCACGTTGTAGCGAACGACGCTGTAGCCGGTGCCCTCGGCGGGCGCCAGATCGGGGCGGCTTACCAAGCCGATGCCCGGTACGCGGATTGCCACGGGATGCTCGCGGTGGTTGAGCGACCAGCTCAGCATGGACAGGTATTCCTCCATGCAGGCCGGCGCTAGGTAGCGCATGTTGGGAAGTCCGCCCAGCATGGAAATATCAAAGAACGAAAGGTGCGTCTCGGACGTGGTGCCAAAGATCGACGCGCCAAACACCAGGATGGTTGCAGAGGCGTCGTTGAGGCACAGGTCGTGCCACAGCTCGTCGTAGGCGCGCTGCAAAAACGTGCCGTACACACCAAAGACTGGCTTGGCGCCCGAGCGTGCAAGCGCGGTGGCAAAGGTCACGGCGTGCTCCTCGGCAATGCCCACGTCGACAAACTGCTTGCCTGCCGCGGCGCGAAGCTCGGGTGTAAAGCCCATGATGTAGGGCGTGGCGGCCGTGATGCCCACGACCTGCGGATCGCGCTCGATGGCGGCGCTGAGCGCCTCGCCCGTAATATCGGCATAGGTGCGCGGTGCGGGCTCGCTCGGGTGGCCCGGGCAAAGTTTGCGGCCGGTTGCCATATCGAAGGGCCCCACATGATGCCAGTGCTCGGGGTCGCTCTGGGCTGGCTCAAAGCCCTTGCCCTTGGCGGTGGAGACATGCAGCACGATGGGATGATCGATATCGCGCAGCTCCTGCAGCGTATCGACCAGCGCTTGGACATCGTTACCGGCGTCCAGGTAGCGATAGTCGAGCCCCAGCGCGCGGAAAACGTTGCGCTCACAGGTGCCGTTGCTGGCGCGCAGCTCGGCCAGATTGCGATAGAGGCCACCGTGGTTTTCGGCGATGGACTGGTCGTTATCGTTGACGATGATGATCAGGTTGCTGTCGAGCTCGGCGGCATTGTTAAAGCCCTCAAACGCCAGGCCGCCCGAAAGCGAACCGTCGCCAATAACGGTAATGACGTTATACGTGTCACCCGCCAGGTCGCGCGCGTGGGCAAGGCCGCAGCCCAAGCTCACCGAGGTCGAGGTATGCCCCATGGCAAACAGGTCGTGCTCGGACTCGTCGGGATTGGCAAAGCCAGAAGCCTCACCATAACGCTCCGGATCGATATAAGTGTACGCGCGCCCGGTCAGCGCCTTGTGGGCGTAGGTCTGGTGCGAAACGTCAAAGACAATCTTGTCGATAGGGGAGTTAAACACGCGATGAAGCGCAACCGTAAGCTCAACGACGCCCAGGTTGGGGGCAACGTGTCCGCCGACAGCGGCGGAGCTTTCGAGGATGGCGTGGCGAATCTCGCCGCAGAGCAGCGGAAGCTCGGCGCGGTCGAGAGCCTTGACGTCCTCGGGCGTTGTCGTTTGCGTAAGCAGCATCGTTGTGGGTTACTCCATGCGAATCGAGCGCCGGCGCTCCCTCGGCCGACACAATTGCACAAGACAGTCTCGCACATTTTGGCGTTTGATATGTGACGGCGGCGCGGTAATTCGCCAACTGGTGGGGCAAAACGTTTTGTCCGATGCCATACTGATGTGTTCCATGATGTTTTTATCGATTGTGCACAGGCCGTGGCTTGCCGCCGTGAGCCGCTGGAAGGAGGCAGCATGTCCGATGCCGTTCGTGCCGAGAAAATCGCGTGCGAAGTAGACCATGCTGCCCGTCAACTGGCGCAGGCGGGCCGTCTGGACCTGACGCGCGAGTTTATCCAGCATGGCGACGTGACGGTCTATGCACATGTGACCTCGGTGGCACGGGCAAGTCTGTCCTTTGCCGAGCACTTGGGCCGTGCTGGCATTTCGATCGACCGTGCCTCGCTGCTGCGCGGAGCCTTGTTACACGATTACTTTCTCTATGACTGGCACGATCCCGATCCGAGCCATCGCCTGCACGGATTTCGGCATCCGTTTTTTGCCCTGGCGCGTGCCGAGGAAGATTTTGAGCTGACGTCTCGTGAGCGGAATATTATCGTACGCCATATGTTTCCGCTGGTGCCGGTGCCGCCGACGTGTCGTGAGGCATGGATTGTGTGCCTGGCGGATAAATGGTGTGCTCTGCGTGAGACGGTCGCCGGTCGTCTGCGGCGCAAGGACGAGACAGACGATAGCGTGAGTAAAGCATCGAGCGAAAAGAGGAGAGGGTAGACGGTGGGGACCGCGATTGATATGGCGTTTGGCGGTGCGACGCTTGCCGCCTGCCCACTCTCGGCACTGGTGCTCTCGTTTGCCTTTTACGGGTTTTGCGGTTGGGCATGGGAGTCGACAGTATGCGCCATGCTCAATCACGGACGATTTGCCAACAGTGGCTTTTTGCTGGGGCCGTGTTGTCCTATCTATGGTGTGGGCGGCATTGCCTGCTGGCTGCTGTTGCGCGGGATTCCGGATGCCTCGAGCCAGTTTGTCGCTGCAGCGCTCGTATGCAGCGTGATCGAGTACAGCGTAGGCGTGCTGTTGGAAAAAACAACGGGCGCTCGCTTTTGGGATTACTCGCACCTGCCGTTTAACCTGCACGGACGCATCTGTCTGTACTGGGCCTGCGCGTTTGGCTTGGGTGCGTTGTGTATTTGCCGTTTAGTGGAGCCGGCATTGCTGGGGCTGCTTGGCCATCTGCCGGTGCTGATTGTGCGGCTGTCCGCCTTTATCGTCGCGGTCGCGATGATGGTCGACGCGGTGTGCTCGTTGGCGAGTTGGCGGCGTCTGTCTGATCAGCTGGAGCGCGTCCGGGCCGACCTTGCCGACCGCATTAACGAGTCGCTTGCCGATGCGTCCGACTCTATGCTCGAACGTATTCCCGATTCGGCGATCGGCTCGGTGGCACAGACGCATATCCGCAGCCGTGCCGTTAACGCGTGGCTGGCCGAGCTGGGCGACGCCGCGCTCGATGCCCTGCGCGAGAAGGCTTCGATGCCGACGTTTATCGCGGATGGTGCTCGCGGCCTGGCGCTTGCCGCCCGCCGCGTGGCCGATGCCGCGCCGAACATGCCGCGTCCGTCGCTCAGTCGTCGCCTTGCCGGCAAGCGCATGAGCCGTCCGGTGCCAAGCGTGTCACTCAGTCGTCGTGACCTGCGCTTTTTCAATGCCTTCCCGCGTCTGCGCATCAATCGCTACGAAGGTGTCATTCGAGCTACCGACCTCCGCGACCGAGCCCGCGAGCTGTTCCGGCGCTAGCCAGAGCGGAGCCAAGCGCGCCCTTCTCGTTCGCACGTTTCCCGTTCGTTTCGCGTCCGTTGCCGCGCCGTTTCCAAGATTGCGGTGCCGTTTCCATTCGACAACGCAGCGTTTAACAACGCCGTATCTGGTCTACACCAGTTGCCCCTCGGCCGCATCATGAGCGCCGACAACGTTCATGCGACCAAGGGGGAGCGAATGTACGATACGGGATCGACAACGTTTATGCTCATCTGCACCATGCTCGTGTTTTTAATGACACCGGGTCTGGCGTTTTTCTATGGCGGCCTGTCCAGGCGCAAAAATGTCATCAACACCATGCTTATGTGCTTTGGCGCCATTGGCCTGGTTGGTGTGCTGTGGATTGTTGCCGGCTGGTCGCTGGCCTACGGTGGCGACGGTTCTAGCCCGTTTATTGGCGGCTTTGACCAGTTGCTGTGCCTGCCGGTGCTCAACCAGGTGCTGCAGGCGGCCGAGGGCAATGCTGCGGATGGTGCCGTCTACCCTCAGATCATCAACATCGCCTTCCAGATGGCGTTTGCCATGATCACCGCCGCTATCGTTACGGGCAGTCTGGCAGGCCGCGTTAAGTTTGGTGCCATGACGGCCTTCCTGGGCATTTGGCTGCTCGTGGTCTATGCGCCGCTCGCCCACATGGTTTGGGGCGGCGATGGTTCCTTTATCGGCGACATCATCGGCGCGCTCGACTTTGCCGGCGGCGACGTGGTACACATTTCGTCCGGTCTCACGGGCCTGATTCTCTGCTTAATGCTCGGCCGTCGTCGCGGCTTTGGCATGGTGAGCTACCGTCCGCATAACGTGCCGTTTGTGGCGCTGGGCGCCGGTCTACTTTGGTTTGGTTGGTTTGGCTTTAACGGCGGCAGCGAGTTTAAGGCCGACGCCGTGGCGGCACTCGCCATCCTCAACACCGTGACGGCCAGCGCGGCGGGCATGGTCTCGTGGCTTGTCGTCGAGCGCGTGCACACCGGTCGTCCCACGCTGGTGGGTGCTAGCACCGGTTTGGTTGCGGGCCTTGTGGTGGTTACGCCGGGTGCGGGCTTTGTCGAGCCGTGGGCGGCGCTGGTCATGGGCCTGATCGTATCGCCCGTCTGCTATCTGGCCATCAGCCATCTTAAGACCAAGTTCGGCTACGACGATGCGCTCGACGCGTTCGGTTGCCACGGTATCGGCGGCATCTTGGGCGGTGTGCTCACGGGCCTGTTCTGCGTGCCGGAGCTCTCGTGGACCGGTAAGGGCGGCCTGTTCTACACGGGCGACGTGTCGCTGCTTGTCTCGCAGGTTCTGGGCATTGTGGTGACGGTCGTTATTGTGCTGATGCTCGACTTGGTGATCGCCGCGGTGGTCAAGGCGCTGTTCCACGGTAGCCTGCGCGTGGACGAGGCCGACGAGGCACTGGGCCTGGATGCCAGTCAGCACGGCGAGAGCGCCTATCCTTCTTTCTCCGGACTCGATTAGCAGCTTCCCCAAGCACCGCACCTTGCCGTTCAATCGTCGCTCACGTACTTAAGTACGCTTCGCTCCTCTTTCACGGCAATCTGCGGCACTTGGGAAACCTGCTAAGACCAGTCAGTTGAACTTATTGGTCTCTGAGGTTGGTTTGCGGCACCTGGAAAACCCGTGCCATGTGAAGGACAATTCATTTCTTTTATTGAAGAGAGGAATTCACTATGAAGAAAATTACGGCTATCGTGCGCCAGGAGAAGCTTGAGGTTCTTAAAGATGCGCTGTTTGCTGCCGATGTTCGCGGCATGACCATCAACCAGGTGCAGGGCTGCGGCGCGCAGCATGGCTGGAAGGAATACGTGCGCGGCAACGAGTTGCTTGTCAACACGATCCCTAAGGTGCAGTTCACCCTCATCTGCGCCGATGAACATGTCGACGGAATTGTCGACATCATCTGCAATGCCGCCCGCACCGGCGCCGTCGGCGACGGCAAGATCTGGGTCGAGCCGGTCGAGGAAGTCATCCGCATTCGCACCGGCGAACATGGCCCCGCCGCGGTGTAGAATCGACCGTCTGCCATCCGCAACGTTAAAATGCTGCAATGAGGCACAAGGCTTGCGTTGCGGATGGGCGGATTATGGGTCGCAATAAATATCCCGAGGAGACGGTCGCGAAGATTCTCGACGCGGCACTGGAGCTATTCTGCGCACAGGGTTATGAGGGGACGAGTATTCAAGATATCGTTGACCGTCTCGACGGCATGACCAAGGGCGCTGTCTATCATCACTTCAAGAGCAAAGAAGAGATTTTCAACGCCGCGTTTGATCGGGCGATGACTCCGATTGTTGAGCACCGCCGCTCGATGCTTGGCGTCGGTAATATGACCGGAGCCCAAAAGCTCAAGCGACTGTACGCTCCCGAGTCCGTTGTTCCACAAATTGAGCTATGGGCACGTATGCGTCCTGCAGCAGATCCGGTAAAAAGCTCGCGCCTACTGGCGATGCAGTACCAGGGCTCATTTGACGAGTCGGCCGATGGCTGTCTCTTGCCAGTGATCGAGGAGGGCATCGCCGACGGCTCCATTGCGTGCGAATGCCCGCGCGAAGCGGCGGAGGCCGTATCGTTGTTGGCGAATCTTTGGCTGCTGCCATTGTTCCGTCCGCTCGAGCCCAAGGAGCGAATGCTCGCTCGCGCACAATGTTTGGCGCAGATGGCTGCCGCGGTGGGGCTCGATTTGGGTAATGAAGTGCTTCAGACAACGGCGCAGATTTGGGGCGTATGGGACCGCGCCGGGTGGTAATATAGATACCAACGGTATGTAATTGATTTGTGAGGGTAGCCACGGCTGCCCTTTTCAAGTCATTAAATACATACTAGTGGTATGTATAGGGGGTGGGCTTATGGCTGGGCTGAGAGACGTCGGTGTCTCGTTGAAATCAAAAACAGTGCGGTCAATCAGGCTCGCGGAACTTCTGGTTGCGCAGCTGTGCACGTATTCGATGCTGTCGGCGCTGTGCTTTGCGTATCCACTTTACTTGTTCGATCGCAGTGGATCGTCAACGTTATATGGCGTCGTCGCGGCGATAGCGTTCATACCCGGCGTACTTGCAACTCCGGTTGGCGGAATCTTGGCGGATAGGGGAAGACATCGCGAGGTCCTCGTGTCCCTCGGCATTGCTCTGATGACTGCATCACTGCTGTCTATCCCCATGAAGCACTCATTGCCTCTTGCGGTCGTCGTAGTAGCGATACTTTGTGTTCAATATGGTTCTCAATCGCTGCTGAAGCCAATGCTCCAAATTGAGACGGTGCGCATGGCGGGTGAAGAGAAGGTTGAGCGGGCCACTGCATTGGTTTCGCAGATGACCATGGTGAGCAATATCTTGGGCCCTGTGGTCGGGACGGCAGTCTATGGGTACTTTGGCATCGATGCTCTTTGCACAACCGCGTCGGTGGCGTTTGCGATTTCAGCTCTCTTGTTTGGGGGCGCGCTCAAGCAAAATGCCTCATTTGAAACGATGGGAGACGGCGCGACTCGTACGACATGCCGAAACGATTTTCGGGAGTCGATTCGGTATCTGTTGCAAAATGCATTATTGGTCGCTGTGATTTTGCTTGCGGCAGTTTTGAACCTTGCGTTGGTTGGGCTAATGATTGGCGCTCCCATTATTGTTACAAAGCATCTCGGCATGCAATCGTCCTGCGTTGGGATAGTTGAGGTGGCTATGGGCTTGGGTGGTCTTGCCGGCAGTGGCTTGGTCGGCATTTGGCCGCATCGTTTTTCTTTCAATGGCATATGTCGATATGTTGCGATGATCTGTTTTGGAGTCGCACCGATCATTGTCACGCTACTGTTCGGCGCAGATGCATGCATGCTCACCGTGTTTGTGGTTGGTTCGGCATGGGTCATGGTGTGGGCGAGCATTGCGTCGGTTGAAATTATCGCGTTTGTTCAGCGGGCAGCGCCGACTGAGCTCTGCGGAAAAGTGCTTTCGGTCGTTTACATGGTCCTTTCCTGCGCAATACCTATCGGCCAATTGACGTACGGGGTTGCATATGATCGATGGACACCGGCGATTGTATTCGCAGCCATGTTGGCGGTGCTGACGTTGACGACGGCTCTGTTTTATCGGCTGAAAAATCGATTGCGGCGATTGTCTTAACGCGCTGGGGCACCGTGAATTTGTGAAGGCGGTGGTACGCCGCGCCGGGACGGCATTGTTTGGACATGCCTCTCCTTCGTCTACAATATCGGGCAGACGAAGGAGAGGCATGTCCATGATCAAGATGTTCGCGAGTGACTTAGACGGAACGCTGCTGAACGCCCTGCACGAGGCGGATGGGACCATCCGCCGCGCCATTCGCGAGCTGACTGAGGCTGGCCTGCACGTGGTTCCCGCGACTGGACGCTCGACGTTGCCGATCGGCGAGCATGGCTTTACGGGCTTGGCGCTTGACGCCTGCTGCTCCAATGGATCCATCGTGCGCGACAGCCATGGCGAGGTGCTCAAGACTTGGACCATCGATCCGCAGGTCACTGAGGAACTGCTCAAGGCGTTCCCGGACATTTGCTTTGATTGTTCCACGCCCGATGGCATGTACTCGAGCGGTTCGTTCGAGATGCATCAGGCGGGCTTTAAAAAGGACAGTCCCATCAAGCGCATCGTGATGCGCGGCATGCGTGCGCGCGGCGGGTATCACGAGGAGCAGTATTTCGACCAGTCGATCGGTGACATCCTGCGCCACGATGTATGCAAGATCAATTGTCGCGTGACCTCGCCCGAGCTGGAGCGCGACCTTAAGGCGTATCTTGCCGAGCGCTCGGACCGTGTGGTCAACGCGCCGTTCGATCCGGTGATGTTCGAGATCACGGACGTGGCGTGTAACAAGGGCGAGAGTGTGGCCTGGCTGGCGGGCTACTACGGCATTGCCGAGGACGAGGTCGCGGTTTATGGCGACGGCGGAAACGACATCGCCATGCTCAAGCGTTTCCGCCACAGCTACGCGACCAAAAACGCAAGCGATGCCGCCAAGGTCGCCGCGAGCGCAACTATCGGCAGCTGCATGGTCCACGCCGTCCCCAAACACATGCTCGCCACCATGCATAAGCAGAATTCCCACACCGTTATCGAATAATGTGACAAAGGGACAGCCCCTTTGTCACGGGGGCCTGTGTTCTTGGAATACGAACATATATTCGTATATATAACTAGGCTCTGGTAGAATCGGTATTGTTGACGGCAGTTCCATGTGCCGGGCAGCGCCCTCCATCTGATGGGAGGTGATGCCCATGACCGATTTGATTGATTTCGTGAGGCTTCTGACTGCTTTGGTCTCGTTCTTCACGGCACTTGTCGGCCTTTCCGAGGCACTCAAGCAGCGTTCGAAGCGCAACAGAAGGGGTCGCCGCCGCTAAGGCGTTGACCCCCTAATGCAAACAACGGCGCTGCCCAGCTTTCCAGAACTTGGGCTGCCGTCGACACTATTCTACCCACGAATGACATTTTGAACAATCGGCAATGCCGCTTCAAAAGCCAGGCACAACTGGCACAACCTAGGCGGTCGCTGAATGTGACAAAGGGACCGTCCCTTTGTCACAACCCAAATATTGCCTTTACGTGTTGATGCACACGGTGTGCAATAATACTCGCACTGTGCAATAGCGCACAGGCTGAGTAACAAGGAGGACGCTTGTCCCAGCTCGAGAAATGCGATCGCCGGTCCCTTCGCTCGCAGCGTGCCCTTCGCCAGGCGCTTGCCAGCGAGCTTGCCGAAAGCGGCGACCTTTCGCGCATTAACGTCGCGTCGCTCACCGAGCGCGCCGGTCTTACGCGCCGAACGTTCTATTCGCACTACCGCGATATTCCTGACTTTATCAATCAAATCGAGGACGGCTTGCTGGCCGAGATCCGTGAGCGCATTGAGCTCATCACCGCAGCTCAGCTGCCTGATCTCTATCACAACATCGATGAGCTCGAGCCGGCGCCCGGTTCGGTTGAGCTGCTGCGTTATCTTGCGGCCAACCGCGACTTAATTGGTGCGCTGCTGGGCCCGGGCGGCGACCCCGCCTTTATTAAAAAGATCATCGATACCGCACGCGAGGCCGTGGTGCCGCGTGCACAGACGGGCATTTTGGGCTTGGCGCTGGGCACGTTCTTCGACTACTACGTTACCTACGTCGTGAGTGCCGAGGTCGGCCTGATTCAGCGCTGGTTTGAGCGTGGGCTCACCGAATCGCCCGAGGCCATGGCGCGCATTATGACGGTTATCGCCTTTGTGCGTCCCGGCGACCTATATGGCCAACCCATCGATATCAACGTGCCGGAATACGGCTTGAAGCTATTGAACCTGCAGCTCGAGGACGCGGCCGACACCGCCGCAACCGTCGAGTCCAACAACTAAGAGGAGAGACAATGAGCAAACTCGTCGAGGGCATCAAGGACCGTATGGTCGCTGTCGCGCGTGAGGCCGCGCCCACCGTGGTGGACGCCGCGCAGAAGGCTGCGGCCGCGGCTGCCGAGAAAGTTGCCGAGGCAGTTGCCGATGCCAAGAACGCGGCAGGGGAGACGTCCGTCGCTAGCGAGCCCGCCACGTCCGCCGAGCCCGTAGCCGCCGCCCACGCCCCCGAAGGCGCAATCTTCAACCCCGAGAACGCTCGTGGCAACCTGCACCTGGGCATTGACGTGGGCTCCACCACCGTTAAGCTCGCCGTGCTCAACGACGATAACCAGATCGTCTACGCCAAGTACCAGCGCCACCACACCGACGTCCGTGCCTGCGCCCGCGACCTGTTCGAGGGCGCTGCGACCGTGCTGCCGACGGCCCAGATGACTTGCGCCATTACCGGCTCGGGCGGCCTGCTGCTGTCCCAGTGGCTCGACCTGGAGTTTGTCCAGGAGGTCATCGCCAGTAAGCGTGCCGTCGAGACCCTCATCCCGGCCACCGATGTCGCTATCGAGCTGGGCGGCGAGGACGCCAAGATCATCTACTTCGATAACGGCATCGAGCAGCGCATGAACGGCACCTGCGCCGGCGGCACGGGTGCGTTCATCGACCAGATGGCAACCCTGCTGCACACCGACGCCAGCGGCCTCAACGAGCTCGCGGCCAACGCCACCACCATCTATCCCATCGCCAGCCGCTGCGGCGTTTTTGCCAAGACCGACGTGCAGCCGCTGCTCAACGAGGGCGCCCGCCCCGAGGACGTGGCCGCCTCCATCTTCCAGGCTGTCGTGACCCAGACCATCTCGGGCCTGGCGTGCGGCCGTCCCATCCGCGGCAACGTCGCCTTCCTGGGCGGCCCGCTGCAGTATCTCTCCGAGCTGCGCCACCGCTTCTACCTCACGCTCAATCTGGACGAGGAGCACCGCATTGTGCCCCAAAACGCTCACCTGTTTGTGGCGAGCGGCGCCGCCATGGCGCACGAGTCCAATAAGCTCAGCACGTTTCCGCAGCTCATCGATGCCATCGATGCCCTGGGTGATACGCAAGGTGCCGAGGTCGAGCGCCTGGATCCGCTCTTTGCCACCGACGAGGACTTTGCCGAGTTCAAAACCCGCCACGACACCGAGGTCGTCCCCAAGGGCAAGCTCGACGGCTACACCGGACGCGTGTTCATCGGCATCGACGCCGGTTCCACGACCATGAAGGCCGCGCTCGTAGGCGAGGACGGTCAGCTGCTGCACACTTGGTATGGCAACAACAACGGCGACATCCTGGGCACGGCCAAGGTCATCATGGCCGATTTCTACAACCACATCCCCGCCGGCTGCACCATCGGCCACGTGACCACCACGGGCTATGGCGAGGCGCTGCTCATCGAGGCCCTCAAGGCCGACTCGGGCGAGATCGAGACCGTCGCGCATCTGCGCGGCGCCAAGGCGTTCCTGCCTGGCGTCGAGTTCATCCTGGACATCGGCGGCCAGGACATGAAGTGCCTGCGCGTCAAGGACGGCGTCATCGAACACATCATGCTCAACGAGGCCTGCTCGTCGGGCTGCGGCAGCTTTATCGAGAGCTTCGCCGTGTCTATGAACATGGACGTGCGCGCGTTCGCCGGTGCCGCCATCCATGCCAAGGCCCCTGTCGACCTGGGCAGCCGCTGCACGGTCTTTATGAACTCGCGCGTCAAGCAGGCGCAAAAGGAAGGCGCCACGGTGGGCGACATCGCGGCCGGCCTGTCCTATTCCGTCATTAAGAATGCCCTGTTCAAGGTCATTAAGCTGCGCGACCCCAAGGAGATCGGCAGCCAGGTGATCGTCCAGGGCGGCACCTTTATGTCCGATGCCACGCTGCGCGCGTTTGAGCAGCTCACGGGCGTTCATGCCGTGCGTCCCGACATCGCCGGCTGCATGGGCGCCTACGGTGCGGCCCTGCTCGCCCGCGATCGCGCCGGCGCCGACGGCACCTCGACCATCCTTTCGGCCGAGGACATCGCGCACCTCACCGTGACGCAAAAGCATGTTCGTTGCGGCCGCTGCTCCAACAACTGCCAGCTTACCGTCAACGACTTTGGCGGCGGCAGGCGCTTTATCACCGGCAACCGCTGCGAGAAGGGCGCCGGCCACAAAAAGCAGAAGACCGAGGCCCCCAACCTCTTCAAAAAGAAAAACGAGTTGCTGTTTAACCGCGAGGTGCTGAGCCCCGACGAGGCCCCGCGCGGCACCGTGGGCATTCCGCGCGCGCTCAACATGTACGAGAACTACCCCTTCTGGCACGCGTTCTTTACGCGTCTGGGCTTTAGCGTGCAGCTGTCCGACCAGTCGAGCAAGAAGACCTACCAGGCGGGCATCGAGTCCATGCCGTCCGAGAGCGTGTGCTATCCGGCCAAGATGAGCCACGGCCATGTGATGAACCTTATCGACCGCGATGTCGACTTCATTTGGATGCCGTGCGTGCGCTGGGAGCGCAAGGAGGATCCGACCGCCGGCAACTGTTACAACTGCCCCATCGTCATGAGCTACCCCACGGCGTTGGCGCTCAATATCGATGAGATCCGCGAGCAGAACATCGAGTTCCTGTACCCGTTTGTGCCCTATCATGACAAGACCGAGCTCAAGCGCCGCCTGTACCAGGTGCTCGCCGTCGACCGCGTGGCCGATGCTGAGGCCGGTCGCGGTCGTGTGCGCGGTCCCAAGATCACGCGCTCCGAGGTCGATGCCGCCGTCAACGCCGCCTTTGAGGCCGATGCGCGTTTCCACGAGGACATCCAGACCATGGGCGAGGAGGCCCTTAAGTGGGTCGAGGACCACGGTGGCCATGGCATTGTGCTCGCCGGCCGCCCCTACCATAACGACCCCGAGATCAACCATGCCCTGCCCGAGCTTATCTCGAGCTTTGGCTTTGCGGTCTTTACCGAGGATTCGCTTGCGCATCTCGTGAAGCCCGAGCGCCCCATCCGCGTCGTCGACCAGTGGATGTACCACAGCCGCCTGTACGCCGTCGCCCGTTTTGTGACGATGCGCAACGACCTGGACCTGATCCAGCTCAACTCTTTCGGCTGCGGCCTGGACGCTCTGACCACCGACCAGGTGCAGGAGATCCTGGAGGCCAGTGGCAAGATCTACACCGTGCTCAAGATCGACGAGGTATCCAACCTGGGCGCCGCACGTATCCGTATTCGCTCGCTCATGGCCGCGCTTAAGGACCAGGAGGCCGAGCGCTTGGCCGAGGCCACGGCCGCGGGCGAGGCCTACGAGCAGGGTGACGCCGCGCCGGTGGCGCCCTCCACGGATGCCCCCGCGTTCGCGAGCCGCAAGTACACGTTCGAGGCTCAGCGCGAGAGTGCTTCGACCGCGTGGCCCAAGGTGCCCTTTACCGAGCAAATGCGCGACGAGGGCTATACCATCCTGTGCCCGCAGATGGCGCCGATCCACTTCGACCTGGTCAAAGAGGTGTTCCGCGGTGCTGGCTATAACCTGGAGCTGCTGCCCTCGACCGATCACGATGCCGTCGAGGCCGGTCTGCGCTATGTGAACAATGACATTTGCTACCCGTCGATCTTGGTGACGGGCCAGATTATGGAGGCCATCGAGAGCGGCCGGTACGACCTGTCCAAGACGGCCGTGGTTATCAGCCAGACTGGCGGCGGCTGCCGTGCCACCAACTACATCGCGCTCATCCGCAAGGCCCTGCGCGAGAGCGGCCACCCCGAGATTCCGGTGATCTCGCTTTCGGCTGTGGCGCTCGGCGAGGACAACCCCGGCTTTAAGATTACGCCGGCGCTGCTTAAGCAGGCCGTGTACGCGGTGCTCTTTGGTGACGTGATGATGCAGATGCTCTACCGCTGCCGCCCGTACGAGGCCACGCACGGTGCCGCCAACGCGCTCTACGAGCAGTACATGGCGCGTGCCCGCAAGCTGGCGCCCAAGTTTAACCGCCACAACTACACCAAGCTGTGCCGCGAGGCCATCCGCGCGTTCGACACCATGCCGCTCGTGGGCGAGGGCACCAAGCCGCGCGTGGGCGTGGTCGGTGAGATCTTGGTCAAGTTCCATCCCACGGCCAACAACCACGTGGTCGATGTCATCGAGCGCGAGGGCTGCGAGGCCGTGGTGCCGGGCCTGCTCGACTTCTTCCTGTACTCCATGAGCAACGCCGAGCTGCAGAAAGACGAGCTGGGAAGCTCTGCCACTACGCGCGCTGGTATGCAGGCGCTCATTAAGCTGGTGGACTGGATGCGCACGCCGGTGGAGGAGATGCTCGAGAAGTCCCGCCGCTTCGAGGCGCCCGAGCGCATCGGCACCATGGCTGACAAGGCCTGTACGGTGCTTTCGGTGTGCAACAACATGGGCGAGGGCTGGTTGCTCACGGCCGAGATGCTCGACCTGATCGACCACGGCGCGCCCAACATCATCTGCACGCAGCCCTTCGCGTGCCTGCCCAATCACGTGGTGGGCAAGGCCGTGATTAAGGAGCTGCGCCGCCAGCATCCCGAGAGCAACATCGTTGCGGTGGACTACGACCCCGGTGCGTCCGAGGTCAACCAGCTCAACCGTATTAAGCTCATGATCAGTGTGGCCAAGGAGAACATGCGCGCCGGTAAGGGCTTTAAGCTCGAGAAGGTGGCGCCGCTCGCGATGGACGAGGTCACCGGCCAGATGCGTGCCCATGACGGCTGCGTGAGCTGCGGGCCGGCCAGCGAGGAGGCCGTCACATCGGTCGCCAAGCGTCTGGGACGCGGCATTAAGAAGTAGCTTGCCCGCTATGGGCTGGATATGAGACAAACGGGTGGTGGCCGTACCGGCTACCACCCGTTTTTGCTGGACATATGTTGCGCAAATGATCTCGCTGCAGCCTTCCGTGGGCTCGTATTTCAGAAGTGCGGTGAAAAGCGCGAACCTCCCGAGCACACCGCCTTTTTAGACTCCCGCGACCTGCGGTTTTGTTGTCAAAAAAGCCGATCTGGTCGGCGAAACCCGATTTTTCCCCGCACTTCCGAAAACAGCGGTTCAGCAGCGCCAAAAAATGGCCTCAAAATCGAGAGTTAATGAACAAATGTAGCCGTTCGCCGCGAAATACCGTCCGTTTATAGAACCCGCCCCCGGCTCGCGGCCTCCTTACGGTTGAATAAATACACATCTATGGAATTACGTAAGAGAGGACCGTCCCATGAGCTACAAGACCGTTTGCGTCGCCGGCGGCGGCGTGCTGGGAAGCCAGATTGCCTTTCAGGCTGCCTACTGCGGCTTTGATGTAACGATTTGGCTGCGCAGCGAGGGCAGCATCGGCCGCACCCAGCCCAAGATCGATCATGTGCGCGAGGAGTACATCGCGGCAATCGAGGGTATGGCGGACGGCACGGGCGAGTGGTGCTCCGGTATCGCCGATAGCGGCAAGCCCTTCGACAAAGAGGTGGCACTCGCCGCCGTTGAGCGCGCCTACTCCACACTCAAGCTGGAGCTCGATCTTGCAAAGGCAGTGGCCGACGCCGATTTGGTCATCGAGTCTATGGCTGAGGACACCCAGGCAAAGATTGACTTCTACAAGAAGCTCGCCCCGGTTCTCCCGCAAAAGACCGTCGTCGTGACCAATTCCTCCACGCTGCTGCCGAGTACCTTTGCCAAGTACACCGGCCGCCCCGAGAAGTACCTGTCGCTGCACTTTGCCAACTCTATCTGGAAGAACAACATGACCGAGGTCATGGCACAGGACCAGACCGACAAGCGCTACTTCGATGAACTCGTCGACTTTGCCAACGACATCCGTATGCTGGCGTTGCCCGTCAACAAGGAAAAGAACGGCTATCTGCTCAACTCCATGTTGGTACCGTGGCTGCTTTCGGGCCTTGATCTGTACGTCTCGGGCGTGAGCGATCCCAAGAGCATCGACCTCGCGTGGACGCGTGGCACCGGCGCTCCCAAGGGCCCGTTCCGCGTATTCGACACGGTGGGTATCCAGACGGCCTACAACATCGTCATGCAGTATCAGAAGGTGCCGGGCCTGGTGAGCCCACTGCTCAAAAAGATGATGATGCCCTACAACTTTAAGGCCATGGCGTCCGTCCTCAAGAAAATGCTCGACGAAGGCAAGCTGGGCGAAAGCTCGGGCGAGGGCTTCTTCAAGTACTAAAAATGATCCCTCGGGGTCGGAGGAAAACGGATCATTTCCGGCCGCCAACAGT
This sequence comes from Collinsella sp., assembly GCA_019414325.1. Taxonomy (GTDB): domain Bacteria; phylum Actinomycetota; class Coriobacteriia; order Coriobacteriales; family Coriobacteriaceae; genus Collinsella. The sequence continues at coordinate 2,948 of DXMG01000001.1, read as the reverse complement.
GAGAAGATGGACCCAGAAATAGAAAGGAGTGGCAATGGGCCGGCTCGGGCTTTGAGGACAAGCTGCTGCAGGCCCAGGGCGATTTCTCGCTCAATGCAGGCCAGCACAGCGTGACGTATCTGCCGAGTTCTGACACGGCAGTGACTGGTCGCTACCAGGTGCTGCTATACGACAACAACTTTGGTGCGACCGAGCGCTATCCCAAGTTCGACTGGGGCCAGCTGGGCGCCGCGGTGGTGACCGACTACAGTAAGGGGACGCATTCGTTTGGGCGCATCTTTACGGTGGACGAGACCGCGCGCACCTACGAGCTTGTGGACCAGATCGCAGTGCCGTTCTCAGGTTACGTAAGTAGCGTGCAGCGCGTCGGCGATTCGAATAGCATGCTCGTGGCATCGGGCATGGCCAAGACCTTTGCCGAGTACGATCGCTATGGACTGCCCATCACCACCTACGAGATGGAAGCCGAAAAGTATATCTACCGCGTGCACAAGTACGAGCTGTAGGGCCGCGCTTAGGTTTGACCAATGGAGTATGAAAACACGCCGTTCGCCGATGCCCCCTCCGCGAGTGGCAGCCATATGGTTTGATGTCAGAAACATATAGTTGTCGCCAGCCTGCTGGCGACGTTCCCCCTGATATCGGAGGTTCCAGGTATGTTTCACGCTCCGTTAAGCAACTATCGGCTGGGCTAACATGGGTCGCCGTACTATTTCGATAGCCCTTGCAGTGGTCTGCCTGGCTGTGCTCCTGGGCGCTACAGGGCTGTTTGCTATAAGCCGAGAAACGTCCTATATGCAGGAATGCGCTTCCGAAGGGTTTGCCATTGACGGTTACTATCGGGACGACAAGACGAGTCTGGAAACCCTGGCCTTTCTTGAAGAGGATAACCATCGGTGGCAACTGGTCGACAAAGACGGCAGCTGCGTAGACGGGCAGTTTAAGCGTACGGATGACCCCAACATCCTGATATTAAAGAAGGAAAACGGCGAAGAATTCGGTACGGTTCACGTGGCGTATACGTCACGCCGACGCGAGCAGGGCCAGCTCTATCTATTTAGAGATAGCAAAGTGACCCGATTTTATCTTGTGAGCACCGATCCGGCGTTTACGGTGGAGTCTGGCGATGTCGATGCGGACGTCTGATTCACGGCAATAAAACAGCGAGCGGGGCGCGGACGTGAACTACGTCCCGCTTTTTGCATGTGCCTGCGTCGCGTCTGAGCCTCGCCGCGACTTGCGCCTGTGCGCGGGAGCCATCCCATGCTCCGCATTACTTTACGTCAAACTCCACACGATCGAGTTCGGGCACATTGAGGTTGATGAGCTTGCGGGCGACGTGGCGGTTGTGCGCCCCGAGCGCCTCGCTTGTCGTCACGTGGGCGACAACCTCGCGCTCGACAAGGCCCTCCTTGTCGCCCTCGGTGGCCGAGGTCTCGACGGCGACGGTGTAATCCTTAAAGCCCGGCAGCACCGCGGCAAGCTCGCGCGTGGTTTCGGTGACGCCGTAGCCGTCCTGCACGCCGGCCTGCGCCGAGCCAATGGAGCCCGCCGTCATGACGATGCAGGGGATGGCAAAGATCACCGTGCCCACGATGATGCGGCGGCGCACCTTGCGTGACAGCTCGTCGACCTCGGCGTCTTCCTCAGCGGTCACAATACCGTCGCCGTTCAGGTCGCGCTTGAGCGGCACGCGCAAAAGAAGCAGCACGGCTTCGGCTGCCAGCGCGATAAAGACCACGTTGATGCCAAACTCGTAGAGTGCCGAGAGAAACAGCGACCCGCTTGCGATGGCGATGCCGTAGCCCGCTGCACACAGGGGCGGCATGAGCGCGGTCGCCACGGCCACGCCGGCGATGAGCGTGGCGGGTTCCTGGTCGCGCGAGTTGCCCAGGCCACCCGCAAAGCCGCCAGCGAGCGCGACGGTAAGGTCCCAGACGGTGGGTGTCGAGTTGTCGATGATGGCAGCTGTGGTGGTGCCAAGGGGTGAGAGCTTAAAGTACAACGTGGACGTGACCAGGCAAAAGGCCATCTGTAGCGCAAGGCTGGCGATGGCTTCGACGGCAATCTCGCGGTCGAGCGTGGCAATGCCGTATGCCATGGCAAGAACCGAGCCCATGAGCGGGCAGATGAGCATGGCACCTACGATGGCGATGTCCGAGTCGATATCGAGACCGATGCTCGCGATGAGCATGGCGATGATGAGGATACACAGGTGAGAGCCAGTCAGACGCGCCCCGTTTACAAAACGCTTGCGGATCACGTGATAGGGCGCGCGTCCCTCGCGAATGTTGAACGCGCGCTTTAAAAAGCGACCAGCCTGCTCGGCAGCCTCACTATGGGCAGGGCGGATGCCATGGCGCCGATGATGGCGCTCGCGCAGTCGCTTGATCTGTTGTTTATCGAGCTCCATGTCCACCTCGTTCCAGCGCGGTCCGCGCAACGCGCCCGTTGTCCTTACTCTACACCGTGGCGGGCGGGGTGTCTGTTGCATGCGGAATCCGATAGGGCGGATGACGCGGGAGCAAATGCAAATCACAGACTCAATTCCATCCCGCAAGAATATGATGCACCAGCTCCTACATATGTGACGAAATTGTGAAGCACGAGAGTGCGAATTTCAAAAAATCCGCTGGTGACCAATGTTGCGCAACAGAATTCAAAAATCAGCTCCTACATTTTGAAGCGTATGGATACATCCGTGTCAAAGGGAGAAAGCCATGGCAAACTACAGCCCACAGCACTTTGAGCCTCGGGCCAAGGCCGTCAACGTCAAGGGCGTTGCCAACCGCGCCGTCGCAACCGTTTTGACGGCGGGCCTCATCGCTCAGCCGCTCATGTCGCCGCTGGCGGCAATCGCCGCACCGTCAACCGGTAACGGCGATTCTGTTCAGGGGGGTGTTCCTATAGTTTTGTCAACTGGGAAATGCTCTCCGTGCGACCGGATC